>JALWFE010000125.1 GCA_027039975.1 Flavobacteriales bacterium
ATATTAATAGATTAGATTTTCTTGATTTACTTCAGAAATACAATGTTTCTTATTTTCATAATGGTATTGAGGATGAATTAGAAAATGATTTGAACAATGCCTAAAGTTATTACGAATACAACACCAATTCTTTCTTTGTTGAAAATTGATAAACTAAATATCCTAAAAGAAATTTATGGTGAAATCATTGTCCCAAATGCTGTTTACCAAGAAATTGAGAAAGGAAAATACAAATCATATTATCAAGACTTAAAATCAATTGACTGGATTAAAATAAAACACATTAAAAATACAGATTCACTTTCTTTTTTTGTCGATTTGGATAAAGGTGAAGCTGAGGTTTTAATACTTGCAAAAGAACAAAAAGCTGATTTAGTGATATTAGATGAAATAATGGGAAGGCGGTATGCTAAAAGGTTAGGTTTAAAACTTACCGGAACATTAGGTATTCTTTTAAAAGCCAAAGAAAAAGGTATAATTAATTCTCTCAGGGAACTATTGACAGAATTAACAGAAAAAGGAACTTGGTTAAATCCCAAACTCATAAAAAAAGTAATTTCTTTGGCAAATGAATAAAAAAATGAAAAGAAAATAACACTATTATCTACTTATATTTTTCTTAATTTTACCGTATTCAAATACTGACCATGAAAAAAGTCGCCATATACGGCTATTACCGTCCGGAAAAATCATTTACTTATTTGCTTTTACTACTTGATATTTTATTGAAGCATAAAGTTGAAATCCTTTTTCAAAAAGATTTTTATGAAAAACTGTTGCAGCACCGCAATCTTTCGAAAGTTGATACAGGTTATTTATTAAAATCATATCCTTCGTTTCGCACTTTTAGCAATTGTGAAGACCTTCCCTCCGATACAAATGTATTTTTTACTTACGGTGGTGACGGCACTATTTTAAGGGCATTGACATATATCCGTGATAAAAATATCCCTGTTTTCGGAATTAATGCCGGACGGCTTGGTTTTTTGGCAACCGTGCAAAAAGAACAATTGGAAAAAGCCGTTGAATTATATTTTAAAGGACAATATACTATCAGCGAACGGAATTTGGTCGCTATCGAAACCTCACCGGAACACCCCGGTATCAAAAAAATGAATTTTGCTCTTAACGAATTGGTTGTCAATAGAAAAAATACAACAGCGATGATTAATGTAGATACATTTATAGACGATGAACATTTGGCAACTTACTGGGCGGACGGTTTGATAATAGCCACACCTACCGGTTCGACGGCTTATTCGTTGAGTTGCGGGGGACCTATTGTAGCGCCTGAGTCTATGAATTTGATTATCAATCCTATTGCACCGCACAATCTGACCGTGCGTCCCTTGGTTGTGTCAAACGACCATATTATCAAATTAAAAGTAGCCAGTCGCGAACCCGAATTTTTGATATCTTTGGATAGCCGGGTATATAGTTTGCCGGTCGATACGGAAATTAATGTTTATACGGCTCCTTTTACGGTTAAGTTGATTCAATTCAGTGAAAATTCATTTATCAAAACTTTGCAAAAAAAATTGTTGTGGGCACAAGACGGACGGAATTAAAACATATAACAAGTAGATGAATGGAAAATGGAGAATGAAGAATGAACGCTTCGACAGGCTCAGTGACCTGTTAAATGAGATTTTTCCCCGTTCGTGCCTCACCCGTTCGAAATGACGCCCGACATTCGACAACGGTCATCCGACGCCCGACACCGGTCATTCGACACTCGACATCCGACATCAAACATCAAATAACCAATATCATCAAATAACCAAATAACCAAATAACCAGTTAACCAAATAACCAATGATACTTTACACCTCAAAATTTTTAAAAGTCAATTATCTCGAATTGCAATACCTGATGCATTTTTATTGGACAGAATATGCCGGGTATATGGATGAAGAAGGAGTTTATCACGAATTTTTAAATTTTTTAGACAAACGGATTTACAAACGGGCGCATCAAATTTATATAGATTGGCGTCAAACGGAACATTTGGTATCACAAGAAACCGCTGACTGGTTTATTAAATATATTTTACCACGTATAGTTTCACATAAACCGCACCGTTTGGGTTTCTTGTTAAATGATGCCCGTAAAATCAGTCTACCTGATACAATACCGCTCAAACACGGTCAAATAGCTGCCCGTCTGTTTACCAATCCGCTAGTATTGATGCAATGGCTAATGGAAAATGCCGAACGGAAAATCCCCGGACAAGATAATCACGATCATCACCACAACGACAGCTGTCATCATACTTGATTTAATTTTTTTCTTAATTTTAGCCCAAATTTTAAAACAATGAACAAACTACTCATCGTCTTTTCAATTATATTATTATTCGTTTCATGCGATATTAAAGAGGAAGGGATTTCCGATGCATTAATTATAGAAGTGGATAATCCGTATGGTTCTCAATTAATCACAGATTATCCTGTTCCTTTTCAAGCGAAAAACCTTTCTGGAAATGATTTGACAACGGCTGCCGTTTTTTATGTGGATGGGGTAGCTCAAAGTACCAATGAAATCGTTTTTGACCAAGCAGGTTCACACGAAGTAAAAGCTTCCGTAACGTTGGATGGACAAGTCATTGAGAGTGATCCTTACATCGTAAATGTTATCGCACCGCGCCATTCTACCAAAGTTTTGGTTGAAGATTATACCGGGACCTGGTGCCCCAATTGTCCGCGGGTTATTTATAATTTGGAACAAGCTGTTTTACAAAACGACCACATTATTCCCGTATCCATACATAAATCGTTTATTCCGGGAGATGATCCTTTCGAATTTAACGATATACAAACCTTGACCAATGATTACGGGATCAATCAATTTCCTACTCCTATTGTTAACCGGGTGTTAGGTAAGGTTTGGGATGAAAATTATAGTACCCTGCAAAATGAGTTGAATAAGCCGCAAGGTTTGGGGTTGGCTATCAATTCCGGGGTATCCGGCAATACCCTTAATGTTGATGTAGCGGTACGCTTCGATATGGATTTTTCTCAAAAAAACCTGAATGTGGTTGTTTGTGTTACCGAAAATCATTTATTTGCCGACCAGGTAAACGGAACGAGTTATTACGGCGGACAAAATCCCATTCCAAATTTTGAACACAATCATACTTTGCGTGCCGCTTTGACAGGTGTTTACGGTGAAACTATTCCGGCAAACCAAACCGGAGCTGACAATGTTTATCATTATCAATACAGCGGAGCAATTCCACAGGATGTTACCGATATAAATAACTGTGATATTGTAGCTTTTGTGCTGGACGGTAATGACCAAAATGCCAAATTAATCAATATCCAAAAAGCGGCAGTAGGAGAAAATAAAGATTTTGATTAATCTCTCAAATTAACTCTTGCCGGTTGCCAATTTTCCGGATTACCGGTTAAATTAATAACGCTATCCTTCGGAGTTGGGCCGGTGTATCATTTTTTTATTAATGCTATAATCATTTCACCCCTTCGGGGTTTTTAGGGTATTTTTATTGTTATCATCTACTAACAGGTCGCCCCTACGGGGCTCAATGGATTTTTTTTATTGTTATCGTTTTTACAATGTTGATACACCGTCGGGGTCGGGAGACCCACGACGGAGCGGTTTTTTAAAAAAACATTCGTGAATTAGTGGCGATAAAAATCATCAATTCATCAAGTCATCAACTCATCAATAATTCATAAGACGAGAATAAAGTATGAAGTAATAAACAATCATCAAAGCTCAAAGTATTCTATGAAGTACAAATAAACTTTCAACTTTCAACTTTCAACTTTCAACTAATTATACCTATCTTTGCAAACGAAAAACAGGGGTGCCTTAACAAACCGGGCTGAGATCATACCCTTAGAACCTGAACGGGTAATGCCGTTAAGGGAGCTAATCCGGATTGATACTTCCCTTGTTTTTTAAAATCATCATTAAAAAAATATTTGTTAAAAGCAAGATTATGAAAAAACTCGTTTTATTGTTTTTACTGACCGGTTGGTCTTTATTGGCACAAGAAGTAAAAATTTCGGGAACAGTCACCGGTGAAGACAATCAACCTTTGAGTGGTGCGGTCATTACCCTGAAAGAAATCAATCTAAGACATACCACCGGGTCTAACGGTGAATTTGAATTTACCGTAAAACCACGCAAATATACTTTGGTTATTTCCTATACAGGTTATCAAACCAAAGAAATAGTCGTGATTGCTCAACGCTATACATATCTCAAAATTCAACTGCATCCCGCTGCGGAAAAATTGGAAGAAGTGATTATCAATGCCGTTAAAGCCACGCCCGATATGCCCGTGGCACAAACCAATGTTACAAAAGAACAACTACAAGAACAAAACTTAGGACAAGATATACCGTATTTATTGGAAACTTTGCCCGGTGTTGTTGTAACGTCGGATGCAGGTGCCGGTGTCGGATATACAGGTATCCGTATTCGAGGTATCAGTCCGCAACAAATCAATGTCACCTTAAACGGTATCCCGTTTAACGACCCAGAATCTCAAAGTGTTTATTGGGTCGATATCCCGGATATTGCCGCCAATACACAAAGTATTCAAATTCAACGGGGTGTCGGAACATCCACTTTCGGAACCGGGGCTTTCGGTGCCAGTATAAATCTGCAAACCGACCGGATATCAAAAGAAGCATCAGCCGGCATACAAGCCGCTTACGGTAGTTTTAATACGCAAAAATTCGGTATTAAAGGTAGTACGGGACTGCTCAACAATCATTTTTCGTTTACAGGACATTTTTCAAAAACCACCTCCGACGGCTATATCGACAGGGCCTCTTCAAATCTGAAATCTTATTATGTTTCGGGCGCTTACAAAGATGGTAAAAACACGTTGAAAGCCCTTGCTTTCGGAGGACACGAAATTACGTATCAAGCTTGGTACGGTGTTGATAAACAAACTTTTAAAACCAATCCAACCTTCAATTATGCCGGAGCTATTTATGATAATAACTGGAATGTTATAGATTACTATGACAACGAAGTGGATAATTACCGTCAAGACCATTATCAATTACATTTCAGTCATAAATTTACCAAAGATTTTATGTTGAATTTAGCCACTCACTATACTTATGGACGCGGTTATTACGAGCAATACAAACAAGATGAAGATTTTGCAGATTACGGCTTCGCACCTGTTGTCATAAACGGTCAAACAATCGATCATACCGATTTGATTCGCCGTAAATGGCTCGATAATGATTTTTATGGCGCTGTTGCTTCGTTGGAATACCACAGTGGTACCGGTCACTACATATTAGGTTTAGCCGCTAACGAATATGACGGCAGGCATTTCGGCCGTGTTATTTGGACTCAATATGCTTCCGATAACAAAATCCGGCACGAATATTATAGAAACACCGGCATCAAAAAATCGGTAAACGGCTTTACAAAAGCTGTTTATAATATCAGCAAACGTCTCAAACTTTTTACCGATATCCAATTTAGAAAAATCGATTATACCGTCAACGGTACCATTACTTGGCAAACCCCTTGGCAGTTGACCGACCATTTATTTTTTATCAATCCTAAAATCGGTTTGTATTACGATTTGGATTCGCCCAATGATTTATATCTTTCGGTAGCACAAACCCACCGGGAACCCAATCGCGACGATTATCAAAACAGCGTAACCGGCAAGCCAAAACCCGAAACACTAAACGACATTGAAGCCGGCTGGAAATACAAAAACAACAAACTCATTACGGAAGTAAATTTATACGCTATGCTTTACAAAGACCAATTGGTATTAAGCGGACGTATTACCAATGTCGGAGACCCTATCCGTGAAAATGTCGGGGAAAGCCATCGCTACGGAATAGAAACACGGATAAATTACAGTTATAACGATAAAATAAACTTCGAAGGAAATTTATCATTGAGCGACAACCGTAATAAAGAATATATAGCCCGTGAAAACGGTCAATTTAAAGTTTATAAAAAAACCAAAATTGCCTATTCGCCTGATGTAGTCGGTGCCGGAATGATAACTTTCAAACCGGTAAAAAAATTAAAATTAACGGCCATTACCAAATATGTCGGCAGTCAATATATGGACAACCGTAATATTCCGGCTTCAAAATTAGATAGTTATTGGATTGAAAATCTGTTATTGAGTTATAAAACCGGTTCTGCCAAATGGTTTAAAAATGCAACATTCACTTTAAAATTGAACAATATTTTTAACAATAAATATGCTTCAAACGGTTATATGTGGGGAGATGACCCTTATTATTTTCCACAAGCCGGATTTAATGTTTTGGCCGGCTTCAATTTGGAATTTTAACTTATCATTTTTTATTCGGATTTCGTCTTTTTTAAAAATAATTTATTAAAAACGGGCTAAAAACAAAAAAAGACTAAAAAGTATTTTAAATTATATAAACAAAAAAAATTGGTGTAGAGAAATAGGGAAATTTTAAGTAAATTTGAAAAAAATTAACAAAAAACAATCAAATTGAATGAACACATTTTAATTGTCGAAGACGAAGCTATTTTGTACCGCCGGATAAAAAAAATTTTGGAAAAAGAAGGTTTTAGCACAAGTGACTATACACCCAGTGTTGAAGAAGCATTGCGTAAGATTGAAGAGAAACGTCCCGATTTGGTTCTTTTGGATATCAAATTGCAAGGCGATTTGACCGGTATAGATTTGGGCAAAATGCTTTATAATGATTACCATATACCTTTTATATATGTGACGGATTTTGACAATGATATGTTTTTTGCCAAAGCTCTTGAAACCCGTCACGAACATTATTTGGTGAAAACAAAACCCCGGCTGAATGCCGCCGAATTAAAACGTGCCATTTACACTGCCTTACAAAGAAACCGAGACCAAGACCTCCGGATTGAAAATACCGGAAAATTAGGTATCCAAGTATTAGTTAATTATCTGGACATACTTAAAAACCTTAGTACCAAAGATTTAACACGAAAAAATGTTGCATTTGATGATATTGCATTTTTTACTCGCGATGTCAAATTTTTAAAAGAATACAATACCGAATTCCGTAAAAATTACATCTGGTTAATAACCCGTGCCCATAAATTGTATTTTTTAAAAAATTCTTTGAAACAATTAATAAAAAACTTACCTTATAATTTCGTCCGTGTTAACGATCATTATATTATCAACCTGAAACCACCGTTTTTTGAAGGACGTATCAATAATAAAAATATCCGCGTTTGGGGGCAAATCATCAGTATCAGTGATTCATATAAAAATGAATTTAACCGTAAGTTCAAAACTTACTATTTATCGTAATAAAGATATGCCGGCTTTTCACTCCCTGTAATTGTCACAAAAATTACAAGGTTTTTATTATTACTTTTTTAATTTTGCGGATATAAATTTCAATTTTTGAAATCAATGAAAAAAATTGTTGCTATTCTAATTATAATCGCCAATTTTAACGTTTACAGTCAATATTTGATCGATACCGGCTCTCTCATCCAAGGAGGAGTTGAAGACGGTAGCAAATTGGTAGAAGCTTATATCAAACCTTTAAACAAAGCCATAGTTTACGGTTTATCCGATGTCAATTATTCCAAAATTAAAAGAGAGGACGATTATCATTTGGAAATCAATATCAAAGCCGCATATATCAGTATTCCCGGAGATGATTGGACTTTTGATGTAACCAAATTGAATTTAAAAAACTTTGAACCGAAAGATCCCGAAAATGTTATGGCTCAAACGGTTTTCGGAGATTCTTTAAAAAGCATTACCTTGGTATCAAAAGCCAAAAATATATTAGGACAACCTTTAATTGAATTTGATACACCAACCGGAAGTCAAAAAACAGCAATGCCATTACCTTTTGCCGGTATTACTTTGCGCTTAAATCATACCAATCTATCCTTCAACTTTATTCCTTATATTTCTGTACCTGATTCTGATTTTAAGATAGGAATGTTTGGTGGTGCCATTCAACAGGATTTAGCCCTGTTTATCAAATCCTTGCAAGACAAAGCTTTCGGCATCAGCCTTCAAGCCGGTGGTGCATATTTATTCGGAAATTCAAAGCTGGATATAAAACCCGGGCAAATATATACACCCGTAACAATTACCGGACACACCACAGGTCCTTATGACAATCAAGAAATCAATATCGTTTATACCAGTTTGAATTTTGCCGCTTATTTTGATTATTCATTAGGAAAACACATCAATATATTTGCCGGTGCCGGTTTCAATTCGGGAACATCAAATATTAAAGTTGAAGGAACTTATCCCGTCTATATAGCTGATCCTGCCGGTTTTGGTTCCGTAGTTGCCGAAGATATCGAAGACCCCTTGAATATAAAAAACAATTTTAACCGTGCAGTCGTTGATTTTGGTATACGGGGAGATTGGAAACATCTGTTTTTTCAAATAAATTACAGCCCTGTCACCTACGGAGGTTTAGGCTTTAATCTCGGATACAAAATGCTTTAAAAAAAACTTTATTACCAAAAATAACTATTTATTAGTCCGGTAAATCGTTTCTTTTTTTCCGGTTTCAAGGCAAAAAATAATTCTTTCAGGTATTAAAAATAATTTTAAAAAAATGAGTCATAAACTTTTGCCGGATAAAAAATTATTTATAAATTTGCACGCACTTTGAATAAGATAAAATCATAGCAAGATGTCGAGAGTTTGCGAAATTACAGGAAAAAAGGTGATGGTGGGAAATAATGTGTCCCATGCTCACAATAAAACCAAAAGAAGATTTGATATTAATCTTTTTAAGAAGAAATTTTATATCCCCGAAGAAGACCGTTGGGTCACTTTAAAAGTATCAAAAGCCGGGTTGAAAATTATTGACAAAAAAGGTATAACAGCCGCAATAAAAGAAGCAAAAGCAAAAGGCTATTTAAAAAGAAACGTTTAAATCAGAGTAACATGGCAAAGAAAACAAAAGGTAATAGAGTACAAGTCATTCTGGAATGCACCGAACACAAAGACAGTGGTATGCCGGGAACTTCCAGGTATATTACGACCAAAAACCGTAAAAATACCCCGGGAAGATTGGAATTGAAAAAATACAATCCTATTTTACGCAGACACACTATTCACAAAGAAATTAAATAATTTAAAGTCATGGCTAAAAAAACAGTAGCAACCTTACAAACAGGTTCAAAAAAATACACAAAAGTAATCCGTTTGAAAAAGTCACCTAAGACAGGTGCGTATGTCTTCGAAGAAAAAATTGTTAACGCCGATTTGGCCAAAGATTTTTTCAAAAAATAATCAAAACGGATTTTTCATAATTGTTTAATCCAATCTTATTTTTTGTAAGATTGGATTTTTTTTTTGGTATTTGATATGAAAAATCGTATTTTCGTCACACTTATAACCTGTTTTTTATGTTTAAAAAAATTTTTTCAAAACAGAAAAAAGAAAGCTTGGACAAAGGTTTGGAAAAAACCAAAAAAAGTTTTTTTTCAAAATTGTCCAAAGCCATAGCCGGCAAATCGAAAGTTGACGATGAAGTCCTCGACGATTTGGAAGAAGTATTGATTACCTCCGATGTAGGCGTAGATACAACTTTAAAAATTATTGAGAGGATAGAAAAACGTGTTGCCAAAGACAAATATCTGGGAACAAGCGAACTCAACAAGATATTAAGGGAAGAAATAGCCGGTTTGTTGGCTGAAAATGAAACGGCAAATGCACTTAAATTTTCACCGGATACTACCAAACCTTATGTTATTATGGTTGTCGGCGTAAACGGGGTCGGAAAAACAACGACTATCGGCAAACTGGCATATAAATATAAAAATGAAGGCAAAAAAGTGATGCTCGGTGCAGCAGACACTTTTAGAGCGGCCGCCATTGACCAACTGCAAATTTGGGCTGATCGCGTCGGTATTCCCATTATCAAACAAAAAATGGGCAGTGACCCTGCATCGGTAGTTTATGACACCCTTCAATCGGCTGTTGCCAATAACGTTGATGTGGTTTTAATTGATACCGCCGGGCGCTTGCATAACAAAGTTAATCTGATGAACGAACTGAGTAAAATCAAAAGAGTTATGCAAAAAATCATACCCGAAGCACCACACGAAATTTTGTTGGTTTTGGATGGATCAACCGGACAAAATGCCTTTGAACAAGCCAAACAATTTACCAAAGCTACCGAAGTAAATGCTTTGGCAGTAACAAAACTCGACGGAACAGCCAAAGGAGGTGTCGTTATAGGGATATCAGACCAATTTCAAATACCTGTAAAATATATCGGTGTAGGAGAAAAAGTGGAAGATTTACAAGAATTCGATAAAAATGAGTTTGTTGATTCCTTTTTTAAAGAATAAATTAATTGTTTATTACAATTTTTTTTTATTTTTATGCGTTCTAAAATCACACTATCAGTTTCATTAAAAGTTTCAAATATATACATTTATGAAACCGACATGATTTAAATAATCATTAAACACATAATGTAATGATTATTTTAATCATCAAAGGTTACATCTGACTATAATATTAAAATTAAAAAATAAACAGATGAAAAAATTTATATTATTCTCCATAATATTCTCTTTTTTGCATTCTTTTTCTTTAAAAGCGCAAGAAGGCATTCCTATTTATCACGATTATTTATCTGACAATTTGTATCTGTTACATCCTTCAATGGCCGGTGCCAGCAGCTGCGCCAAAATACGTTTAACAGGACGTATGCAGTGGTTTGAGATAGCCGATAACCCGATGTTACAAACTTTCAGTTTTCATACCCACCTTGGTGAAGAAGGGCAAAACGGTATTGGAACCATTATTTTTAACGACCGCAACGGTTATCACTCCCAAAAAGGGTTACAATTGGCTTACGCCCACCATATTAATTTTGGTAACGGAGCCGACCTCAATAAATTATCATTCGGAATAGCCGGTACACTTGTTCAAAACCAATTAGACGAAACCAGCTTTGACCCCAACCGTGTGGACCCCATTATCAGCGGTATTGTACAAAGTGAAATGTACTACAATCTTGATGTCGGTTTGTCTTACCACTATAACGGATTCTTTTTTAATGCTACTTTAAAAAACGCTTTAATGGCCGCCCGTCAACTTTACACGGATTTTGAAACTGTTAATTTGAGAAATTATGTAGGGTCCATGGGAGCATATCTTGGTAAAGGCAATTTTCACTTTGAACCTTCGGTTTTGGTTCAGTATAAAGAATTTGCTCAACAACTTATTACCGACGGAAATTTAAAATTTTATTACGACCTCAGTACCGATAATATGATTTATCTCGGCGTTTCTTACCGTACCGATTGGGAACCCGATGCCAACGCATCTTACTACAAATCCCTTACTCCGATTTTAGGCGGCAAAATTCAAAATTTTACCATCGCTTACACCTATACCTATGATATGAATCCCACACCTATCAGCAATAGTGGTTTTCATCAAATCACCTTAGGTTACAACTTTAATTGTCGCAAACAATTGGTCAGATTGGGATGTCCCGAGATTTTTTAATCAATCCACTTCTTCGTAATCCGTAAATTCGCCTTCATCATCATGAAGGTAAGTTTCCTCTTGCGGTTTCTTTTCAATATAAGTTTCGCCTTCTTTAACTTTATCTCTCTTATAATAAGGATTATTAAACTGTTGTTCAAAATTTTCAGCCGCTTTTTCCATCATCTTCCTGGCCATAAACGGTGCCAACAACCGCATAATAAACTTAAAAACATAATAGACAAGTATAATGATAATGATTATTCGTAAAAAACCCATAAAATACAATTTTAAAAAAGACAAAGATAATAAACATTAATAAAAAATGGATAAGGGATAAGAGATGAGGGATAATTTAGTGGAAAGTGCCTAGTGGAAAGTGGATACTTCGACAAGCTCAGTAACCGCACTTCGACAGGCTCAGTGAACTTTAAAATGGAAAATGAGATTTCTTCCCGCTCCCTACGGGCACGGGACAGGCTCTCGCTCCTAACGTCGCTCGTTCGAAATGACATTCGACACCCGGCACCCGACATCCGACATCCAACTATCAAATAACCATAAACTAAATTAAAAATTAGAAATTAAAAATTAGAAGTTAAAAATATTATGTAATCATCAAAAAACGAAGTTTTCTTTGAAAAGAAAATCCGCACTTGGCACTTTACACTAGGCACTAATAACTTATTTAACCAAATAACCGGATAACCGATCCATCAAACAACCTTTAACCAATAATCATTAAATTTGCAATAGAATTTTGTCAGTAAATTATGCATTTAAAAGAACTCAAACTCTATCATTTTAAAAATTTTGACGAAAAAACTTTCATTTTTGACCGTAAAATCAATTGCTTTGTCGGTGATAACGGCGTTGGAAAGACCAATATATTAGATGCTATATATTTTTTAGCCATTGGCAAATCTTATTTTAACAACAATATCCGGCAAATTGTAAAATTCGGTGAAACAGCTTTCAGTATAAAAGGTACTTTTGATATTAACGGCAAGCAAGAAGTGATACATATCAGTTATCAGCTTGATAAAAAGAAAATCATCAAACGAAATAATAAAGTTTATGAACGGCTGGCCGACCATATCGGATTGATCCCATTAGTTATGATTTCGCCTTATGACAGGGACTTGATTTCCGAACGCGGTGATACTCGCCGGCGATTTATAGATAAAATCATTTCCCAAGCTAATGCCGGTTATCTGTCGGCACTCATCAACTATCAAAAAGTTTTGGCACAACGCAACCGTTTGTTGAAATATTTTGCCGCCAATCATCATTTTGATAACAAAACTTTGCAAATTTACAATGAACAACTACACCAATACGGAACGCTTATCCACCACAAAAGACAAGAATTTATCAAAGATTTTGCTATTTTTCTCAAAGAAAAATATGCCATTTTATCTCAAAACAAAGAACAAGTCAATATTATTTATGATTCGGAATTATCCGCCAAGCCGTTAATCGATCTGCTAAACCAAAACATTCAAAAAGACCGGATATTGCAACATACTTCAAAAGGTATCCACCGCGATGATTTTTTGTTTGAAATCAATGGTAAACCCATAAAAAAATTCGGCAGTCAAGGACAACAAAAATCTTTTTTAATAACTTTACGTTTGGCAGAATTTGAATTTTTAAAACAAAAATCCCAACAAGTACCCATCCTTTTATTTGATGATATTTTTGACAAACTGGATGAAAACCGGGTAACCCAAATAGTTAAAATGGTTAACGATAAAACTTTCGGACAAATATTTATCACCGATACACACGCAGAACGCACAAAAAATTTGGTAAAAAATATTCATCAAAGTTTCAAAATATTTGCACTGTAACCATAAAAAAACATCGCCCCATACCGGGCGATGTTTTAAATTTTTTTGCAAAATTACATTAGCTTTCGCAATGTAATTTTTTGTATTTAGCCATCAAATCATCCTGTGATTCATCATAATCAGGATTTTTTTCGATAGCATCCACAGGACAAACGGCTACACATTGCGGCTCATCAAAAAAGCCGACACATTCGGTACACTTGTCAGGAACAATGTAATAAAATTCATCTGAAATCGGTTCTTGTGCTGTGTCATCATCCAAACAAGTACCGTCAGCCATATTCCATTCTTCTCCCGGCTCGTAAATAGCCGTGTTAGGACATTCGGCCAAACATGCGCCGCAGTTGATACAATCTTCGTTGATAAATAATGCCATAATTATTAGTTTTTAAGTATTAATAGTTTAATTTTGCGAACAAATATAATACCATTTTTGATAATGACAATAAGTGAACGAAAAAAATCTTTAAAAAATCTCGGTAAATTTTTATCCCAATTTCAAAAAAACGGTATTTTCAAACAAAAAGACATACCTAATAACGATATTTTCTTTGAAGTTCTCACGCAACTTGTTGAAAGAGCGCAAGTACAAAATCCCTGGTTTACCAAAGAGAATGTGCTTTTTGCCTTGTACAATTGGGGCAAAGCTTTACAACCGCAAAAAATAGATAGGTGGTTCAGTATGGAAAATTTCAACGACAATGTCACACCTAAAACCATAGGAGTCGTTATGGCGGGAAATATTCCCCTTGTCGGCTTCCACGATTTTTTGTGTGTACTGGCCAGCGGTCACAATATCAAAGCAAAATTGTCATCCAACGACAAACTTCTACTGCCTTTGTTAGCCAAATATTTAATGTATCTCAATCCGGAATATAAAAACAAAATTGAATTTACGGACGAAACTTTAAAAAACATCGATGCTGTCATTGCAACCGGCAGTAACAATACAGCCCGATATTTTGAATATTATTTTGGAAAATATCCGCATATTATCCGCAAAAACAGAAACTCGGTTGCCGTATTATCCGGCCGTGAAACCCCGGAGGAACTTCGTTTACTAGCTGACGATATTATGCGTTATTTTGGATTGGGATGCCGTAACGTATCCAAAATTTTTGTCCCTGCAGACTATGATTTTAACCCCTTGTTCGAAGCGCTGTTAAAATATAAAGACCTTATCAATTATCAAAAGTATGCCAATAATTATACATACAACAAAGCCGTTTATCTTATGTCAGTCGATGAATATGTCAGAAACAGTTTGATTGACAATGGTTTGATTTTGTTAAAACAAGACAGCCGTTATGCTTCACCGGTAGGCACTTTATTTTATGAATATTATAACAACACAGATGAGGTTATAAAAATTTTAAATCACGATAAAGATAAAATACAAACCATTGTTAGTCACTTGCCTGAAATTGAAAATACCATTTATTTCGGCACAACCCAGTCACCCGAATTATGGGACTATGCCGATGGTGTCAATACGGTAAAATTCCTCAACAAACTAAACTGATTTTTAACAAAAAAAAAAGACGCCCGGAGGCGTCTTTTTTGTTAGAACCATAAAATTAATAATCACGAAAATTAAATATTCTCTTTAACTTCATCAGTAAAATCAATCAAACGGAAACCTGCTCCGTGAATATTGGCAATTTTAATATTTGGATCCCGTTTTAAATATTTACGCAATTTGGCAATATATACGTCCATACTTCTGGAAGTAAAATAGTTGTCATCTTGCCAAATTTTAGTAAGTGCTTTTTCGCGCGGCATCAAATCGTTTTTATGCATCGCTAACATTTTGAGCAATTTCGCTTCTTTCGGTGATAACCTGATTGGTTTTTCGTTTCGGTAACGAAGTTGTCTCAATTTGGAATCGAAAGTAAAATCACCGATTTTAAAATGCTCAGGTTCCGGTTTCTCTTCTCTAACCGGTGCCACTCTACGATTTAGCAATGCTTTAATTTTATACAACAAAACTTCAGAATCAAAAGGTTTGTTGATATAATCATCAGCACCGAGTTTGTAACCTTTTAAAATATCTTCTTTAAGCGTTTTGGCAGTCAAAAAGATTAAAGGTACTTGCTGATTACGAGCTCTGATTTCTTTGGCTAACGTGAAACCGTCTTTGTAGGGCATCATTACATCCAAGATAATCAAATCAAAATAAGTTTTCTTGAATTTTTCAAATCCCTCCATACCATTTCTGGCCAAAGTAACGTCAAAATCATTCATTCGTAAATAATCTCTCAAGATTATTCCGAAATTGATGTCATCTTCTACGAGTAAGATTTTCTTTTTTGTTTGTGTCATAACTTTAAGTGTTTGTGTTAATATTTGATTTATTATGTTTGTGTTTTATTTTGTGTGATAATTTTAATATTCTTCAACCGGTAATTTTACAGTAAAAGTGCTACCTTGGCCTTTTACGCTTTTTACCGAAATCGTGCCGTTAAAAGATTGCACGACTTTTTGAACATAAGCCAATCCCAAACCATGCCCTTTGACATTATGTATATTGCCGGTAGGTTCTCTGTAAAATTTCTTAAAAATCTTCTTTTGTACCGACTTACTCATTCCTATTCCTTTATCGCTTATTTCAATATATATAAATCCTTTCTTATCGTTATATGTTCTTACACTGATTTCCGGACGTTCTTTGGAATACTTAACGGCATTATCCAAAATATTTATAAAAACATTGGTCAACAAAGTTTCGTCTCCCGGCACAATGGTTTTTTCCGCCTGAAAATCAGTTGTCAATAAACCGCCTTTATCTTCTATCAACAAACTGATATGTTGTATGGCAACATCCAAAACTTCATGAATATCAACAGGATGTTTTTCGGTTTTAAAATCAATTTTATCCAGAACAGACAAACTTAAAACACTTTCCACTTGGTTGAGCATCCGTTTATTCTCCTGTTTAAGCATATCGAGATAGGTTCTCAATTGCTTCTCGTCCCTGTTTACAACCGGTGATTTCAAAGCATCAACAATTAAATTAATCGTAGCAATCGGTGTTTTGAACTCATGCGTCATATTGTTGATAAAATCCGTCTTCATTTGCGAAATCTTTTTTTGCCTGATGATGTAATAAATGGTCAAAATATAAATGATTAAAATAATCACCATCAACAAATCAGACAAAAATTGAAGACGCATGGTCTCTTGCTTAAACAACCGATCTTTATCAAACGCCAATACCAGCTCGTATTTGGTCAAACCCGTATCATCGGGAAAAATTTTAAATTGATAGTATTTAAACCTTTTGTCATGCGTTCTGAAATGTTTGGAACGTACTTTGGTCAAAATACCATCATCAAGTATCCCGAATTCGTAATGGTAATCAATCCCGCGCTTTTTCAGTTCATCATCAATCCAATTACGAAGGCTGTCAACAGATACCCGCTTATAAACAGGTTCAATAACCGAAATATCTTGAAATGTCTTTTCCAGATATCGATTGTCAATTTTGTCAATTTCAGCCTTTTTAAATTCGTTACCCGGCTGAATTTTACTATTTCTAAAAAAATGTGTTTTGGTTTTCGATATACTTATTTTACCTAAAACCGAATCAAATTGTTTTTCGGAAATCGGCACTTTTAAATTAACGCCTTTTTCCAAAACCAAATGCTTATAAGCAAAAACCTCATTGCTATTTTTATTTTCTTTTTTATAAACAAACTCGTAAATATTGTTGTCTCCCGTTTTGCTTTTAGCATTTTTAAATTTTGTATAATACTTGTCAAATTCATAATTCTGCGCTTTTTCAGCCACATTATACAATATCTGTTTCATCAAATAATTAAAACGCTGATCACGCAATTTCATATCATTCTCACGCAACTTCAACTGCATTATTCTAATTCCTATGACCGAAATGGTCATAAAAATTACCAAAAGCACAATGCTTTTCCTTTTCATTAAACAAATTTATATTAAAAACGTTAAATATCCTAAAATATTTTTAATTATTACGATATTATCTCACTTTTAACATTTCAGTTTAATTATTGATAATATTTCTATTACTTTATTGCGTAATTCTCTTATATCACCGTTATTCTTTATTAAAAAAACATTGTTTTTTAACAATTTTTTTTCGTATTTCTGGTTTTTTATGATTTTTTTTATGTCATTTTCGCTTTTTCCGTCTCTTTTTTTAAGTCTTTCCATTCTTATTTTATCACCGGCAGTCACCACAATAATAAAATCAACCATTTTATCCATTCCGGATTTGTGCAAAATAGCATTTTCAATCACAACGCATTCGGTATCTTGCCGTGCCACCCAATCCAAAAAATCTTTTCTAACCACAGGATGTACTATAGCTTCCAGTTTTGCCAATTTATCTTTATCACTAAAAACTATATCACTGATATATTTGGTATTCAAGCTATTATCACGATATGCATCCACACCCAACAAATCTTTAATTTGCCGTATAATGCCCGGATCGGTTTGCATGATTTCCTTGGCTCTGTCATCGGCATAATAAACCGGTACATCCAATTTTTCAAAAATTTTAGCCACGGTTGTTTTTCCCGTCCCGATACCGCCTGTTAAACCTATTTTAATCATTGTTTACTGCTTTATTAAAAATGAAATTTTATCCGGTTTTATCTGATAATCAAACACATCTACCGGATGCTTAACGAGTTTTGGTATCCAATACGACATTTCCGGTTGATACATCACCTCAACTTTGAAATCTTCCGGTTTTAAATTTTTATAAACTTCTTTAAAAATTTTAAATTTTAATTCGACTTTCCGGGGAAATAACAATATTTCTATGTTTTTAGGGTTTCCGGAAATTTTAACCGGCAAACGTATGGTATCTTCTATTATTTCCGACACTTGCAACCGGTAACGTACATAAGTTTTGTTAAATTTAACACCGGTTAATGTTCTTATCCTCAACTTCTTATCAATATTCTTATCTACATCCTTCAAACGTAACGTCTCCGTTATCACTCGTTTTATCGTGTCCAATACCGCCGGCTGTCCGTACACCCACACACTATCCGGCATTATACTGGCTTTTCGTTTGTTAATAAATCCCGGTTTAAATTCAATAAAAACCAAAGGCATAACCGGCACTTTCTTTTTGTGAACGGCTTTGATATGTAATGTTAACTCCCCGGGTTCTACGGAAACTATACCGCTGATTTCATCGAATATCAAACGTATTTGGGATAAATGTTCTTTTGCTTTCCAAACTTTCCCTTGCAACAAACCTGACTTTTGCACATCGATTTTCAATGAAGGCTTTACCAATTTATAATGAAGAATTTTAAAACCGGATAACTGCATTTTAACGGATAAAGTATCGTTAGGCAAAAAACCTTTGTAATATTGATCAGGTAAATTGGTATAAAAAACAGGAACTTTAAATGTATATTCATAAGTTTTACTCAACTGCATCAAAAACCAAAATAATATGGAAATCAAAAAAAACAGCAAGAAAGAACGAAACTTGTTGTGAGTAGTCAAAAATTTAAAAAAAAGACGAAAACGGCGATTCATTTTTTATAATTTCAAAAAATTACAGGTATCTTTGCAAAGGTATTTTTTTTAGTTGAAAGTTGAAAGTTTTTTAGTAGAAATGGAAAGTGCCAAGTGGAAAGTGGAAAGCGACAAAGTGCCAAGTGCGACATCCGACACCGGACATCTAACGAAAACATACTATAATCCAAAAACGCACCCGGCACTTTTTACTAGGCACTTGGCACTCAAATAACCAGATAACCAAATAACCAGTTAACCAATATGAAAAATCCATTATTTTCAGACTTTAACACTTATCTTGGGACAACCCCTTTTTCGGAAATAAAACCGGAACATTTCAAACCGGCCGTTGAAGAACATATCCGGAAAACACAAAAAGAAATAGATACGATTGTTAATAACCCTGATACACCGGATTTTAACAATACTATTGAAGCTTTGGAATTTTCGGGCATGCACTTGTCCCGTATCCAAAGCTTTTTGATGAATATCAATTCCGCCGAAACCAACGAAACTTGGCAACAAACCACTGAGGAAATTTTACCGTTACTCAACGATTTTTACAATAACATCCGGCAAAACAAAGCACTTTTTGATAAAATTGCGTACGTTAAAACACATACCAATCCGGATAAACTGACTGCCGAACAACAGATGCTACTTGATAAAACCTACAAAAGTTTTGTACGGAACGGTGCCGGACTTGATGCCGACAAACAACAAAAGCTACGCAAAATAGACCAAAAACTAACCCGGCTTAAATTGCAGTTTAACAAAAACGTCTTACACGAAACCAACGATTTCGAACTGCTTATTACAAACGAAAAAGACTTGGAAGGCTTGCCCGCATCGGTTATCGAAACCGCCCGCGAATCAGCCAAGCAACGTCAAAAAAAAGGCTGGCTGTTTACCCTGCACGCACCATCGTATATCCCTTTTATGAAATATATGAAAAACAGGGAACTACGCAAAAAAATGGCATTGGCTTACGGCAGCCGCAGTTTTAAAAATGACGAGTTTGACAATCGCAATATCGTTTTGCAAATAGCCACGCTACGCAAACAAAGGGCTAATTTACTCGGCTATGATACACATGCGGATTATGTTTTGGAGGAACGTATGGCGGAAACGCCCGGAAAAGTCTTAGATTTTCTAGACCAATTACACCAAGCGGCATACCCCAAAGCTCAAGCTGATTTGCAAAAATTACTGTATTTAGCCCGGAAAGACGGTATCGATAAACTCGAAAAATGGGATGTCTCCTATTACATGAATATCCTTAAAAAACAAGAACTCAATCTTGACGAACAAAAACTCAAAGCTTATTTTCCGCTACCTGCCGTATTGCAAGGTGTTTTTGATATAGCCGGTAAATTATACGGAATAACTTTTAAGCAAAACAAACAAATTGACACTTACCACCCCGACGTACAAGTTTATGAAGTTTTCGACGAAAACGGCGATTTTTTGGCAGTCTTTTACGCTGATTTTTACCCGCGAGCCGGTAAACGCCAAGGTGCCTGGATGACTTCCTACAAAAGCCAATGGCAAAAAGACGGTAAAAATTCACGTCCGCATATTTCCATTGTAACCAATTTTACCAAACCTACCGCTACCGAACCAAGCTTGTTGAGTTTCAATGAAGTAATAACTTTATTCCACGAGTTTGGACACGCTTTGCACGGCATGTTGGCACAAAGCACCTACCCGAGTTTGTCCGGAACGAATGTTTACTGGGATTTTGTTGAACTACCCTCTCAAATCATGGAAAATTGGGCTTACGAAAAAGAAGCCCTTGACCTGTTTGCACGACACTATCAAACCGGCGAAAAAATACCGGAAGAAGATTTGAAAAACATCAAAAAATCCTTGCAATTTATGGAAGGATATGCCACCAACCGCCAATTGAGTTTCGGTTATTTGGATATGGGCTGGCATTACCGGTTTGACCCCGAAAAAGATACTGATACTTCTGAAATAGAACAAAAGTATATGGCAAAAACTCAAATTCTGCCTTATTACAAACAAAACAATATGAGCGTGGCGTTTAGTCATATTTTTCCCGGCGGCTACGCCGCCGGCTATTATTCCTATAAATGGGCGGAAGTTCTGGACGCCGACGCTTTTGCTTATTTCAAAGAAAAAGGCATTTTTAATCCCGAAGTAGCCGGCAAATTCAAAGCCTTGTTGCAAGCCGGCGGCACCGAACACCCGATGACGCTTTACAAAAGATTCAGGGGACGTGAGCCAAAAGTTGAAGCATTGATTGAACGGGCGGGGCTCAACGTTAGTTGAAAGTTTATAATGTTCATAATGTTTATAATGTTGAATGTTGTAGAGACGGAAAATTTTTCGTCTCATGTAGGAAATACGTCCGGTATAAAACAAAAAACGGGAAACCACTTATTGCGTTTCCCGTTTTTAATGTTTATTTAGTTATTCTTTTGAATCTAATACATTATTTATTTTTCAAAAGTAATTCTTCCAGCCGTTGGAGGCGTTTTTCTTGGTTTTGTAATTGCTTAGCTTGCTGTTGTAGTTTAGATTCATATTCTTGTTTCATTGCTTCCATTGATTGTTCTTGCTCTTGCAATTTTGTTTTTTGTTCGTCTATGATTTGTTGTTGTTCTTGTACGGCTTTGACCAAAGGAACAACAAATTCCGCATAACGCAGTCCGTAGTAGTCATCAGCGTTTTTCGGTTTATCCACACCTGAGAAATCATAACCGAGCGAATTGGCGGCTTGTTCCACTTCTTGTGCGATAAAACCGGTTTGTACTTCAGCGGCTTTGAGCTTTTCGTCTTCCGGCATCCGCAAGCTGTCCGGAGTTTTGGTAAATTTGGCAATGGCATCCATATCCAGATGATAGGTTACCGGCCGCAGTTTTTTGATAAAGGCCAAACCCGGCACATTTTCTTCAATATCCGTTTTAAACCTTGCATCCGATACATTACTCCAATTGGCATACCCACCTATACTGGTAACGTTACTGTTACCAATGCGCACTTGGTTGCTGGCATTGATATATACAATGAAGCCGATTGCGGTTGAATTATGGTAGTCTGAACCGAAATAAAAAGCTTCAGACCCAAGGGCGGTATTCCAATACCCTGTGGTGTTGGAATAAAGTGCCTCTGAGCCGATAGCGATATTCTGATACCCTGTGGTGTTGGAATAAAGTGCTTTATAGCCGGTAGCGGCATTACTAAGCCCTGTGGTGTTAGAATAAAGTGCATTATAGCCGGTAGCGGTATTACTAAACCCTGTGGTGTTAGAATAAAGTGCATTATAGCCGGTAGCGGTATTGTTTTTTCCTGTGGTATTGGAATAAAGTGCATTATAGCCGGTAGCGGTATTACTAAACCCTGTGGTGTTGGAAAACAGCGCTTTAGAACCAAAAGCCACATTCCATTTGGCGTGAAAAAAGTTACTAGCACCCGTTCCGTTGTTATACAAAGCCGAATCTCCTACGGCTACCAGGTTACTGCGGTTGGTATTTTTGTATAAAGCTTTGAAACCTATGGCTACATTGGAATAGCCGGTTGTGTTGGAACCTAAGGCGGCGTTACCTATAGCGGTATTGGCTATTCCGCTAGTGTTATCGTATAATGCGCCGCTTCCGTAGGCAGCATTATTGTGTCCCGTAGTATTAGTGTATAATGCCGCACTACCGGTAGCTGTATTGTGATGCCCTGTGGTGTTAGAATGCATACTTTCATTTCCATAGGCAGTATTGGCATTGCCGGTTGTATTGTTTAGTAAAGAACTATAGCCGGTGCCGGTATTATGGGAACCTGTTGTATTCGCTTCCAATGCTTGAAATCCTGTAGCAATATTGCTAGTACCCGTTGTATTTTGATGTAAAGCGTGGTATCCTAATCCGGTATTGTGATTATTGTTTTGATTATCATTGACGCCGGCACCAACTCCTAAGAATATTGATGAACCGTTAGCATCGGAGCGGCCGTCACTTAATTCATCTATTTTGGTAGCGCCGGTAGGCAAGGTTACGGTATTGCCTTGGGTAATGCTGAGTTGGTTGCCGCTTACGGAAAGGTTTTGGATTTCGTTGGTTGCATCGGCATCGGCATCGTCGGCGTCTTTGATATAGCCCATAGCAGAGATGTCGGCATCGGATAAATGCGTATCGCTGTCGGTAACGCTACCGCCACCGTTTGAAAGCGTAATGGTATTACCGGTTTTTGAAATAGTTTGAATTTCGTTAGCCGGGTCGTGGTCGGCATCGTTGGCGTCTTTGATATAGCCCATGGCAGAAATATCGGCATCGGTTAAGTGGGTGTCGTCGTCGCCATCTGATAAACCTGTAGGAATGTTGTTTAAGTCGCCGAAATTACCACTAAAAACATTACCGGCTTTTTCAGAAAATTTGGCGTAAGGTACGTATTTGAATTCGGTAGTCCCAAAGTCTTGAAAACCGTTACCGGTATCAATTTCCACTTTTAAGAAATATGAATTACTTCCCCAGTCTATTGTAGAAAAATTACCTGAAACAACGGTGCCTTCTCCTACATTTACTGCTACAATACCGTTGGCATCGGTAGTGGCGGTTTGGGTTTCTTGATATACGGCGGTTGAGCCGTTTTCCAATACGGTAAATTTAAAGGTTACCGATTGATTGTTCAATACATTACCATTGTCAGTAATAAGTGCTTTGTAGTTAAAGCCGTTTTGTGCTACTGCCATGCTTGTGATGACTAGCGCAATGATGCTGATAATTTGTTTTTTCATGGTATTTATTTTTGGTGATTTGGTTAATTGGTTATTTGAGTGCCAAGTGCCTAGTAAAAAGTGCCAAGTGCGTTTTTGGATTACAGGATGTTTTCGTTAGATGTCCGGTATCGGATGCCGGATGTCGGATGTCGCACTTGGCACTTTGTCGCTTTGTCGCTTGGCACTTTCCACTATCTTATCCCTCATCTCTTATCCCTTATCCCTTATCCAACTTGCTACTAGTTGCTATTCTTTAATAATTTTAAAACTCTTCTTAAGTTTGTTATCTCTGTCAATGACAATCAACATATATCCCGTCGCAGTCAAACGGCTGATGTCAAAATTTTGCCGTGTACCGTTTACTTTGCGGTTGAAAATTTGTTTGCCTTGCAGGTTGTACAGATAGACTTCATAGGTGCCGTTTTGCGGTAGGTTGATGGTGAAATCGTCTTTAACGGGATTGGGATAAACACTAATGCCGGACAGGGTACCGTAGTCCGTAATGCCGAGTGCTTCAACGACATCCGGCCCTATAAAACCTTCGGATAAGTGCATATTACCTGTATCCACTTCTTGAATATTGGTTTCACCAACGGTAAAAATAACTTCTTGGTTGCCTGAGGTCATCGTGCCACCGGAGGTGGAAATACTGCTTTTTTTAAGGCTGACTTGTGCTGTTGCCACATACACAAACAGCATCAGGAAAAATAATAGAATTCTTTTCATAATATAACTAATTAGAAATTTTTGATAAAATTAATTATTATTTTACCATTCTTTATTAAAAATTTATGAACGACATAAATGAGCATATAAACGACACGATTTCGGGCATGAACGACATAAGTAAGAGTTGAAAGTTTATAACGTTCATAATGTTTATAACGTTTATAATGTTTATAATGTTCATAATGTTGAAATGTTGAAATGTTGTAATGCTGAAATAAATCTTAAAGCAACATACTGTCATCAAAGAGCAAGATATTTTACAAAAGAGAACTTTCAACTTTTAACTTTCAACTTTCAACTCACGTACATTTAACTAATTTTTAGCATAATATACATTTAAATTATTGTATTTTTGTCGTGTTAAAAAAATTGAACATGGCAGAAGAAAAAAAATCTTTAAACTTTATCGAACAGATTATCGAAGAAGATTTAAAAAACGGTTTACCACAAGAGAAATTACGATTTAGATTTCCTCCTGAACCGAATGGCTATTTACATATCGGACATGCCGCTTCCATTTGTTTGAATTTCGGATTGGGACTAAAATATAAAGCACCGGTCAATCTACGCTTTGATGATACCAACCCTGCCAAAGAAGAACAAGAATATGTTGATGCTATCAAAAAAGATATAGCTTGGCTCGGTTTTAAATGGGACAAAGAACTTTATGCATCCGACTATTTCCGGCAGTTGTACGATTGGGCGGTTGAGATGATAAAAAAAGGTACGGCTTATGTGGACGAACAACCGCAAGAAAAAATAATAGAACAAAGGGGCACCCCTACAACACCGGGAATAGAAAGCCCTTACCGTGACCGTCCGGCAAGTGAAAGTTTGGATTTATTGGAACGGATGAACAAAGGCGAATTTGAAGAAGGGGCTATGGTTTTAAGGGCCAAAATAGATATGTCGTCACCCAATATGCACATGCGCGATCCGATTATGTACCGGATTTTACACAAAGTCCACCACCGCACAGGTGACAAATGGAAAATTTATCCGATGTATGACTGGACACACGGTCAATCCGATTATTTGGAACAAGTGTCTCATTCGCTTTGTACTTTGGAATTTAAATCACACCGTCCCCTGTATGAATGGTTTATCGAACAGGTTTATCGTGGCGGTCTCAAACCCAAACAGCGTGAATTTGCCCGTCGTAACTTGAGTTATACGGTAATGAGTAAACGAAAATTGTTACAACTGGTTGAAGAAGGTCATGTCAACGGTTGGGACGACCCGCGTATGCCGACTATTTCCGGTTTACGCCGGCGCGGTTACACCCCCGAAGCCATCATCAATTTCAGTGAACTGTCCGGTATTTCAAAACGTGAAAATGTTACTGATGTGGCTTTATTGGAGTTTGCCGCCCGTGAACATCTCAATAAAGTGGCCCCACGAAGAATGGCTGTCCTGAATCCCGTTAAACTGATTATCGATAATTACCCCGAAGGTCAAACCGAATATTTAAAAGCAGAAAACAATCCCGAAGATGACAATGCCGGATACCGCGAAATACCTTTTGCCCGTGAATTATACATCGAACGGGAAGATTTTAAAGAAAATGCCAACCGTAAATTTTTCCGTCTGACACTCGGTAAAGAAGTCCGTTTAAAAAATGCCTATATCATCAAAGGAGAAAGCGTCGTAAAAGATGAGAACGGCGAAATCACCGAAATTCACGTCACTTATGATCCTTTGAGTAAAAGCGGCAGCGGAACACCCGAAAGCAAACGAAAAGTCAAAGGAACTTTGCACTGGGTTACTGTCAAGCACAGTATCCCGGCGGAAATCAGAATATATGACAGATTATTCCTCGATGAAGCCCCCGACGGACATAAAGACAGGAATTTTTTGGAATTTTTAAACCCCGAAAGCTTACAAATTGACAGAAAAGCCCGTTTGGAACCAAATTTGCAAGATGCCAAACCGGGAGACCGCTTCCAATTTACCCGTTTAGGATATTTTGTTGTGGATCCCGATACAAAACCCGGTCATCTTGTTTTTAACAGAACCGTCACATTAAGAGACACATGGAATAAGAAAAAATAATGAAAGAAAACGATGAAAGATGAAACGTTTTGCGTTTATCATATTATATACCTTATTGGCAATTAGCCATTTAAATGCACAAGTGGATTTTAAAGCACGTGTTTCTAAAACCAGATTGAGCTCGGATGAACGTTTACGTGTCAGTTTTACAATCAGGTCAAACACAACCAATATCAAACCACGTCATTTTACGCCCCCCGATTTTAAAGGCTTTTATAAAATCATGGGGCCAAGCACGTCGCAGGAAGTTTCGATTATCAATGGCGACGTCTCATCAAGTTTTACTTATTCGTATATTTTACAACCGGCTAAAACCGGCACCCTTACCATTGGTCCGGCTTACGTCAATGTAGGAGAAAAAAGATATAGTACCCAAGCGGTAAAAATAACCGTAGTTAAAGGCAATTCGGAAGCAAAAAATCCGAATAATTCCAACTATTCCGAATCATCCGGTTCGCCCAAAAATAATAATATAACCGTAGAAGGAAAAATTGATAAAGCCATATTGGTTGCGGAAGTGACCAAAACTAATCCGTATGTCAATGAAGCTGTGGGCTTAACTTATAAACTCTATATACCCCGGAATTACGGAGTTGTTAATTATAATGAAACCGGTCAACCGCAGTTCAACGGATTTTGGGCACAAGACGTGTCAAAAAAAATATCCGGTCCTTTCCAAGGTGAAGTAAACGGTAAACCTTACATATATTATGTATTACGAAAAAAATTGTTATTTCCGCAACACGCCGGCAAACTAACCGTTCAACCATTGACTTTGGAAATAGATTTACAAGTCCCCGTTTACCGAAATTTTTTCGGTATGCGTGTGCCCGATTACGAAATACAAAGGGTCAAACTGACATCCGGTAAAAAAACATTAAATGTAAAAAGTTTGCCGGATAATCAACCTATCGATTTTTCAGGTGCTGTCGGTCAATTCGATTTCAAAACCGTTATCAATAACAATCAAGTTAAAACGGGGGAACCGGTCAACATCAGTGTTCAAGTAAAAGGTACCGGTAATTTAAAATTGTTTGATTTACCTCAACTCAAAGCACCGGAAGGATTGGAAATTTACGACCCTAAACATACCGAGCAAGTTCAAACCACTTTTCAAGGCAACCGCGGATTGGTCAAAGACGATTATATTGTTGTTCCTAATCAACCCGGAAAATTTATCATTCCCGGACTGCGTTTTGTCTATTTTGACCCGAAAGCCAAACAATATATCACCAAAACCTCCGGTGATATCGTTCTGTTCGTAACAAACAGTGGCAATAACCCTGCTACCGGTAACGCCTCCAATCAAATAATTACAGGACAAACAAGCCATGCCGTCGATTTTAGATTTATCAAAGAAAATGCCCGTTTTAGAAGTAAAAAGAAAAAAGATTTTTATCAAAGTAAATTATTTTACCGGCTTATAGCATTGGCTTTTATTTTGGCATTATTAACTTTTGGATACTATAAATATTCGACAAATAAAATTTATGATGCCGAGTATGAGCGGCAAAAACGCAATAAAAGTTTGGCTAACAAATTTCTAAAAGAAGCCAAAAAATCCATTGGTAATAAAGAAGAATTTTATGCCAAACTAGAAAAAGCTTTACACAATTTCATCAAAGCCCGTTTGAATATCGATACGGCTGAGATGTCTAAAGATGTAATACGTCAAAAACTGGAAGGCAAAAATATAGCCAAAGAAAATATCGATCTTTTATTAGATTTATTAAACCGTTGCGATATGGCCCGTTATGCACCGGCAACTACAGGCAAAATGGAAGACGATATCGCCGATGCCGAAAAACTGTTGAATGCCTTATGAGTTGAAAGTTGAAAGTTTATAATGTTTATAAAGTTGAAAGTTTATAATGTTTATAATGTTAAATATGTATAAAATTTATGATGATTGTAAAGAAATGTTGTGTTATAACTTTTAATTCCTAAATCTTTTATGTTCTTATATGTCTTATATGGTTCAAAAAAATAACGAGTGAAAAATGAAAAAGATAATATTCATTACAGTTTTTTTTACATCATTATTTTTACAAGCTCAAAGTGCGAAATTTTTTTTCCAAGAAGGCAATAAAGCTTATAAAAAAGGAGACTACCAAGCCGCTTTAACAGCTTATGAAAAAGCTTTGCAAACTGATAGTATTGCACCGGAATTATACTTTAATCTGGGAAATGCTTACTATAAACTTAACCGTATAGCGCCCTCTATTTATTACTACGAAAAAGCATTAAAATTAAAACCCGGCGATGAAGATATCATGTACAACTTGCAATTAGCCAATCAAATGAAATTGGACAAAATTGACAAAGTTCCTGAAAGTGTCTTGGAACGAACCAAGAAAAATATCAACAGGCTTTTCGGTTATAATGCATGGGCTTGGTTAGCCGTTTTAAGTGCCTTTTTGGGCTTTATAGCTTTTGCCGTATTTCTTTTTACCAATCATACCAATCTAAAACGATTGACTTTTGTCACTATGTGGCTCAGTTTGTTTTTGTTGATTTTTACATGGTATAATGCCGGTTTCGGTAAAAAACTTTCAGAAGTTAAATATGCCATCGTCTTTTCGCCAAAAGTCGATTTAATGACAGAACCGAATTTAACCTCTGATATCGTTATGCAATTACACGAAGGCAGCAAAATAAAAATTTTGAGAACAGACGGAGACTGGTACCTGGTAAAACTACCCAACGGTAAAAAAGCTTGGATTCCTCAAACCGACATCAAAATTTTATAATTGATAACCAAAACCATAAAATGATATTATAAAATTTTGTAAATTTGTAGCAAATAACCATAAAAACATATAGTTATGTTGTATTTAGCTTCTGACAATTCGACCATGTGGACCGTAGGGAACATTTTCGGCGCTTTTTTCTTTTTAGTGATTATCATTTTAGCATTAGTTGTGTATAAAATGGTATCCGGTGGTGGTAGTGCATCCGTTAGTAAAGATGATAATGATTAATTGACCTTAAACCGGATGTTTTTATCTAAAAAAACTTTTATTCTTTTACTTCTTTTATTCGGACTTTCCGGTATATCGGCACAACAAATCGCCTTGTTAAAATACAAAGGCGGAGGTGATTGGTATGCCAATATCACAACTTCCCTGCCTAATCTTATTAAATTCAGTAACCAAAACATCCATACCGTAATAGATGAAAAACCGGCAGTAGTACCCCCCGACTCTCCGGAAATTTTTAATTATCCGTTTATCCACATGACCGGTCACGGCAATGTGTTTTTTGATGATAACGATGTAAAAAATTTACGAAAATACCTTCTAAACGGCGGTTTCTTACATATTGACGATAATTATGGTATGGATCCGTATATCAGACCGCAGATTAAAAAACTCTTTCCCGATCAACAGTTGGTCGAACTTCCTGTAAATCATCCTATTTTTCATCAATTTTTTGATTTTCCGGACGGTTTACCCAAAATTCATGAACACAACGGAAAACGCCCGCAAGCTTTTGCTATTATCATTAATAATCGAGTAGTTTTGCTTTACACGTATGAATGTGATTTAGGAGACGGATGGGAAAATGAAGAAATTCATCACGACCCTTGGAAAATCCGTGAAAAAGCCCTTAAAATGGGCGCTAATATTATCCACTACGCTTTTGCCAATTAAACCATGGTAAAAATCATAAAAAATATAGGACAATTACTACAAGTCAGGGATAACAAAGATGCATTACGAGGCAAAGAAATGTCTCAATTACCATTGATTGAAAACGCTTATTTGGTCATAAAAAACGGGATTATCAGCGATTTTGGTCTAATGAATGAAATTCCTGAAATTGAAGCGGAAACTATTGATGCCAACGGACGCATCGTTATGCCGGTATGGACGGACAGTCATACACATCTGGTTTTTGCAGCCTCACGAGCCGGTGAGTTTGTCGATAAAATCAACGGCTTAACCTACGAAGAAATTGCCCGTCGCGGAGGCGGTATTCTGAATTCCGCCAAAAAAATGACAGAGATTACGGAAGATAAACTTTATGAAAAAAGCGCCACTCTCCTCAAAGAAGTGATACGATATGGTACCGGCGCCATAGAAATCAAATCAGGATACGGATTGAGTGTTGAAGCTGAACTTAAAATGCTTCGCGTCATTAAACGCTTGAAACAAAATTTCTCTATCCCCATAAAAGCGACTTTCCTCGGTGCCCATGCTGTTCCCGAAGCATATAAAAACAATAAAAAAGTCTATATTGATTTGATTATCAATCAAATGCTTCCAGCTATCGCACGAGAAAATTTAGCCGATTATATCGATGTATTTTGCGAAAAAGGCTATTTTACCGCCGAAGAAACCGGGGAAATTTTACAAGCCGGTATCCGATACGGGCTCAAACCCAAAGTACACATCAATCAATTTAACAGCATAGGCGGGATTGAAATAGCTGTCAAATATCAAGCCGTTTCGGTCGACCATCTGGAAGTAATGACGGATGATGATTTTGAAATATTATCCCATTCCAAAACTATTGCCACCGCCCTACCCGCTTGCAGTTTCTTTATCGATATTCCCTATGCCCCTGTCAAACATATGATAGACAAAAACATTGCCGTATCATTGGCCACAGATTTTAATCCGGGGTCAACGCCGGGTTTTAACATGAATTTTGTCGTATCATTGGCCTGTATCCAACAAAAATTAACCCCCGAACAAGCTATCAATGCCGCTACACTAAACGCTGCCGCCGCTTTGGAATTGTCAAAAGAAATGGGAAGTATCAGTAAAGGTAAAAAAGCCCGCTTGATGATGCTGAAAGACTTTATCAAAGACTATAAAGAAATTCCCTATTACTTCGCTACCAATCCGGTGGAAGAAATATTTTTTTAGAGAGCTATCAGGCTTTTTTTCAGACCTGGTAGATCTCGCAGATCTGCTAGGTCTCTGTTTGTAAAGAAACCTGCCAAACTTAAAACCCTTTCGACAAAACATTTTTCCGTTTTTTTTTAAATTTTAATTTTTTTTTAATAAAATTAGATTTAGAATAAAAAAAGACTACCTTTGCCGTATTAATAAATTAAATTACAATAATGAAAACAGGAACAGTAAAGTTCTTTAATGAAGCCAAAGGTTTTGGTTTTATTATCGACGACGAAACAGGTGCGGAGTATTTCGTTCACGCTACCGGATTAATTGATGAAATCCGTGAAGGAGATAAAGTTTCGTTTGAACTCAAAGAAGGTAAAAAAGGATTGAATGCAGTAAACGTTAAGCAGGCTTAATTTTTATTGAATACATTTTTTACGTAGCCCGGTTTTGCCGGGCTTTTTTTATTAAGACCTGATAATTTTAGAACCTGTTAGGTCTGAAAAAATCAAATTATCTTTATCAATTTATGACATTTTAATACAAAAATGTTAAATTAGCGAAAAAATCGCACCGGTTTGAAAACTTTTTCTCGTTATCCTATCATTTTTCTTACCGTATTTATCATAGCCGGAATCGTCAGTTATGAATTTTTTCCTCTAAATTTAAAAATACTAATTGCCGGCTTTATCATTGGAATGACCGGTTTTGTCTCATTACATTTTTACCAAAATAAACGGGTTAAAAAACTTAAAAGTATACCGATTTTATTAGCTTTTGTTAGTATCATTCTTGGACAAATTTTAAGTGCCTTGCACAATCCTGCCAACAATCCGGACTATTTTACCAACTTTTTAAAAGCTGATAATTCATTACAATTAATTGTCAACAAAAAAATCAAACCAACCACTGCATATTTCAATTACTACGCTACGGTACAAGAAATCAACCGTCATCATACATCTGATAAAATTTTATTGAAAATTCCCAAAGACAAACCACAACCACAGCCCGGTGACAGAATACAACTGCTTATCGATAAATCGCAAATTCAATTCATCCCAAAAGCGCACAATCCCTACGGTTTTGATTACCGGCATTTTATGAAACATTTGGGAATTTATCATCAAATCAATTTAAAAAATGCTGTATATCAGATTGTTACAGGGACGAATTTTAACTTAACACGCAGGATTACCGGATTGAAAAATAGAATAAAAACAGGGTTTAAACAACATTTAAGTCCGGATGCTTTTGCTTTGGCTATGGCTTTGCTTTTGGGAGAACGTCAAGAATTATCGCCGGATATTTATCTCAACTTCCAAGCTACAGGCACCGTGCATATTTTGGCGATATCGGGCTTGCACATAGGGATTTTATTACTGTTTTTAAACTTTCTTTTTAAGCCGGTCAAAAGGTATTCCACTGCAATATTTTTAGTTTTAACCATTGGATTTTTATGGTTCTATGCCTTTCTGACCGGTTTTTCACCTTCGGTATTGCGGGCGGTAATTATGTTTAGTTTTTTACAAATCGGCCTACAAAGCAAACGGAAAACCAATATTTTTAATAGCTTGTTTATGGCGGCATTGGTTATGTTGCTTATCAATCCGGGCTACTTGTATCAAGTCGGTTTTCAGATGAGTTTTGCTGCCGTTTTATCTATCGTGAGTTTCTATCCTGTTTTTAGCCGTTGGTTGCCGGTCAAAAACAAAATCCTAAAATATTTTTCCGATTTATTTTGGGTATCTTTATCGGCACAATTGGGCGTTTTACCCTTGTCTTTATATTATTTTCACCAATTTCCGGGGTATTTCCTGCTTGCAAACTTGCTCAGTATTCCGCTACTGTTTTTAATACTATTTACAGGATTTGTATTAATGTTATTTAGTTTGTTTCATATAAATTTTTATTATCCTTATTACCTGCTCGACTTTTTACTCGATTTACTACTGTCTATCAACAAATACATTGCCGGTCTGCCGTATAGTTTGATACAAAACATCCGTTTTTCCGGCTTGCTTTTGGCTACAAGTTTTTTGGGTGTCATTGCTCTGTATTATTTTTTGTCCAAACCCAAAGTTTACCGGCATTGGCTATGGCTTGGCAGTTGGATATTATTGTTTGAAGGGATTATTTTTTATCAGAAATATGAACGTCTACATCAACAAAATTTTTATGTTTTTCATCAATACAAAACACCTGTTGTAGCTGTATCAAATGCAGAAAATATTGATGTTTTTCAAGATAAAAAACTGATTGATAAATATTTACAAAAGAATCTCAATCTTCAATTTAAGCATATCAAATATGACGGTTTACCGTTTTATCAAACTTTCGGAAGTAATAAAATTTTACATATCGACAGTTTAGGGATATACAAATTTCGTGATTTAAAACCGGATATCATCGTATTACATAATTCTCCTAAAATCAATATGGACCGGTTGATTTTGGAATTACAACCGAAAATAATCGTTGCGGATGCTTCAAATTATCCTTCGTATATCAAGCGTTGGCAAAAATCGGCAGATAAATATCATGTCAAATTTTATGATGTTAACAAGGATGGGGCTTTTGTTTTATTTGCTCATAAAAAATTAGAAATATTTATAAAACAAAAAACTGATATATTTCAGCCGACACGTTAAACCTTTTATTATTTTTTTAGTCAAATTAAAAAACCTTTACTATGAAAAATCTTTTGCTTATTGTCGGGTTATCGGTATTGATAATTTCTTGTCGAGAGGATAATCAAAATGATAAAATAAGCATTTCAAAAAACACTCAGAATGAAATGGCAAAAATCGGTCAACAACAAGAAGGGAAAAAATTGTTTAAGCAATATTGCATGGCTTGTCATTTTATAAAGCCTGATCCTTCCAAAAGAGATCAGATGACGGCGCCCCCTATTATTCGTGTTGTTCAACACTACAAAGGAACGTATTCTGACAAAAACGACTTTGTAAAAGCTGTTGTTAATTGGGTAAACCAACCAAATCAAGATGCCGTACTGATGCCCGGTGCCGCACGTAAATTCGGATTAATGCCGCCTATGCCAATCGGACAAGAAAAATTAAAAAAAATAGCCGATTATTTATATAATGCCGATTTTGGTAATTTTGGAAAAATGAAACACAAATCAAAAAGAGAATTACAATTAAATAAGGGTAAAAAATATTTATTAGACAAAAGTGATATTGAACAAATTCATCAAGTTGTTTCATTACTTCGCAACACAGACATGCAAACTGTTTCGGACTATAAACAAGCCGGAAAAAAAGTTTTTGTTGGTGCCAGAAATATTTTACTCAATAAAAAATACGAAGGCAAAACCTTGAAACAAGTGCAATTGTTTTTTCACAATATCGAAGATGATATACATCATTTAATGTCTGTTAAAAACAAAACTGAAGGAGAAAAATACAGAAAAATTGTCTTAAACAAAATGCTCAAATTTGATCGATTTTTTAGTTCGGAAAAATAATGCAGAGCACTCTTTTTCTCTAAAATTTATTGCGGTAAAATTTAAAAAAATTTACCAAAATTTCATTACGGATACGTCTAAACTCCGCCATAATCTCTTCATCCGTACCGGTAGCTTCGGCAGGATCTTCAAATCCGATATGTAAACGGTGTTTGACCTCCCCTGAAAAAAACGGACAGGTTTCTTTTGCTCCGTCACAAACCGTTATGACATAATCGAAAGATTGATCTAAAAATTCAGATACATTTTTAGGCCGCTTGCCACTGATGTCAATATTCATTTCTTTCATCACGGCAATAGCTTTTGGGTGTACTTTGCTACCAGGATTTGTGCCGGCGGAATACACTTCCAAATCTTTACCAAAAGCTTTTAAAAAACCTTCTGCCATTTGACTACGACAAGAATTGCCGGTACACAAGATTAAAATTTTATATTTCATAACAAAATCGTCAAAATAATCTTTTTGTCCTTAATTATTGACAATGACTTCTTTTTCATCTTCCACCGAAAATTCGGGTTGGATAGTAACATGATGAATATCAAATTTCGATAAACATTCTTTGACTTGTTTTAAAATTTGTTCAAAATCCGATATTTTTACATCTTTTGATAAATCAATATGAGCCTCAAACATAATATCGTGTTCATCAATTTGCCAGATATGCACGTGATGCAAATTTTTGACACCTTTGATTTGACAAACTTCTTTCACAATTTTTTGTAAATCAACTTGTTCAGGCGTAAATTGCATAATAATCCGCAGAGAACTTCTAAAAATCTCCCAACTGATTCTTATCAAATACAATCCGATAAAAACGGATAAAATCGAATCTATTTGATATATATGAAAAAAGTGCATTACAACCCCGCCTGCCAACACCGCAACGGATGTCATCATATCACCGAACAAATGCAAATATGCCGACCGCATATTCATATTATTGACAGCATCCTTTTCAATAAGCTTTACACTTAACGCATTGACAACAACACTCAATAAAGCCAGGTAAATAACCGGCCTGCCTTTTATTTCAACCGGATTGATATATCTCTCAATAGCTTGATAAATAATGAAAACCGCCAAAACTATCAAAGTGACCGAATTAACAAAAGCCGCCAAGATTTCACTACGTTTGTATCCGAAAGTATGTTTTTCGGTAGCGGCTTTCTTTGACAAGCGGTTGGCAGCATAAGAAATGATTAAGGAAATAACATCCGAAAAATTGTGAACGGCATCCGAAATCAAAGACATACTACCGGATAAAAGTCCACCTATCAATTCCGCTAAACTGATACCCACATTGAGCAAAATGACCCAAAACAGGTTTTTGCCGGTTACTTTGTGATGATTATGGTGTGTGTGTTTCATAATATCAAAAACAATTACAAATGCAAATTGCTAAAAATTAAGCAATCGCATTATCCACATCGCCCACGACCTTGTCAATTTCTTTTTGGTAAGCGGGTTTTTGTTTTTTGCCGAAAATTTTTTTATTAAACAAAATCAAAATGGCAACACCTATGGTTATGGCACTGTCGGCAAGATTAAAGACCGGTTCAAAAAAGGTAAATTGCTTGCCGCCAATCAAAGGAAACCACTGCGGGATATGCACATCAAAAAGCGGAAAATAAAACATATCGACCACCCGCCCTTGAAACCAAGGGGCATAACCGCCGTTTTCGGGCAAAAATTCCGCTACATGGTGAAAACTGTCAGAAAACAAACGTCCGTAAAAAACAGAATCCAAAATATTACCGACAGCACCGGCAAAAATCATACTGATAGCAACAATTAATAAAGGGGATTCTTTCTTTTTTATGCTAGTATAAAGCCAATAAAAAATTCCTGTTATGGCAATCAGACGAAAAGCCGTCAAAAATAATTTTCCTGCCTTACCACCAAATTCGGTTCCGAAAGCCATACCGTTATTTTCGACAAAATAAATCTTAAACCAATCAAAAACAGTAACGGACTCTCCAAGAAGAAAATGAGTTTTGACATAAATTTTAATCGCTTGGTCCAAAAACACAATGACCAAAACCAGCCACAAGGATTTTTTAAGACTCATAATTTTTTTCTTCCGCGATTTTTTTTGGCTTCAATACTCAAAGTCGCATGCGGAACCGCTCTCAAACGTTCTTTACTTATCAGTTTACCGGTCTCGCGACAAATTCCGTAAGTTTTATTTTCAATCCGAATCAAAGCATTTTCCAAATCCCGCACAAAACGTTCCAATCGTCCTATCAGTCTTAAATTAGACTCTCTCGAATAAGTAGTAGCGCTGTCCTCAAATGTCACTATTTTGGTCTGGGTCATATCGTGATTGTCCAATAAAGAACGCAGGATTTTAATATCTTTCTTGGCTTGAGCTATTTTTTGATTGATTAATTCTTTAAACTCTTGTAATTCTTCGTCGGAATATCTTTTTTTTTCTTTTTTTTCTTCACCCATAATTCAAATTTTTAAATGATTAAAGTTAATAAAAAAACAAATATGTTTGCACTCATTAACTATTATTTTGACCTTTTATTGTAACCGTTAAAAAAATTATTTGATACTAATAAGCTTTGGCAAACAATACTCGTTGTTTGGAAGGTTTTCCGGACAATATATCGACACCTTCTTCCAGTTTGTTATCCAAAGGAATACAACGGATAGTAGCTTTGGTCAATTCTTTGATTTTTTCTTCCGTTTCCGGTGTACCGTCCCAATGCGCCGACACAAAACCGCCTTTGGTTTCCAAAACTTCTTTAAATTCGTCAAAACTGTTTACCTCGGTAATATGGTCATTACGGAAATCTTCGGCTTTTTTAAAGAGATTTTGTTGGATATCGTTCAATAAATTTTCAATATAAGTATCGATACCGTCAATTGAAACGGTTTCTTTGGTTAATGTATCCCGGCGGGCTACTTCCACGGTATTGTTCTCCAAATCACGCGGTCCGATAGCCAAGCGTACCGGTACACCTTTAAGTTCGTATTCGTTAAATTTCCAACCCGGTTTGTAATTATCGCTGTCATCATATTTGACACTGATACTCTTAGCTTTGAGTTTACGGGTTATTTCATCAACTTTTGCCGTAATCTCTTTCAATTGCTCCGTTTTCCGGTAAATAGGTATGATAACCACTTGAACCGGTGCCAATTTGGGTGGCAAAACCAACCCGTTATCATCGGAATGAGTCATAATCAAAGCACCCATCAAACGGGTGGACACCCCCCAAGACGTAGCCCAAACGTATTCGAGCTTGCCTTCTTTAGATAAAAATTTGACATCAAAAGCTTTGGCAAAATTTTGTCCTAAAAAGTGCGAAGTTCCCGATTGCAACGCTTTACCGTCTTGCATCAATGCCTCAATCGTATAAGTTTCCTCAGCTCCGGCAAATCGTTCAGATTCGGTTTTAACGCCTTTGATAACCGGCATTGCCATAAAATTTTGAGCAAAATCGGCATATACATTAATCATTTGTTCGGCTTCGGCAATAGCCTCTTCACGGGTTTCATGAGCCGTATGGCCTTCTTGCCACAAAAATTCGGCCGTACGCAAAAACAAACGGGTACGCATCTCCCAACGCATCACATTAGCCCATTGGTTAACCAATATGGGTAAATCGCGGTACGATTGAATCCAACGCCGGTAAGTATCCCAAATAATAGTTTCGGAAGTAGGACGTATAATCAATTCTTCTTCCAATTTTGCCGCAGGGTCCACTTCAATATCTTTACCATCCGGCGTTGTCCGTAAACGATAATGCGTAACCACTGCCGCTTCTTTGGCAAATCCATCGACGTGTTTGGCTTCTTTGCTAAAATACGATTTGGGTATCAAAAGCGGAAAATAAGCATTTTGATGTCCGGTTTCCTTAAACATTTTATCGAGTTGGGACTGCATTTTTTCCCAGATAGCGTATCCATAAGGTTTGATAACCATCATACCACGAACTCCGGAATTTTCGGCCAATCCCGCTCTGACCACCAATTCGTTATACCATTTGGAATAATCTTCACTGCGTTTTGTCAGTTTTTTGCTCATTGTAAAATTTTTGGTATAATTGTTGTATGAAATTTTAAAAAAACGGCTTTGCCGGCAAATTATTTTGCAAAGCTAATTATTTTTATTAAATTTATCTCTAAAAATTTTGTTTTATGAAATCAACTACTTTTTTCCACCACTTATACACCGGACTTTTGATACCGGCCTTGATATTATTCCTGTCTTCTTGTGACAGCTATTATAATGTTTCAGCCTCCGACGGTATTTATGACGATGATACTTCCGGTTATACATCAAGTAACAAACAACCCGAAAAAATTATCGTTGAAAAAAAGACCGTTATAGTCAAAGAAAAAAATAATAATAAAAAATCTTCGGATGCAAATGATTTTTATGAAGAATATTTTAAAAATAAAGCCCGTTTATATGAAGAAATTACCGAAGATGATATTGTAACCGGTGATGATGATTATTATTACGACGATAATGATAACGGTAATAATAATTATTATGATGACAATGACGATTATCATGTAACTAAAAAAGAAGTTTACATTCACAATTATTACTACTACGACCCATTCTATTATGGTCCTTGGTATTACCGTCCTTATCATTTTCACTATCGTCCTTATTGGACAGGCTTTCATATTTACATAGGTACCGGCGTATTCTGCAATTACGATTACTGGTGGTATGATCCTTATTATTATGACCCTTATGTATATTGGGGTTATTATCCGAGTTATTACAGCTATTATTACGGTGGTTACGGTTATTATAACAATTACTATTACGGACCTGTTTACAACAATTACTATTTCCGTCACAGACGCCGTGCTTTTGTAAGGGGCAGACGAAATTATTACAGACATTACGTCCGTAGCAACGATTTGGCTTCTAATCGCAGTTATACCAACGGAAGAAGAGGAAGAAGCGGACAAAATTTATCTTCCGGGCGCACAACCCGTCCGGCAAACACAGGAAGAGCTGACAGAAGCGGTGGTAACAATCACATTAGCAGGGATAACCACAATAATGGCAGAGTAGAAAGAGGAACAGGTGGTAATCATTTTTCAAACGGCAGAAACAACCGCAATGACAGAAACCATTACATCAGCAGGGATAACAGAACCGGCAGAGATACCAACTTAGAACGAGGAAGAGGAACTAATACGGAAAGTATCAGCAGGGATAATAGCAATTACAACCGTCCTGCCCGTGATGTCAGAACTGAAAGAAAAACACGATCATATCGCTCACGTACCTATCGTTCAAACCGTTCAAGCCACAATACAAGCAAACGGCAGCGTTCAAACCGGTCATCATCATCCAAAAGCCGGTCTTACCGAAATTCATCACGAGGCAAATCCTTCCGTTTATTATCAAGCGGAAACACAAGCTCACGTAGAAGTTACAGCAGTTCCGGAAGCCGGTCACACTCTTCTTATTCCCGGTCTTCAAGAAATTATTCTTCCGGTAGGTCTTATTCATCCGGGAGAAGCTATTCCGGTAGTTCATCGAGTCATAGATCGTCATATTCGGGAAGAAGACACTAATATTTTCTGCTCGATCTTTCACAACGCCCGCAAGGGCATTTATTGAAACCGGACGTTAAAAAAATTTATCATTCAATCTTTAAATTTTCAACGTATGAAACAAATATTTTTTTCCATATTACTTTTATCCCTTTCATTTTCACTAAATGCTCAATCTTTTGAGGATGCTTGGCGTTATAATCAAGATAATATGACAGGAAGCGCCCGCTTTACGGCTATGTCCGGTGCGTTCAGTTCCTTAGGTGGTGATTTGAGTGCTGTCACCTTAAATCCGGCAGGAGCCACTACTTTTACCACCAACAGAATAAGCGGTACCTTCTCATTATTTTACAATACAGCTAACAAAGCCAATTATTTTGACCAATACAAACATGCTAATTATACTTCCGTTGACGACAGATTTTTAGGTATTGACCAATTCGGTGCAGTTTGGGTTTTCAAATCCGATGTCAGTGATTGGAACAAAATAGCTTTTAGCTTCAACTACAATAAAGATGCGGAATACGGCAATGATGTAAAAATTTCAGGCATCAACCAAGCCGGTCACTCAGCTACTACATACTTTGTTGAAAATGCCAATGGCATACCTTTAAAAGATTTGGAAATAGTGGACAACTATGATTCCGATTATCAGTGGCTTGGCGAAAATTATGATTTCGGGGCACAACAAGCCTATTTAGCTTATCAAACTTATGTTATCAATCCCGTCGATCCGTCTGACGATAATAATAACCAATATGTAGCCAATGCCTTATATGATAAAGTAAGACATCTGAACAAAATTACCGGTGCCGGTAGTAAATCCCATTATGATATTTCAATTGCCGGTACTTATCAAAACAAATTACAATTAGGTTTTGGATTTACAGGATACAGCATCGATTATGTCGAACGTAACATTATAGAAGAAGACAATTATGATGCTACCTCAGATTTGCAATATTTAAAATTACAAAATACTTTACGGGTCGAAGGTTCCGGTTTCGGTATCAAAATGGGTGTTATCTATAAAGTGTCCCCCGGATTTAGATTAAGTTTGGCATACCACTCCCCGGAATGGTTGGAAATCAATGAGTATATGAAACAAGCCATTCACACCGAAATGGGAAATGGCGATGTGTTTGACATCAAACCTGATGTTGAAAACGCATTTGCACCTTATAAAATCATCACACCTTCAAAATTTATTGCCGGTGGTTCTGCCGTGATTAAGAAAAAAGTGGTTTTATCAGTCGATTATACTTTTCAAAATGCCGCCAATTTACATTTTAAAGAAAAAAATGCCGATGCCGACAGTGATTATTTCGACAATTTGAATGATGAAATCGAAAATACCATGAAAGCGGTACATAAATTAAATGCCGGAGCAGAAATAAAATTAGACAAATTGTTTTTACGCGGCGGTGGTTTTATAGCTTCATCACCTTATAAAGACAACAATGATTTGTATGCATATCAAGGTTATTCCGCCGGAGCAGGTTACAATTTCGGTACTTTCAGTTTAGACTTTGCTTATATGCACCGGGAAGGACAGATTTCAAAAAATATTTTAACCTTACCCGACAACGCTACTGTAACCGGCTCGTTTAACAAATATTTAATTGGTATTCGTTACAATTTCTAACAAACTAATTTTCAATGAAACAATTATTTCTGCTTTTTACCATATTTACATATTTTCTTGATTTTTCACAAGAAGCCTTGCCTCTAGGTGTGCATTCGATGGTCAGTATGTATCAAGATGAACTGACTAAAAAATTCGGTCAAGACAATATCATTATAGACGACAATTTGCACATAAAAAATTATGCCGGTTCTCCCCTGTTACTGGCGAAATGGTCCAAAGCGGAAGCCTTATTTAACGATGGTAAATACTACAAAATTCCAAATACCAATTACGATGCTTTGGATGATATATTTGTAATTTACTTAAAAAATTATAATGATGAATTTAACAATATCGCATCCAAAGACTTTCCGTTGGTTGCTCTTGCAAGTGACAATTTGATTGCCATAGCTTTGACTAATGACGAAGATGGAACACTGCGTTTTGTACAAGTATCACCCGGACGTTTTATCAGTCGGCCCAAAACCAAATTTTTTCAATATTTTACAATCAAGCCGAAAGATGCACTGGTATTAAAAAGTGTTTATAAAAAAGTCAAGAACAATCACCTGAAAGACTTGCCTTATTCCGATAGCCCCGAAGCTTTTGAATTTAAAACTTTCAGCACATACTACATTAAAAATAAAAATAAAATTTTTGTACCCTTGCACCTACTAGGCAAAAAAGCCGTCTTAAAAGCCATCGGGGATTCTGCTGCCATAAAAGTTCTAAAAAAGTATATCAAAACACATCATTTGAAGATGACAAAACCGGAAAATGTTCAAAAATTATTGGAATATTATTTTGAAGAAGTAAGAAAATCCAATTAACCTTTGTTTTTATCTTTTCCCGTATCTTGTTTTTCCAAAACATTTTCCGTCAATTCGTTATATTCTTTCCGTTTACGAAAAATATCGACAGCTTTAAAAACCGCTTCCCTGAATGAGCCGGGGTCAGCCAGATTTTTACCGGCAATTTCATAAGCCGTACCGTGGTCGGGTGAAGTGCGGACTTTATCCAATCCTGCGGTAAAATTAACGCCCTTTCCGAAACTCAAAGTTTTGAACGGAATAAGACCTTGGTCATGATACATTGCCAATACGGCATCAAATTTTTTATAATTTTCACTACCGAAAAAACTATCGGCGGCATACGGCCCGAAGACCATATAACCGGCTTTTTTCAGTTTGATAATAGCCGGACGTATAATTTCGTTTTCTTCTGTACCCAACAAACCGCCGTCTCCACTATGTGGATTTAAGCCCAACACGGCAATTAAAGGTTTATCGACACCAAAATCCTGCCTCAAACTATGGTGCATTATCTTGATTTTATCTATAATTTTCTCTTGTGTAATTTGTTGTGCTACATATTTCAAAGGCAAATGTCCGGTTACTAGCCCGACTTTTAAATCTTCCGAAATCATAAACATCAAGGCTTTGCCTTCCAGTTCCTTAGCCAAATAATCGGTATGTCCGGGAAAATCAAAATAATCACTTTGAATAGTTTCTTTGTTAAAAGGTGCCGTCACCAATACATCTATTTCTCCTTGTTTTAAAGCTTCAACCGCTTTTACAAACGATTCCACTGCATAACGTCCTATCTCTTCCGAGGGTTTACCGGGTGTCATCGGAACCGGATCCCGCCACAAATTCATTACATTCAATTTGTTCGGAAAAGCTTGCTGAACCTGTCTTATACCATGTAAATCTATTTTTAAATTTAACATTTTTTTCTGGTAAGAAAGTGCCTTTGTTGATGCAAATACAACTGGCGTACAAAATTCAAACATTCTATTGTCTTGAAATGTCTTCAATATCACTTCTGCTCCTATTCCGTTCAAATCACCGACACTAATACCGACTTTTATTTTATTTTTTTTGTTTTTCATACCTCAAAATTATCTAATTGCATACAAAAGTAGTAAAATTTAGTTGAAAGTTGAAAGTTGAAAGTTCAGGGCAAACGCACTATAAAAAAATTAAAATATTTCTTTTAGCCCCGTAGGGGCATCCTGTTTGTAGTAGAATATAATGCATCACAATACTAAAAAGCCCCATCGGGGCGACCTAATAAAATTAACAATAATGCACGTTATAGGTCGCTCCTACGGAGCTATTTGTTATCATTCACTTGTCTTGTTACAAACGGTACGCTCCTACGGAGCTGTTATTAAGAAATTTGCTAATCAAAACAATTTGATTAAAATATCATTTTATGAAATTTTCAAATAATATATATGGTGCGTCTGCCCTAGTTGAAAGTTGAAAGTAGAGCCGTTTTGACAAAAAAGCTCTAATAAAAAAAATTCAAAAACATACAATCTAAATATCACGTACCTATGAAATTACCTGAATTTAACCTCAAAATCCAACATTTGCGGATTTTTGAACAAGCTATCCAATGGTACTTTTATATAAAGCGATTTGCCGTCGGAGCCAATCAAAGCATCTTTATAAGAAACCTTGTCTATCTTGTAAGGAAAATGAAAAATAATTTCATAATCAACTATGCTCAAAAATTTATTATCTTCCTTTGTTTGTTGTATCCCGGATTTCCGGGGCAATTTAACCTTCCGGCTAAAACCGTGTTTGTCAAACCGGTACAAAACCTGAAATTCATCTATACTTTGATCCATATCTTTGGCACCTCTGCTATTGTATGAATTTAACTTTTTTAATTTTTCATTAATATTGTTTAAGTCTTCAATATTTTTAAAAGGTATTTCATAATTCAAAAAAACTTTATCCTTAGTCTCGTCAACATTCATATGTATTTTGGCATCTTTTAAACTTTCCAAAAATTCCCGTTCTTCTTTTGACATTTGGGCAATACTGTCTTTATTTTGTTTGAGAATATCAGCAAAAAGTATCACGGTATCCATTTTTTCAGGTGCCGTTTCTTTTTTGATACTGTCATTTGCGGCCATTCCTTTTAACATTTTGATAGCACCACCCATATCCATTTTAAAATTATAAATACCGCTACCGTCTTTCTTAAAATAGACATCTTCGGTTATTTGACAGGAAATCAATATCAGTATAGGTAGAATCAGAATGATTAATTTTTTCATAACCCACATTTTTTATTTATAACGAAAATAAGCAAAAAAACGTTACATTTTATTAAAACTTTTTTACAAGTTACGAATTTATCGTCTAACTTTGCATCTTAAAATAAATTTCAATGAATAAAAAGGTCATTTTAATCATATTGGACGGTTGGGGTCTCACGCAAAATCCGGAAGTATCGGCTATTGCACAAGCCAGTACACCTTTTATGGACGAATTATGGAAAAAATATCCACACGCCAAGCTCTATACATCCGGTGAAAATGTCGGTTTGCCCGAAGGACAAATGGGCAATTCGGAAGTAGGCCACATGAATTTGGGAGCCGGTCGCATCGTCTATCAAGATTTGGTTAAAATCAATAAAGCCATTAAAGACGGCAGTTTTTTTGAAAATAAAGTCTTAAATGAAGCTTTTGAATATGCCAAACAAAATGGTAAAACTGTCCACTTTTTAGGTCTGCTCTCTGACGGTGGTGTCCACTCACACATAGACCACCTGAAAGCTCTGGTAAAAATGGCTGAAAAATATAATGTGCCGGCTTATATTCATGCTTTTATGGACGGCCGTGATGTAGATCCTCATTCAGGCATCGATTTTTTGAAAGAGATTACGGATTACATCAAAGATTCACCTGTTAAAGTCGTTTCCGTGATTGGTCGCTACTATGCTATGGATCGCGACAACCGGTGGGAACGCATCAAAAAAGCTTACGATTTGCTGGTTAAAGGTGAAGGTAAACCTGCAACGGATTTAATCAAAGCCGTTGAAGAAAGTTATAAAGAAGGTGTTACGGACGAATTTATTTTGCCTATTGTCCATGTAGATGAAAACGGCAAACCCACCGGCATAATCAAGTCCGGTGATGTCGTGATTTTTTACAATTTCCGTACCGACCGCGGACGTGAACTCACCAGAGTTTTGACCCAGGAAGATATGCCTGAATACGGTATGAAAACCCTGCCGTTACATTTTGTCACCATGACCATTTATGACGATAAATTCAAAGGAATTAAGGTAGCTTATCCGAAAGAAGATTTAAAAAATACTCTTGGAGAATTGCTTGCCAAAGCCGGCAAAAAACAAATCCGTATAGCCGAAACCGAAAAATATCCGCATGTAACCTTTTTCTTTTCGGGCGGTAAAGAAAAAGAATTTGAAGGTGAAAAACGGATTTTAATCCCTTCCCCAAAAGTCGCTACTTATGATTTAAAACCCGAAATGAGTGCCAACGAAGTTACCGAAGCACTGTTGTCCGAAATCAAAAACGAAACGGCGGATTTAATTGTTTTGAATTATGCCAACGGTGATATGGTCGGGCATACGGGGGTTTTTGAAGCGGCTAAAAAGGCGGCTGAAACAGTCGATAAAAATGTCAAAAAAATAGTGGAAGAAGGTCTGCGTCACAATTACACGATTATCATCCTTGCCGACCACGGCAATGCCGAAAATATGATTAATCCCGACGGTTCGCCTAACACGGCACATACTACCAACCCCGTTCCGGTTATTTTAATCGACAAAGAATTAAAACCCGAACTCAAAGATGGTATTTTGGCCAATGTGGCACCAACTATTTTAAAGATTATGGGTATGCCTAAACCGGAAGAAATGACGAAACCGTTGTTTTAATTAATTTACCGGCTCGCCATACAAATCAAAGGCTTCGGCACCGGTAATTTTTATATCAATAAATTTACCCGGTTCAATATAATATTTCCCAGCATCTACACGCACTTCATTGTCCACTTCGGGACTGTCGTATTCGGTTCTGCCTATGTAAAAATCGCCTTCTTTTCTGTCAAACAGACATTTATATACTTTACCGACTTTTGATTGATTTTTTTCTAACGAAATTTGGTGCTGCAATTCCATAATTTCTTCTACTCGCAGTTGCTTGACATCTTCGGGCACATCATCTGTCAGCTTACCGGCATGCGTGTTTTCTTCATGTGAATAAGTAAAAACGCCTAAGCGGTCAAACTTGGTATCGATAACCCATTGTTTGAGCTCTTCGAATTTTTCTTCGGTTTCACCCGGATAGCCCACAATCAAAGTGGTGCGAATCGCCACATCGGGTATTTGCCGGCGTATTTTTCGGATTAAATCTTCTGTTTTTTTCCGGTCGTGTCCCCGCCGCATCGATTTGAGTATCTCATTATTGATATGTTGTAAAGGCATATCCAAATATTTGCAAATCTTTTCTTCACTTGCAATGGTTTCTAACACTTCTTCGGGAAAACCCGTCGGGAAAGCATAATGCAAACGAATCCATTCAATTCCTGCCACTTTGACTAAAGCTTTAAGCAAATCGTTTAACCGGCGTTCGCCGTAAAGGTCCAAACCGTAAAAAGTTAAATCTTGTGCTATGAGAATCAACTCTTTAACACCTTTGGCTGCCAATTTTTCAGCTTCCGTTACCAAACTTTCAATGCTCCGGGAAATATGTTTGCCGCGAATCATAGGGATGGCACAAAACGAACAACTACGATCGCAACCTTCCGAAATTTTTAAATAAGCATAATGCGAAGGTGTTGTCAATTGCCGTTCACCAATCAGTTCGTGCTTGTAATCAACATTAAAAGCTTTAAGTAATTCTATCATATCATGTGTCCCGAAATATTGATCGACCTCGGGAATTTCTTTGGGCAATATGTCTTTGTAACGCTCACTCAAACAACCCGTTACATAAACCTTCTCAATAAAACCGGCTTTTTTATCATTTATAGCCGCCAAAATGGTATCAATGGATTCTTGCTTGGCATCGTGGATAAAACCACAAGTATTGATAATAACAATATCACCCGAATCGGCATTGTGAGTAACATCATAACCGTTGTAAGCCAATTGTCCCAACAGGTTTTCACTGTCATACACGTTTTTGGAACAACCCAAAGTGATGATGTTTATTTTTTTACCGGTTGGTTTTACTTTCATTTGATTAATCGGTTATCTGGTTATTTGGTTATATGGTTATATGGTTATATGGTTATTTGATGTCAGATGTCAGATGTCAGGTGCCGGGTGTCGGATGTCCGATGTCCGAAGTTCGATGTTAGATGTATTATTCATATTTTATTTTTTTTTCACAGGGCGATGCACTGGACCTGCCAAAGTGTAGCACAGAGTATTCATTTTCAATTATCCATTCTCAATTTTCAATTATCCCTCATCTCTTATCCCTTATCCCTTATCCAACTTTCTACTTCCTACTAATCCGCACTTTCCACTAGGCACTTCACTCTTTCCACTATCTTGTTACTTGCTACTTGATACTTGCTACTTCTCAATCTTAGAGATACCTATCAATGTTGCAAAAGTACCCATAAATATTATTGTCAGTAAAACATACAAAATATTAGACCAGTGAAATTCCACCGGATAGGGCATATTGGTTTGCGGTACATACAAAAACGGATGAAAATGTTGAATACCTACTAAAATCAAACCCAATATCAAACCGGACAATCCACTCAAAACCGTCATCCCCAAACCTTGTACCATAAAAATTTTCTTTATTTCGGAACGGTCTAAACCCAAAACCCTCAGTGTATTTATATCATCTTTTTTATCGATAATAATCATAATTATCGTACCGACTATATTAAACAAGGCCAACAGTAAAATCAACGCAAAAATAAAATAAACCATTAAATTTTCGGTGTTGAGCATTTTGTAAAGTAATTTGTTGAGCTGTCGCCTGTTCCGGATATTTAATTTTTTTCCGAATTTTTGTTGCAAACGTTTTTGCAAACCGGTTATTTGTCCGGGTTTCACTTTTATTTCGATACTTGATATGCGTTCAGGCGGGTAATTTAATAATTGCTGAGCCGCTTCCAAAGTTGTATAGAGATAAACCTGATCGTGATCTGTTGTTGTTTGGAAAATACCTACCGGTATAAAATATTTATCGTAAAAGCCCTTGCGCGGGTCGGAAATATAGCCTTTACCGGGTTTTGGTACTAACAATTGAATCATTTCCAAATTATTGGAGAGCATAAATGACAAATCATTTGCCAGTGAAACACCCATCAACATTTCAATGGTTCCCGGCGTTGGCAAATGACCGGCTATCAATGTCGAATCCAGATTGATAACTTTGTAATAATTACTGTCAACGCCTTTTATTTTTGCTATTTTTTGTTTGTCATTATAATTGATAAAAACTTTTTCTTCTACAACCCGGGAAAAACTTATTACGGCATTATCCTGTTTTAAAAATTCAAAAAAATCTTTATCCGGCGCAAAATTTTTCCCTGTCAGCGGTGTTATTTTAATATCGGGATCGGTCATTTTAATCAAGCTGATATTGAAGGTCCGAATTCCGGAGAACCCCGATAATACAATAATAAAAGCCGCCGAAACCATCAAAACACCGAAAGAAGCGATTTTGACAATAATATTAATAGCATTATTGCCACTTTTTGAAAACAAGTATTTTTGTGAAATATACCGGATATAATTCAAAACGACCAAACTTTAATCGATAGGGCTGTGTCCGTTATTGAGTTCTTCATCAATTTTTTCGATATAATCCAACGAATCATCTCTAAAAAATAACAAATCGGGCATCTTGCGTAATTGATGCCGGACCCGTTGCGCTACATCGTGTTTAATCAATTTGGCATTTTTTTGTAAAGCTGTGAGTAATTCTCCGGCTTTGGCAGAGGGAAAAATACTGACATACACTTTGGCCAAAGTTAAATCAGGTGTTACATAAACTTTGGTGACGGTAATTATCAAATTTTTAATACCGGCTTTCCGGACTTCGCCTTGTAATATTTCAGCCAAATCCATTTGAATAATTTTGGCTATCCGTTTTTGTCTTTTTGTTTCCATACGGCAAAGATACGGGATTTGAGTTAAAAGTTGAAAGTTAAAAGTTGAAAGTTAGTATCAAGTAAGTATTTCTCTCCCTACTTTCGTAGGTATCAAAATGACACAAAAATAAACATTAAAAATCGCGAACAAAAACCTTTAATTATTTTTTTGCAGAATTAAAAAATCTTATTATTTTTGCATCTCAAAATAAAACGGTCCGTTCGTCTAGGGGTTAGGACGCCGGGTTTTCATCCCGGTAACAGGGGTTCGATTCCCCTACGGACTGCAAAGTTGAAATATTTTACAGAAGTTTCCTGTTATGGTCCGTTCGTCTAGGGGTTAGGACGCCGGGTTTTCATCCCGGTAACAGGGGTTCGATTCCCCTACGGACTACAAAGTTTAACGATAACCAAAAGGTTTTCAAATAATTAAATTAAAAAAAGAGATATGGCACATCATAAGTCAGCATTAAAGAGGATAAGACAAAATCAAAAGAAAAGGTTACACAATAGATTTTATCATAAATCTACGCGTACAGCTATTAAAAATTTGAGAAATATAACCGATAAGGCCGAAGCGGAAAAATTCTTGCCAAAAGTGGTTTCAATGATTGACCGTTTGGCTAAAAGAAACATCATTCATAAAAATAAAGCGGCTAACCTGAAGTCTAAATTAACTAAGCACGTCAACAGTTTAGGATAATTTTTAAGTTGTTTTATAAAAAATTTTAAGGCTCTCCACAACGGAGAGTTTTTTTGTTGTATAGCGGAGTTGTACTCCCGCCACCATAAATATCAATCTTTTTGATTGTTTTTATATTTAGGATTGGTATAAAAAACGGCTCATCAAAACTATCAAGCATCTAAAACTATCAATCTCGGTTCGGTAAAATCATACATAGCATATAATGCACCTTCACGTCCCAATCCGGAATCTTTGACACCACCGTAAGGCATACCGTCAATTCTAAAACCCGGAATATCATTGATAATAACCCCGCCTACTTCCAAATGGTTTTGAGCATACAAAATATGCTTGATGTTATCAGAGAAAACACCTGCTTGTAAACCATACCGGGTATTATTGGTTGCTGACACAGCTTGTTTAAAATCTTTAACTTTTTCAACCAATACTACAGGTGCAAAGGCTTCTTCCGACCACACTTTCATTTCCGGTCTGGTATTTGTCAATACCGTCGGGGCGTAAATGTTAGCTTTTTCGTCTAAAATTTTGCCACCTTCCAAGATTATTGCTCCTTGCTTAACTGCTTCATGCACCCAAGTATCTATCCGCAACAGGTCATTGTGCGAAATCATACTACTGTTAACCACATCAGGGTCAAACATATTACCGGATTTAGTTTGTCGTGCTTCTTCAATAAAATGTTCCAAAAATGCATCAAAAACAGTTTCTACCACATAAATCCGTTGCGTCGAAATACAAATCTGTCCGGCATTGAGAAAAGAACCATAAGCCAATTTTTTGGCAGCACGTTTCAGGTCGGCAGAATCATCAATGATGGCCGCGGCATTTCCTCCCATTTCTAACAGTACTTTCTTTTTACCGGCTAAACTTTTGAGCTTCCATCCTACTCTGTCACTACCTGTAAAAGATAAAATTTTAAGACGGTCATCTTCTACCATTTTTTGAGATAATTCGTTGGTCGTGTAGAGAATATTGACAACTCCTTGTGGCAAACCGGTTTGTGATAACAATTCAGCCAACAATAATAAAGTCACCGGAGCTTGCGGCGCCGGTTTTAAAATAACAGGAGCGCCTACGCCAATTGCCGGAATAAACTTATGCAATGCTAAATTCAAAGGAAAATTGAATGGTGTTATTCCCAAAACAGGTCCAATAGGAAATCGCAATGTGTAAGCAGTTTTGCCTTTGCCGTTCAGATAATCCATTGGTACTTGCCTGCCGGTAAATTCCAAAGTTGCCCTGATGCCCGTTTCAATATTATCCAATGCTCTATTAACTTCGCTACGGGCATAACTGATTGGTTTACCGCCTTCGGCAGCGATAATCCGGCTAAATTTACCGGAATTTTCTTTAAGTAAACCATATAACTCTTTTAAAATACCGGCTCTTTTTTCGGTAGAAAAATGCTTAAAAACATGAAAACTTTCTGTGGCAGATGCAATTGCTTCTTCAACCTGTAAGGGCGTAGCTATTGGTACCTCGGCCAACAATTCTCCGGAAAATTTTTGATAGACCGGTAGTTTATCATTATTGTCAACAAATTTTCCATTGATAAAATTCTTTACACTATACATTTTATCCTGTTTTAAAATTTTTTTATAAAATTACACAAAAAGGATTAATACCAAAAACAATTCATTTTGATATAACAAAAGACCGCCTCATATTTGAGACGGTCTTTGTAAAGTGAACCCCTAACACTTTACTTAATAATCAACTTGCTAACATAGGATTTGTTCTCTGATGCTACTTTTACAAAGTAAACACCCTTTTGAACATGTCCTAAGTTAACCGTATAATTATCACTATCAATAGTATTATGGTAAATTTCTTTACCGGTCAAAGTATAAATGTAGACTTGTGCATTTTTCAAATCATGTGACTTGATAACAAATTGTCCTGTTGTCGGGTTAGGATAAATTGCCGTTACATTGGTCAATTCATCAATGCCACTGGCTAAATCAAGTTTAAAGTCATCAATCATCAAGATATCTTGACCGGCAGGAGATTTACCATGGAAAGCGAAATAATATATACCGTCAGAAGGTACTGTTATATTATAATTTGCAAATTCGTGACAACCATCAGCAATACCGGTTTCAGACAAAATTTGAGTACCGTTCAATGCATCGGCAGAGGTTGCTCCGGTAGATATATAAACATCCATATCTTCTACAAATGCGGCTGTTCCATCATTTCCGTAAGAGAATTCCAAAGCATAGGTTGTTCCGGCAGATAAATCAAATCCGGGTGAGAACAACCAATCATTCATATCATACACATCATTGAATTTTACAAATGCCACATAGTCACCATTACCTGATACACAAGAAAGTGATGTAGGAGCCGTGCCTCTCATCCAAGTTTTGCCGTCACCATTTGCATCTTGGGTTGTCCAACATCCCATAGTAATATCAAAATCTTGCATGTAAGGTAATTGCGTATCACAAAGAGTGGTAAAGGTGTATGGTCCCGACCACATACTTTCATCGCCACCACCACAATCTGATTGGACATAGAAATCGTAAGTAACAGCGGCATCTAATCCTGTTAAAGTATAAGGATTGCTCGTAACGGCTACAACGGTTCCTTGTCCGGGCGTAAATCCTGACATTCCGTATTCTATGTTCCAAGCGGTAGCCGGACCGTTTTCCGTCCAACCCAAATCGGCAGAATGTGCCGTTATATTTGATGCTGTCAAGTTAGTTGGTCTCGGACAGGTAGGACATGCTTCAAAACCTGAAGGTATCGTAGAATCACCTATATCACCCGGTTCAACGCCTCCTGCTCCTTCGTCGGCTAACATTACATTATTATTGTCATAAACTATATATTCATTTTCAGAACTGAAACTTCCCGGTGTATAATCAAACGACAAGATATCACCTTGGTTAACAGGGATATAATAAGTTTCTGGGCCGTAACCACTATCCAAAGTAACATTCATAAAGGCGGTACCGTTAACATAAATTGTCAATAAACCACCATTCCAGCCGTCACCCCAAGAGTCTATCAAATCAACTCTAAAGAAACCACAAGTTCCTGAGGTCATAAAGGTATAAGGACCTTCCCAGTTACTGAGGTCTCCACCACCACAATCGGATTGAACATAAAAATCATAAGTGGTAGCCGGGGTTAAGCCGGTCAAAGTATAAGGATTACTTGTAACTGCAACTACTGTTCCTTGTCCTTGAGTAAATCCGGCAGGACCGTATTCAATATTCCAAGCGGTTGCTGAACCGGTCTCCGTCCATGATAATTCAGCTTCTGTATCCGTTACATTGTTCACAGATAAATTGATAGGGGTAGGACATAAAGGACAAGCTTCCAAACCAGACGGTACAGCAGGATCACCTACACTATTTGGTGTGCCGTTAGCACCTTCATTTGCTAATTCAAAATTGTTATTATCATAAACGATATATTGATTTTCATCACTAAAAGAACCTGCTGTATAAACAAATGATAAAATATCTCCCGTATTAACAGGAATGTAATGAGATTCAGGACCTGTTCCGTTGTCTAATGTTAAATTTGCAAAAAGGTTTCCATTTATATAAACCGTCAATAAACCACCATTCCAGCCGTCACCCCAAGAATCGATTAAATCCACTCTAAAGAACCCACAAGTTCCTGCTGTCATAAAAGTATATGGACCTGTCCAACTGCTGACATCTCCACCGCCACAATCAGCTTGAACATAAAAATCATAAGAAGTTGCCGGTGTTAAACCCGTTAAAGTATATGGATTGCTGGTTACGGCGACGACTGTACCGGAGCCTTGTGTAAATCCGGCCGGACCGTATTCGATATTCCAAGCGGTTGCAGAACCGTTTTCCGTCCAAGACAATTCGGCAGAATCAGATGAGATATTAGCTGCGCTCAAGAATGAAGGATGAGGACAAGTAGGTGCTTCTTGAATTATAATATCATCAATAGCAATATCACCTTCATATCCACTACCTCTTATAGCTCTAAATCTTATTTGAGTAACATTATTTGCCAATAAAACGGTAGCTTCCAACCAAGGATCCGCATCAGATGTTTGTTGTTGTCCTGTCAAAGTCCAAACGTCATTTGTCCAAGTTGTTCCATCATAAGTATCAACAGATAGTGTACCTATATCGGCACCATACATAAAATAATAAAAACTCAATTGAGGTTGTGACAAACCGGACAAATCCAAGATGGGACTAATTAATTCCGCAATATCTCCGGGATTGGAACCTGATGATTCCGTATATGCATACATCATTCCGGTGTGAGGAGCGGCAGGACCTGTATCGGAAGAAGGTGTGGCACTATCAGCCGGTGTCCAACGGTAAGGCGGATCAAAAGCTCCTGCACCTGAAACATTTTCAGGATTTCCCGACCAACAACTCATTAACCAATCTGCTTCGGTATTTGCAGTTACATCTTCAAATCCATAGTTATAAGGATATGTAGAAACTACATCACAAAGTGTACGGAATGTGAAAGGACCTTCCCAAGTACTAAGGTCTCCACCACCACAATCGGATTGCACATAGAAATCATAAGAAGTTGCAGATGTTAAACCTGTTAAAGTATAAGGATTACTGGTTACTGCAACGACAGTTCCCGAACCTTGTGCAAATCCTACTGGACCGTATTCTATATTCCAAGCTGTTGCAGAACCGTTTTCTGTCCAAGACAATTCCGCCGAGTCAGAGGTAATATTGGATGCTGAAAAACCTGTTGGTGATGGACAAGGAGGCGCTTCTTGAATTGTAATATCATCAATAGCGATATCACTTTCGTATCCACCGCCTCTTACAGCTCTAAATCTAATTTTTGTAACATTGTTTGAAAAATATACAGTGGCTTCCAACCAAGGATCCGCATCAGATGTTTGTTGTTGTCCTGTCAAAGTCCAAACGTCATTTGTCCAAGTTGTTCCATCATAAGTATCAACAGATAGTGTACCTATATCGTCACCATACATAAAATAATAGAAACTCAATTGAGGTTGAGATAAACTTGACAAGTCTAAAATAGGACTGATTAACTCTGCTACATCACCGGCATTGGAATTTGATGCTTCCGTATATGCATACATCGTTCCGGTGTGAGGACCGGCAGGTCCTGTACCGGAAGAAGGAGTAGAAGCGTCAATTGGTGTCCATCGGTAAGGAGGATCATAAGTGCCTGCACCTACTGTGTTTTGAGGATTAGCCGACCAGCAACTTTGTGTCCAATCAGCTTCTGTATTTGCAGTGGTATCTTCAAAGCCATAACTGTAAGGGAATGTAGAAACCGTATTGCATTCCGTAGTAAAAGTAAAAGGACCTACCCAACCGCTGGTATCTCCACCACCACAATCAGCTTGAACATAAAAATCATAAGAAGTTGCCGCTGTTAAACCCGTTAAAGTATAAGGATTACTGGTTACGGCAACGACAGTTCCCGAACCTTGTGGAAATCCGGCCGGACCGTATTCGATATTCCAAGCCGTAGCGGAACCGGTCTCTGTCCAAGACAATTCAGCGGAATCCACTGTTATATTAGCAGCGGATAAATTGTCAGGAGGCAAACAAGAAGGTTGTAATTCCACAACAATATCATCCAAACCAATTGCGTAACCATAATTTATGGTTCCGACAAATCTAATTTGCGTAGTTGCAGTCGGTGTAAAACTGTCTAAATAAATTGTTTCATCTACCCAGTCCGGAATATCGTTTTGATAATCGGCTACCGTACTCCAAATTGCTCCTCCGTCTGTCGAAATCTCAACAGTCAAAGTGTTTTGATCTCCTGCCCATTGCGGTTGAACATGAGAGAATTTTAATTGGTAAGCACCGGATGACAAATCCAAAACCGGGGTAACCAAAGCCGTTTGTGAACCGGTATAACCGGATTCATAAAAACTTGCTGAGCTGTTTCCATTGTAAGGACAAGCAGCAGGGCCCGTGCTACCACCACAATCTGACCAATCCAGTGTACCGGTAATGTAATCTTGTGTCATTGAACCGGGAACACCCGACTCAAAATCTTCACTAAAAACTTGCGCTTTTACTTGCCAACCAAAGGCAAACAAAACAAGTAGAAAAGTAATTATTTTTTTCATAGTCTCGAAAATTTATTTATTAATTAACAAATATATAAAAAAAAAGATTGACACAAAACAACAAGCTTTATTTTTTATTATTTATTTGATGCATTTTAAAAAAAATATACTAAAACCAGTTATTTGTTAATAAAATGATTTTTGCTAATGCCAAATGGTATTTTTTTTGTCTAGTAAAAAATCCGCGATGTGCGTCTATTTATAATAAAGATACAGAAAAAACGATTTATTAGACTAAAAAAAATTGTTTTTGTGTAAATCAATATCAATACAAAAAAATGTTAAAAACAAAAAAAGCCGCTTCAAATCTGAAACGGCTTACTAAAATTAACCTAAATATTTTACATATTTAATTAATGTTAATGTATTATCTTTTAAAATTTGAAAAAACTTCTCCTTTTCTGGTAGAATAATTTACTTTTAAAGCATTTACTTTACGTAATTCTTCTTTGATATCGGTTATGATACCCATACCTACATTTTCATCGGCTTTGATAGAGGTAATCATCAAGGGTTTTTCTTCTTCCCGTTTAGCGGCTCGCTCTTTTAAGACAAAAGGACCTACATCACTTACATTGGCAAAAGCATCATCCAATTGAATACGCGGTTCTTTACCATATTTGGTTTGATATTTTTTTATAGGAGTTCCTACATATATAAAGGATACCAAACCTTTTTTTTCTATTTTTTTGACTTGGTCAGCCGAAGGCATTCTAACCGTTACTTTTCTTTCGCCATTTTCTCTCATAACAGTTGCCACCATAAAAAAGAATAAAAGCATAAATACTATATCCGGTAATGACGCCGTTGAAATAGCCGGCGTTCCGCTGTCTTTTTTCTTTGAAAATTTGCTCATAACTTAACTAACTTTTTGGTAATGATTCTGCAATTTTTTGCGGATAAGCATCCTTAACCGCTTTTTGTTCATCCTCAGTTAATTTATCAAAAGGTTTGCCATACTTTTGTTTCGCATAACGGTTTCTTATGTCGTTGTAAGCCGCTATCAATTCGTTATACACCGAGATATACATCTTATAACTGGTTTCACGGCTGTGTTTGATACTGATAACCGCTTTTTGCGGATTATCGGATGATTTGGGATCTTTTCCGTTATTGGTTATAAAAGCAATGGCAATCCTTTTAACGTCTTTTACTTTTGCCGGTTCTTCTTCAATCAACATTTTATCTTGTCCGTTAATCACTATTTCCAGTACGTTTTTCTTTTTAATTACCGGTGGCGGCGGTTGGTTTTTATCTACCGGTGGCGGCAATTTTCTACGGATACCGTAATTACTTTCCATAGTAGTGGTAACCAAGAAAAAAATCAATAGCAAAAAAGCTATATCCGCCATTGAACCGGCATTGATTTCTTGTAATTTTCTTTTAGCCATTTTTTTAGTTTTAATAAGTTTAATTATTCTTCATCTCCTTCTTCTTCCGCTTCCTCATCATACTCTTCTTCATATTCTTCTACTGAGCCAGTTCTTTTTTCACCGGCAAGCGACAAAACGGGAGATAAGAACATCAATAATACGGCAATAGTTCCTAAAATATAAAATGTATATAAGCCTGTATCCACCCAATTGGATGTAACGGCGTCCACATCAATATTCGGATAATAATGTTCGGCTTCGTTTGAAGCTAAAACGTATTTTGCTATGGCCACAATAGCTAAAAATATAATAGTTACAATTGCTGTCCGCTTTAATTTCTCGGGATGAGAAATCATTTCTTTGAGCCAAACCCAAATTGAAGCTAAAACGGCAATCAGCAGCACAAAATATGTAAATTTAATCATTCCGTCGATAGCACCACCTGCATTATCCGAATCTTTCATAATCATAATGTAGAATATCAAACCGATAACGGCTATTATTCCAACTATGATTTTATTTATTAAAGTTATTTTATTGTTCATTTTTAAATTTATTTATTGTGACTATATTTTACCAACATATCAACCAAAGATATCGATGCATCTTCCATTTTATTGACAATACTGTCGATTTTAGCAATGATAAAATTATAGAAAACTTGCAAAATAATAGCTACAATCAGACCGAAAACGGTTGTCAACAAAGCCACTTTAATACCGCCTGCTACCAATGAAGGTTGCATATCGCCGGCTGCTTCGATTTTGTCAAAAGCTTGAATCATACCGATAACCGTACCCATAAACCCGAACATCGGTGCCACTGCAATAAACAAAGCCAACCAAGAAACATTTTTTTCCAATTGTCCTACTTGAACATTACCATAAGAAATAACGGCTTTTTCGGCAGCGTCAACACCTTCGTCCATTCGTTCCAAACCTTCATAAAAAATAGCGGCAATAGGTCCTTTCTTTTCTCTCAACAAATCTTTGGCTTCTTCAACACCACCTTCATCCAAAGCCATTTCAACTTCTTCCAATAATTTGTCGGTATTGGTATCGGCAAAGGACAGATAAATAATTCTTTCAATAGCTACAGCCAAACCTAATATTAAAGTCAGCAATACAATACCCATAAAAGCAGGCCCTCCTTCGACAAAACGTTTTTTAAGTTCTTGGTGGAAAGATGCCGTATCAGCGGCATTATCACCTGAATTTTTAGCTTTTTCCACCTTTTTCTCGGTTTGAGCTTTCGCATCTTGTGCTTGAATGTTTGAAGTTACAAAAAACAACATTCCTACAATAGCCAGAATAGTAAATACTTTTTTCATATCAATTTTAATTTAATAGTTTTTATTCGGTTAAACATTATTTCAATTGTTAGCGGAGAGAGAGGGATTCGAACCCTCGGTACGCTTGTGACGCACACACGCTTTCCAGGCGTGCACCTTCGGCCTCTCGGTCATCTCTCCGGCGCCACAAATATAATCGGTTTTTATTGAATGAACAAATTTCGTCTTTTTCTTTAATTAACAACGTAAATTTATAACTTTTTGGTATTTATTCCGGTAAAAATTTTATTTTTAATGAAAAATTGCCTTCATTTTTGATTTTCTTCTAAAAAAAAATGAATAAATATTAACTCATTTCTCCTCTTAACGGCCTTTCAAAAGCCGATTTTATACTTTTTTTAGAAAGATTTTTACTCAATAAATACATCATTTTGGTCAATGCCGCCTCCGTAGTCAAATCTTTTCCGTTGTAAACACCAGCTGACATCAGCCGTCTTCCGGTTTCATATTTATATGGTGCAATACGTCCTTTTTGACACTGGGTTACATTAATTATATGTATAGATTTATTTTCGACGGCATCTTTTATCAAATTGATAAACCAATCGTCAACCGGTGCATTCCCCGAACCGTAAGTTTCCAAAATTATAGCTTTAATACGGGGCAAGTTGATAATATGAGACAAATACGTTTCGGTAATGGCAGGATGTAATTTTACAACTATAACATTTTGCTCCAAACCGGTATGGGCATAAAATATCCCGTCTGGAACCGGCAATATACGGTTTTTAAAAAAATTCAATTCCACACCGGATTGTGCCAGCGGTAAATAATTTGGTGAATCAAAAGCGTTAAAATGTTCGGAACTGGCTTTTACCGTTCTGTTGCCACGCAAAAGTTTGAATTCAAAATAAATACCAACCTCCGGCACTACCGGTTTTCCATTTTCATAGCTCCCGGCAATTTGAATGGAAGTAATGATATTCTCTTTGGCATCGGTACGCAAGTCGCCAATAGGCAATTGTGAACCGGTCAAAATTACAGGCTTTGACAAATTTTCCAACATAAAACTCAATGCCGAAGCCGTATATGCCATTGTGTCGGAACCGTGTAAAATAACAAAACCGTCATAGTTGTCGTAATGCTCTTTTATAAGCTCAGCCAAAAGTATCCAATGATACGGCCGGACATTGGACGAATCGATAGGATCTTCTATTGATATCGTATCAATTTTTTTATCTATCAATTGCAATTCCGGAATCTTATCGAGCAACTCATCAAAATCAAACGGCACCAACGACCCGGTCTTTAAGTCCTTGTACATCCCGATTGTACCACCGGTATAAATCATTAAAATTTGATTGTTGGACATTGATTTTTGTATTTGAACCAAATATAAAAAATATTTATAGCACAACAACTGATTATTCTGCTAAAAATACGGGATCTTTATTTTATACTGCTTATGCAATCAACATAGTTCAATAAATTATACTATTTTCAAGTAGTGGCATCTGTTTACTTCCTGCTATTGTCAGGTATATCAAATTATTTTCAGGTTTTTTATATTTTAAATAGGTATAAAAATGTTAAAATCCTGCTGCAAATATCTTTCTTTTCAAATTTAGTTTATTTTTGTAAAATAAATAAGGAATCGTGACCACAGGCAATAAACATCTTAACTTCGTTATTTTTTTACTTTTTTCAATATTATTATTTTATTCTTGCCGTAAAACAAATACAAGCGAAAATTTAGACTTTACAGATATTGTTAAAACTATAAATAAAATTCCCATCAACAATCGTATTGCCAAATGGGACAGCCTGCTCAAACTTCATGAAAACGACACTCTGACTGGTTATCTGTATTACCAAAAAGCCTACACTTTCTATTTTATGCACAAAGACAAAGAGGCACTTCAAAATTTTAAAAGTGCCATTAAATTTCTTAACAAAACAAATAACAAAGGCTTGTTAGCAAAGAGTTATATTTATTTTGGGGCTATATACAGCAGTCTTGGCGAACAAAATATAGCAAGCCAATATATTTTGAGAGGGCTTCAATTGGCTAAAAAATTAAACGATTCTGACATTTTAAGTTTAGCCTACAGTCAAATGGCATATTTTTTTTATCAAACCGGTGATTACGACAAAAGTATAGAGTATCAGAACAAATCCGCCGCCATTTACAAAAAAGCCGGTAAAATCGCGGATTTGATTATGGTATACAATAATATTGCCGTGCTTTACCTAAGTAAAGACCTTGATAAAGAAGCACTTGATTATTTTTTAAAGATAAAAAACCTTAATCCTGAAAAAAATTATGTCGGAGCTTACAATTTAGTCGTTCTATATGACAATCTGGGATATATTACTTATAATGTTACAAAAAATAAAGACAGAGCCTTAAAATATTTAAGAAAATCTTTGGAAATCTCCCGGAAAAACGATTTGAAACCCTTTTTTACCTATAAGTATATAGCTTTAATATATGAAAAAACAAATCAAATCGATTCGGCAAAATACTATGCTCAAAAATCCATCGAAGCAAATGATTATGAAGATTATCAAACGCTTGTTTATACCTATGATATGTTGATTCGCTTAAACCTGATGCAAAAAAAAGATACATCGCTTTTGAATTTGATAAATATTAAAGATTCGTTGAGCGAACTAAATCAGAAAGTTATCAATGATTATAAAAAGAAAGCATTGAAAAAAAACGTAATGCTATTAAACCAACAGAAAGAACTATCGCATGCAAAAAAAATAAATAAAAAAAATAAAATTATTTTTATTTTTATTGTTATGATGTTCATATTGGGCTTGATTCTATCATTCCAATTTAACCGGTTTGATGTCTTGAAACACAAACAAGAATTAATTATTTTGGAACAAAAAATTCTGCGCTCGCAAATGAATCCACACTTTATTTTCAACGTATTAAGTTCCATACAAAACTCACTACTCGAAAAAAATTCTATTGAATCGGCTACATATTTATCGAAATTTGCTAAACTGATGCGTCAGAACTTTGATTTTATTCAAAAAAAACATATTCTTTTAAAAGAAGAATTGGATATGATAAAAAATTATTTGGACACTCAAAAATTCCGTTTCAAATATAAATTTGATTATATAATTAATGTCGATGACAAGCTGAAAACCGAAGACTATCTAATTCCACCGATGATTTTGCAGCCCTTTGTTGAAAATGCCATCAAACACGGATTTACCAATATTCCTTATAAAGGTTTAATTACCATTAATGTCTTAAAAAAAGATGATAAAATATGTTTTGAAATCATTGACAACGGTGCCGGTTACAATCCTGCCGGTAATAGAGATAATAAAGAACATGCTTTGGACATCTTTAAAAAACGTTTATTCACTCTTGGAAAAAACGCCTACGATAGTTTTAAAATAAACCGTTTGGAACAAGGTACCAAGGTTGAATTTTGTTTTGATATTATTAAATCATAAACTAAAAAACTAAATTTTTATATCATTCCGGTAGAAAAGTATGTTTTCAAGCTAAAAATGTTAAAATTAGCCTAGCCAAAAGTTAAAATTCCGCACAAGAAAATCCTCAATAAAAAAATTGTTATACTTTTACAGTAGTATTTATGCATAAAAAATTACAATGAAAAGTAATTTTCTTAATTATATAATTTTATTTTTTTTCCTTTTATTTCTTAATTCTTGTCAAAAACAAAATAACAACGCTGTTGATTTTTACAAAATAAAACAAGAAATTAACAAACTCCCGGCATACAAACGCATCGCCAAGTGGGACAGCTTGCTCAATCTTCATCCTGATGACACTTTGACCGGTTATTTATACTTTCAAAAAGGATATAGTTATTTCTTTATGGATCAAAATGAAAAAGCCATTAATAATTTTGCAAAAGCTCTAAATTTTTTTGATAAAAAACAAAATAAAAAGATGACGGCAAGAAATTATATTTATTTAGGTGCCGCATATAGTAGTTTAAACGAACAAAAACTGGCAATCAAATATATTTTAAAAGGATTAAACATAGGAACAGAACTCAATGATCTAAGAATAAAAGGACGAGCATATCGTGAATTGGCACATATTTATTATGTAAACGAAACTTTTGATAAAGCCATAGATTATCTGAATAAAGTGATAGAAATAACAAAAAAAACAGGTGAATTTTCAGATATGATTGTGGCATACAACAATTTAGCAATTATTTATCAAGATTTAAACCGCAATAAAAAAGCCCTCGAATATTATACAAAAATCTTAAATCTCAATGCAGAAAAAGAAATGGAACCTTATAATCTTATGATTTTGTATAGCAATTTGGGAATCGTTACTTTCGACATCTTCAAAGACAAAAACAAATCTTTAAAATATTTCCATAAAGCTTTGGATATTGCACAACACAACAATATTAATCCGGCAATACCATATAATTCAATCGCTACTATGTACGAAAAATTAAACAAACTGGATTCAGCCGGATATTTTGTTCATAAATCAATAAAAGCCAATAAAATTTACAAGAAAAACAATTACAATGATCTCGTTTATTTGTACAACAGGTTAATTCAACTGAATTTAAAACAAAACCAAGACACCAATCTTTTAAATTTCCTTAAAATAAGGGATTCCATAAATATACTCGAACAGAAAATTATCAGTGAAGACAACAAAAAAACTATGGAAAACAATTTAAAATTAATAAACCAACAAAAAGAATTAAATCAAGCGGTAAAAATCAATAATAAAAACAAGATTATTTTTATATTCATTATCATTATGTTTATTTTGGGATTAATTATCTCATTTCAATTTAACCGGTTTGATGTCCTGAAACACAAGCAAGAACTTGTCGTGTTGGAACAAAAAATCCTGCGTTCGCAAATGAGTCCGCATTTTATATTTAATGTATTGAGCTCCATACAAAATTCTTTACTTGAAAATAAGCCGGTTGTATCAGCTACTTACTTATCGAAATTTGCCAAACTGATGCGTCAAAACTTTGATTTTATTCAAAAAAAACATATCCATTTAAAAGAAGAACTGGATATGATACGAAATTATTTAGATACGCAAAAATTCCGTTTTAAAGATAAATTTGACTATGTAATCAATGTCGATGACAAACTGAAAACCGAAGACTATCTAATTCCACCAATGATTTTGCAACCCTTTGTTGAAAATGCCATCAAACACGGGTTTGCCAATATTCCTTATAAAGGTTTGATTACCATTAATGTTTTAAAAAAAGACGATAAAATATGTTTTGAAATCATTGACAACGGCACCGGATATAATCCCTCCAAAAAAGACAATAAAGAACACGCTCTGGATATTTTTAAAAAACGTTTATTCTTTTTTGGAAAAGATATATCTGAAAGTTTTAAAATAAAACAGCTTAAACAAGGCACTAAAATCGAATTTTGTTTCAATCTTGTCAAAGCATAAGTTCATTTTTTTTTATTGTTTTTTTACCGGACATCAAAAAGCTAATTTAATGTATTTTTTTTTTCAAAAATCTTTAATTTTTGTAAAACATATTTTCTTTTATGTTAAATGTATAAATATAGTTTGCCTAAATATTAAATCTTCTTATATTTGTTTAATATTCAGTCAAAGTGATAACATATATTAAACATCTTAAACTATTTGTCAACATAGTACTTCTTACAGTAGTTTTTCATTCCTGTACAAAACATGAAACCGGACAATTTGACTTTAACAAACTGAAAAAAAAAATAAATTCATATCCGGTTTATGAACGTATCAATAAATGGGACAGTTTAATTAAATCCAACTTAAATGATACTTTAACACCATATTTATACCATCAAAGAGGCAACGCTTATTATTTTATGGATAAAATTGATTATGCCATAAAAGATTTTGCAACTGCCGTCAAGCTTTTTGAAAAAGGCAACAACAAAAAAATGCTGGCCGAAAGTTATCTGCATTTGGGAGCGGCTTACACAGATATCGATCAAAGTGTTACCGCAGGTCCATACATTTTTAAAGGACTGGATATAGGCAAAGAACTGAACGATCCAGAAATAATAAGCCACGCTTACACCGAATTGGCCCATATTTATTATCTAAACGACGATATTGACAATACCATCAAATATTTAAAAAAAACAGCCGGTTTATATAAAAAAATAAAGGACACCATCGGACTGTCCCTCATTTATAACAATATAGCTATGGTTTACAAAAAGAAAAAAAATGTGAAACCTGCTATCCAATACCTTAATAAAATTTTAGACCTACACATAGAAGCCAAATTGGAACCCTATAATTTAATGATATTATACACCAATCTGGGTTGCTTAACTTTTGAAGAAACAAAAAATAAAAATAAAGCTTATAAATACTTCAACAAAGCTCTGAAAATTGCCAACCGTAATAAAATCAAACCTGTACGCACTTACAGAAACATCGCCCTTATGTATGAAAAATTAAACGAGATAGATTCTGCCGAATTTTATATCCAAAAAGCTATTAAAATTTATGACAAAAATGATAAACATAAAATTAAGTTATACAACAAACTCATCAAATTAATTTTGAAACAAAAAAAAGATACTTCTACATTAAATATTCTTGTAATAAGAGATTCATTGGATAAACTTAACAAAAAAATGTTAGAAAAAAATAATCAAATAGCCTTGGAAAGCAATTTAAAAATATTAAACCAACAAAAAGAACTGTCACAAGCAAAAAAGATAAACAAGAAGAATAAAATTATCTTTTCCTTTATAATTATATTGTTCATATTAGGCTTGGTTCTCTCATTCCAATTCAACCGGTTTGACACTTTAAAACATAAACAAGAACTTGTAATATTGGAACAAAAAATACTACGTTCGCAGATGAATCCGCATTTTATATTTAATGTATTAAGCTCCATACAAAGCTCTTTATTAGAAAAAAAACAAATGGTCTCTGCTACATACTTATCCAAATTTGCCAAATTGATGCGTCAAAATTTTGACTATATTCAAAAAAGAAAAATCCCTATTAAAGACGAACTGGATTTAATAAAAAATTATTTGGACACTCAAAAATTCCGTTTTAAAGATAAATTTGACTATGTAATCAATGTCGATGACAAGTTAAAAACTGATAAATATTTTATTCCACCGATGATTTTACAGCCCTTTGTAGAAAATGCCATTAAGCACGGATTTGCCAATATTCCTTATAAAGGTTTGATTACCATTAATGTTTTAAAAAAAGACGATAAAATATGTTTTGAAATCATTGACAACGGCACCGGATATAATCCACCCAAAAAAGACAATAAAGAACACGCAATGGATATTTTTAAAAAACGTCTGTTTATTCTCGGCAAAGAAACTTATGACAGTTTTAAAATAACCCGGCTGAATCCCGGCACCAAAGTCGAATTTTGTTTCAATAAAAAATTATAAAAATTATCAAACTAATTAAAAAATGTTTTATTTTAGCAATTGACACAAACATATATCATTAATAACAAACAAATTGTAAAATTAAATATGAGAGTTCTAATCGTTGAAGATGAACTTGATGCCCGAAATATCATCAAGTTACTACTGAATGAATTTTTTGAAGATGTTTTTGAAATAGTTGGAGAAACCGCAACTATTAACGAAGCTTTAAAACTTGTTAAAGAAAAAAAACCGGATTTGGTTTTCCTTGATGTACGTTTGGAAGACGGTTCGGGCTTGGATTTTTTAAACAACCTCAACAAGATTGATTTTCAAATTATTTTTACTACGGCTTACGAGCATTATGCTATCAAAGCAATCAAATACACCGCTACCGATTATTTGTTAAAACCCGTTAACCCGGAAGAATTTAAAATTGCAGTTCAAAAAGCTCTGGACAAAAAACAAGAGTTTGAAGAATATCTTAAATTGCAAGAAAAATTGGATCTTGATACTAAAAAAACCATATCAATCAAAACCACCGGACAAACTCATATTGTCCATTATAACGATATCATCAGAATGGAAGCGGATGGTGCATACACACTTATCATAACTAAAAACAACAAAATTTTAGCTTCAAAAAATTTAAAATATTTTGAAAAATTTTTGCCTGACGACCATTTTATCAGAACTCATCAATCCCATTTAATCAATAAAAAATATATCTCAGGCATAAAAAACGACTTCGTTATTCTGGAAAATAATCATAAAATTCCTTTATCTTTTAGAAAAAAAACAGCCGTAAAAAAATTCTTAAAAGATAAAGAGTAATGTCTGTAAAACCAACTTTCTAGTTATAAAATTCATTATTTTTTATAACAAATAAACATCTGAAACATAAAAATTTTAAAAGCAAAATTTCATAAATTATTACTTTATAAAATAATTTGAACTAAAACTGATGTTTTTTTTTGTAAACAGTTTGAGTATTTTAATTCAAAATTGACACTTATAAAATATTTATTAACGTTTACAAATTCAAACCGTTTTATCATTCTTTATTAACATATCTTTGTATTGAAAATTTATTATGTTTGTTTGTGTGATAAATTTGTTTGTGTTAATTATTTAAGCACATTGATATAAATTAATGTGCTTTTTTTAAAAGTTGTTAAATTTTTAACACTTATAAATTATTTTCTAACACTTATAAATCAAATTTGCTCACCGGATGAAGTAAAAGTATATTTGCATTGTAAATTTATTATGTTTGTTTGTGTGATAAATTTGTTTGTGTTTTAGCACGTTGATACTTTCAACGTGCTTTTTTTTATTATTAACCTTTGCTTCAATAACAAAAAAATCACTCCCTTTATCTCTCGGCAGCAACCGGCTACCACTCTTCGATACACTACAAAGAAATCTAACACTAAATTAATCCAAAAGACGCCTCTACGAACCTCAACAAAATCTGAAATCGCAAATCTGACACTTCGACGGGCTCAGTGAACGCACTTCGACAAGCTCAGTAACCAAATCGCAAATCTGAAATAAAAAAAATCTCCGTTTCCTCCGTCAACAGGATATCGCTTCGCTCCACTTGATACTTGTTACTCGTTACTTGATACTAAATTATGAACTTTCAACTAATGTGTATCTTTGCAAAAAAAATCAATCAATGACCTTGACTAAAAAAGCCGCTTTTACAACCTTGGGATGTAAGCTCAATTTTTCCGAAACCTCTATGATTGCCCGTAAGGTGATTAATGCCGGATTTGAAAAAACAAATTTCAATTCCAAAGCCGATGTCTATATTATCAATACCTGTACCGTTACGGACAACGCCGACAAAAAATTTAAACAATATGTCAAGCAAGCTTTAAAACATAACCCTGATGCGATGATTGTTGCCATCGGTTGTTATGCCCAGCTCAAGCCTGAGGAATTGGCAAATATCAACGGTGTAGATATAGTTTTGGGGATTGAAGAAAAATTTAATTTACCGCATTATCTCAAAGAATTAACCAAAAGACCGCAAGCGGAAATCCATTCTTGCAAAGTAGCGGATTCAACAGCCTTTTTCGACGCTTATTCATCGGGCGACCGGACGCGTTCTTTTTTAAAAATACAAGATGGTTGTGATTATCCTTGCACGTATTGCACCATACCTTTGGCACGTGGTAAAGGACGAAACGGTACGGTGGAACAAATTCTGGAAAATGCCCGTCAAATTGCCGGCGAAGGTGTTAAAGAAATTGTCCTCACCGGTGTCAATATAGGAACATTCAAAGATACAGGCAACGGTACCACCCGCCGGTTTATCGATTTAATCCGGGCTTTGGATACGGTGGAAGGCATAGAACGTTACCGCATTTCGTCCATAGAACCCAATTTATTAACCGATGAAATTATCGAATTTGTAGCCGGATCAAAAAAGTTTGTCCCTCATTTTCACATTCCCCTGCAAAGCGGTAGCAACACTTTACTCAAACGGATGAAACGCCGTTATTTACGGGAATTATATGCTGAAAAAGTTGCCAAAATAAAAACCTTGATGCCTGATGCCGCTATCGGTGTCGATGTGATTGTCGGTTTTCCGGGCGAAACTGATGAGTTATTTTTAGAAACCTATAAGTTTGTCAACGAATTGGATGTAGCATACCTGCACGTATTTACCTATTCGGAACGTCCGAATACCGAAGCAGTTTTGATGGACGGTATTGTTCCGAAACCGGTCAGAAACAAACGCAGTAAAATGTTGCGAGGTTTATCAGCAAAAAAATTAACCGGTTTTTATTATTCCCAATTAGGACAAATACGCGATGTTTTGTTTGAAAAAACCGAAAAAGATAATCAAATGCACGGTTTTACGGATAATTATATCAAAGTCAGCTTGCCTTACGACGAAAAACTGGTCAATACCATTCAAAAAGTACGGTTAAAAGACATCGACCGGCAAGGTAATGTCAAGGTCGAAATAAAAGATTAACAGTCTCTAATAAACAAAAACCCGGCAAGTTAAGAACCCGCCGGATTTTGAAAAAATCATTTATCACAACGGTTTATTATTCAACCGTTACGACTTTTTCTTCGCTTTGCCATACACCATGCTTAGTACAATAAGCCAAAGCTGTTAGTTTCATTTTGCGTTGCGGTACAACCGAAAAAGTCACTTCCAATTGACCGGGTTGGTTACCCAATGTTCCGGCAGGAATTGTAGCTTCTCCCAACAATCTCTCACCGTCAAACAAAGCAACTTTGTGGATGTAATGATCAAAATCATCGGGATGTGAATACTCTTTACCCACTTGCACTTTGACATAATGTTTCTTACCCTTTTCCATACTGTCATCACAGTAAATAAAAGGTGAATGTCTGTCAATATAATCTTTCTTGGCTTCTTTTTCGATGTGGTCTATACCACTGTATTGATTGATTTTCATACTCTTTTATTTTTTAAGTTTTATTTTAAAACAAAATTAGAGAAAAAACTTATGTTATAATAGTTACTTCCATAATTTTTTCTTATACCTCATTATAAATTTTTTATTTTAATTCTCCCCTTATCCCTTATCCAACCTATTTATGTTTCAAAGACAAATGGTATCTTCTCCTGTATTTTTCTATAATCATTTCATCCTGCCAAGGTGTCGCTCCTACGGAGCTTAATGGTTTTTATTATTGTTTAGTCAGACGCACGGATCGTGCGTCTCTACAACGAACATTACGAACATTATGAACTTATATGTCCTTTTATGTCTTTAAGGTTCACGCTTCGGTACAATTTTGCTCATTACCCCGACATACCTCGGGGGCACCCAATGACCTACTTCTAACTCCTCAATTCCTCAGCTCATCAATAATTATCAATTCTCAATTAATCCTCATTACTCATCAATTCCTCAATTCATCAATAATTCTCCATTTTAAATTAAGACGTTGCATGCAATGTCTCTACAAACTTTAAACTTTTAACTTATTAATAATTTCATCATCGACCAATTCCGGAATATTGACATTCAACAATGGATTTTCAGCCATTGCCCGTTTCAGTGTAAAAATAGCATTGTCGTTACGTGCCCAATTGCGACGTGCAATACCGTTATTGACATCCCAATACAGCATTTGTCTGAGGCGTCTGTCTGCATCGTCAGAACCGTCCAACACCATACCGAAACCACCGTTGACAACCTCACCCCAACCGACACCGCCTCCATTGTGTATCGAGACCCAAGTTGCTCCGCGAAAACTATCACCAATCACGTTTTGAATTGCCATATCGGCAGTAAATTTCGAACCGTCGTAAATATTGGAAGTTTCACGGAACGGCGAATCGGTACCCGAAACATCATGATGGTCACGACCCAATACCACGGGAGCGGAAATTTCTCCGTTTTTAATTGCTTTATTAAAAGCCTCGGCTATTTTGATTCGTCCCCAAGCATCGGCATAAAGAATACGTGCTTGACTGCCTACCACCAATTTATTCTCTTGCGCTCCACGTATCCATTGAATATTATCAGCCATCTGTTGTTGAATCCGTTCCGGTGCGAATTGTCGCAGTTCTTCCAAAATATTTGTAGCAATTTCATCGGTTTTTTGTAAATCTTCCGGTTTACCACTGGTACAAACCCAACGGAACGGTCCGAAACCGTAATCAAAACATAGCGGTCCCATAATATCTTCAACATAAGAAGGATACCGGAATTTGTCGCCTTCCATAATATCAGCTCCCGCCCTGCTCGATTCCAAAAGAAATGCGTTACCATAATCAAAGAAATATGTACCTTTGGCAGTATGTCTGTTAATGGCATCCACTTGACGCCGCAACGAAGCATAGACATATTCCTTAAATTTTTCCGGCTCATTTGCCATCATTCGATTGGCTTCTTCAAAACTTAAACCTACGGGATAATAACCGCCGTTAAAAGGATTATGAAGCGATGTCTGATCACTTCCCAAATCTATTTTAATATGTTCCCTGTCAAATTTTTCCCAGACATCAACCACATTACCGAGATATCCTAACGAAATAACTTTTTTCTCTTTAAGTGCTTCTTTAACCGCTTCCGTTAATTGGTTCAAATCATCAATCAACACATCGACCCAACCTTGACTGTAACGTTTTTTTGCGGCTTTGGGATTAACTTCCGCCACTACCGATACCACACCGGCAATATTTCCGGCTTTGGGTTGGGCGCCACTCATTCCACCTAAACCGGCAGACACAAACAAAACCGGTTCATCCGGATTTTTTCCGTAACGTTCTATGATAATACGTTTGGCATTTAAAATGGTAATAGTCGTACCGTGAACGATTCCCTGAGGACCTATATACATATAACTGCCTGCTGTCATTTGTCCGTATTGTGTATTACCAAGTGCATTGTAACGGTCATAATCGTCAAGAGAAGAATAGTTGGGAACCATCATTCCATTGGTCACTACCACACGCGGCGCATCTTTATGCGAAGGAAACAAACCCATAGGATGCCCGCTATACATAGCCAAAGTTTGTTCTTCGGTCATCTCGGACAAATATTTCATCGTCAATAAATATTGTGCCCAGTTTTGAAATACGGCACCGTTTCCACCGTAAGTTATCAACTCATGCGGATGCTGGGCTACTTTGGGGTCCAAATTGTTTTGAATCATCAACATAATAGCCGCCGCTTGCTTTGTTTTGGCCGGATATGCATTAATCGGACGGGCGTACATCTCGTAATCGGGACGGAAACGGTACATATATATCCGGCCGTAACGGTTGAGTTCGTCGGCAAATTCCTGTGCCAATACGGTATGCCATTTTTTTGGAAAATACCGCAAAGCATTGCGAACCGCCAAACGTTTTTCGGCATCTGTCAAAATATTACGTCGCGGTGGTGCGTGATTGATATCGGGATCATAAGGTTTCGGCTCCGGTAATTCCGCCGGAATACCTTGTTTTATAGCTTGTTGAAAATCAATCATAAGATAAAATTTTACGGTATAAATTTACGATTTTTTTATGAGAGTTGGTAAAAATTGATATTTTCCGGCAATATAAATGTTTAAAAATGTTACGAAACATAAATAAATCAATCCTTAAAAAGCACCAATACACCACTTGCCACTTGCTATCCATAACTTGATACTCTATTATTTGCTACTAATTTAAATAGCCAAAAAACAGATAAGTCACCAATATGGCGGCTATTATACCGGCGATATCGGCAATGATACCGGCGGTAGCGGCATAACGGGTTTTTTTAATTCCTACCGAGCCGAAATATACCGCCAACACATAAAAAGTCGTTTCGGTACTTCCTTGCAAAACGGATGTCAAATGCCCTACAAAACTATCGACACCGTGTTCCACCCAACTTTCTACCATTGCCGCTCTGGCACCACCACCGGTCAAAGGTTTTAAAAACGCCGTCGGCAAACCGTCCACAAAACTGGTGTCCACACCGATATGAGCAAATAAAAACCGGAAAGCATCCAATACATAATCCATAGCTCCCGAAGCCGTAAAAACACCAATCGCTGCCAACATAGCTACCAAATAAGGAATAATGCTAACCGCTACCTTAAAACCATCTTTGGCACCTTCAATAAATGCATCGTAAATATTGATTTTTTTATACAATGCCACCGAAATAAAGGCTATTATAATACTGAATAATGTGATATTGCTCAACAAATCGGTAAACACACTGATTTTTTCAGGGTCTTTCAAATAATATACATAAGCTGCCATACCGCCTATTAAAGCGGTCATGCCCGTCAAATAAGCCATCACTACCTTGTCAAACAAATTGATTTTCTGAATAATAGAAGTATAAATCAAACCTACCAGACTGGAAATAAAAGTCGCTATCAAAATCGGTAAAAATACATCGGTCGGATTGGCCGAACCTTTCATCGCTCGCAATGCCAAAATACTAACCGGAATCAAAGTCAATCCAGACGTATTTAAAACCAAAAACATAATTTGTGCATTGCTGGCCGTATCTTTTTTGGGATTAAGCTCTTGCAAATCTTTCATTGCTTTCAAACCCAAGGGCGTCGCCGCATTGTCCAGACCCAGCATATTGGCCGAAAAATTCATCATCATAGAACCTATAGCCGGGTGATTTTCAGGCACTTCCGGAAATAAACGTGTAAACAACGGGCTGACCAAACGGGCTAAAATTTTGACCATACCCCCTTTTTCTCCTATTTTCATAATACCCATCCACAAAGCCAAAATTCCTGTCAAACCCAATGATAATTCGAAACCGAGCTTGGCACGGTCAAAAAGCGCTTTCATTATCGTGGAAAAAATCTCCAAATCACCTAAAAAAATCAGTTTTATCAATCCGACGATAAAAGCAATAAAAAAAAATCCGACCCAAATATAGTTTAAAGCCATTTTAAAAAAATTTTACGGCTAATTTACATATATTTCCAAAACTATATCACAACTCAACTTACAAATACTAAAACAACTTCAAAAAAACAAGCCCGGCAAACCCCTTCGGTTTACCGGACTTTTTACAAGCAAGATTGACTACAACTTGACTTTATGTTTGCTTGTGTTTGTGAGTGCTTGTGTTTATGTTTGTTTGTGTGTGTGCAAATGTTCGTTTGTGTGATAATATTACGTTTGTGTATATTTTAGTCAAGAAAAATTTTGTAAATCTATCAATCGGAAATTATAAATCCCTCTTTATAAACATTGGTAATATTGACCCTTTTGTCTTTTTTCAACAATTTTCTCAACCGGCTGATATACACGTTCATACTGCCTAAACTGACATTTTCATCATTATACCAAACTTTTTTTTGCAAAGTTTTTTTATCTACCAATTTGTTTTTATATGTTATCAAAAATTTTAAAAGTTTGCCTTCTTTCGGGGTTAATTGTACCGGCTTACCGTCTTTGTAGCGTAATAATCTCAGTCGCATATCCAAAGTAAAATTACCTATACGGTATATATCCGGCTCTTCTTGAATATTTTGTCCGTTTGCTTTCAAACTCTGTTCGATAATCGTTTTCAAAGTGCTTTCAAAATTTTTCTCAAAATTTTCATAAGCAATCGTGTAAATACCTTCTTCCAGCTCTTTTTGATCGGAAATAAAAATAACCGGTGTATTCAAATTTTTGTTTTTGATACTTTTATATAAAGTCATAGCATCATTATAAGGCAAACTTTTATCTATGACAAACAAATCATACGTTCCGGATTTGATTTTTTCAGAAGCCTTCATACCGTCTTTGGCAATTTCAACTTCATGTTTGCCCTGTTGAAAAAATCTTACCAGATTTCCGCGTTTTACGGGGTCATGTTCTACCAATAAAATTCTTTTACTGATTCTTAACAAATTGTTTACTTGATTTGCGAAATTTTTAGTCATTGTTCTTGCTTTTTAAATTCGACACAAAAGTATCTCCGCATACAGCCAATATAAAATAAGAAAATTTGATTTATGTGATTTATGAAATGTTTTTTGAGATGTTAATTTTTTTATTATCAGTTAATTATATTAAAAAAATAAAAAAATTATTAAAAAAGATTTTTTATTAATTTTTTTTTGTTTTTATAACAAATCATTCAAAAA
>JALWFE010000126.1 GCA_027039975.1 Flavobacteriales bacterium
ATAAAACAAACAAAAAACCAAAAAAAAAAAAAAATAAAAACAAACAAACAAAGAAACAAAAAAAACAAAAAAACAAACAAAACAACAAAAAAAAAACAAAAAATAAATAAAAAAAAATAAAAAAAATATTAAAAAAATAAAAATATCGCATTGAAACATTAAATGGAATACTGTAACAAAAGTGTTATTAGTGAATAAATTTTAACAGGTAAGAATTGAATAAAAATATACATTTTGGCTCTTGGGTGGGGGATTAAAATTTGTTATATTTTTGTAATTTATGATTTTCAATGTCAAAAAAACAAACACATATTAAAATTTACGGAGCACGAGAACACAATCTGAAAAATCTGACGCTCCAAATTCCCCATAAGCAGCTGACCGTTATTACAGGACTGAGCGGTAGCGGTAAGTCGTCATTGGCTTTTGATACGATATACGCCGAAGGACAACGGCGTTTTATAGAAACCTTTTCGGCTTATGCAAAGCAATTTCTCGGTGGTTTGAACCGGCCGGATGTGGATAAAATAGATGGTTTGTCGCCCGTTATCGCTATCGAACAAAAGACTACCAATAAAAATCCGCGTAGTACAGTCGGTACCGTTACGGAGATTTATGATTTTTTACGCTTGTTGTATGCTAAAATAGGAGAAGCTTATTCATACAAAACCGGCGAAAAAATGGTCAGCTATTCCAAAAAGGAAATTTTGGAACTGATTTATACATTATATTATAATAAGAAAATTTATATCCTGGCACCGGTGGTCAAGTCACGAAAAGGCCATTACAAAGAATTGTTTAAAAAAATTGCCCGTATGGGTTTTTTACGAGTCAGGATTGACGGTCAAATCAAAGAGATAGAGAGAGATATGCAATTGGAACGCTATCAAACCCACGACATTGACATCGTAATAGACCGGTTAATCCCAAATGACAAAAATCAAAAACGTCTCAAAGAAAGTATCGAGACCGCTTTATATCACGGTAAAGGAACTTTGATAATTTTAGACAAAACCACAAATAAAAGCCAATATTTCAGTAAAAATCTGATGTGTCCTTCCACCGGTATTTCTTATCCCGAACCGGAGCCGAATACGTTTTCATTTAATTCACCCAAGGGCGCTTGTGATTATTGTAAAGGCTTGGGAACGGTTTTCGAAGTGGATTTGCAAAAAATTATTCCCGATGACAATCTTTCCATCAAAAAAGGCGGTTTAGCACCCTTAGGATCTTATAAAAATTCTTGGATTTTCAGTCAATTGGAAATTATTGCCAAACGTTATGACTTCAGTTTGGATTTGCCCATTAAAAAAATTCCTAAAAAAGCAATGCAAGTTATCTTGTACGGTGCAGACGAACATTTTGAAGTTTTTTCAAAAGGTTTGGGGATTACACAATCCTATCATTTGAAATTTGAAGGTATCGTCAATTTTATACAACATCAATTCGAAGCCAACGACAGTCAAAAAATCAGACGTTGGGCAAAAAATTTCATGACCGAAAAGCTTTGTCCGGTATGTCAAGGCTCACGGTTAAAAAAAGAATCCCTGTATTTTAAAATCAACGGCAAATCCATAGTGGATTTAGCCAATATGGACATCGGTGAATTGGCAGAATGGTTTCAAGACATAGAAAATCATTTAACTGAAAAACAACGCATTATAGGGGAAGAAATCATCAAAGAAATCCGTAACCGTATCGGTTTTATCACGGCAGTAGGTTTGAATTATCTGAATTTGTTCCGTCCGGCCAAATCACTATCAGGCGGTGAATCACAACGTATCCGTTTGGCTTCGCAAATAGGGGCGCAATTGGTCAATGTTTTGTATATTTTGGACGAGCCGAGTATCGGTTTGCACCAACGCGATAACCGGCAGTTGATAGAATCATTAAAACAACTGCGTAATTTGGGTAATACCGTAATTGTTGTGGAACACGATCAAGAGATGATGGAGCAAGCCGACCGGATAATCGATATGGGACCGCTCGCCGGCAAGCACGGTGGTGAAATTGTTGCCGAAGGTGATTTGGAGACTATCAAACAATCCGGTTCGCTTACAGCTGCTTATTTGACCGGTAAAAAACGGATTGAAGTTCCTGCGACCCGCCGTAAAGGTTCGGGCAAATTTATCGTCTTGGAAGGCGCTACGGGTAATAATCTCAAAAATGTCACGGTAAAATTGCCTTTAGGCAAACTCATCTGTGTTACGGGTGTTTCCGGAAGCGGTAAATCCACACTGATTAACGAAACTTTATATCCTGTTTTGAACAACAAAATCTATAAAGGTGTTAAAGAGCCGTTGCCATATAAAAATATCTCCGGTGTGGAAAATATCGATAAAGTTATAGATATAGACCAAAGTCCGATAGGACGAAGTAGTCGTAGCAATCCGGCGACATACACAGGTGTTTTTCAAGAAATCCGTAATTTGTTTGCTCAAACTCCCGAAGCTCAAATCCGTGGTTATAAACCGGGGCGATTTTCTTTTAATGTCAAAGACGGCCGTTGTCCGGTCTGTGAAGGTGCCGGCATCCGTACTATTGAGATGAATCTGCTACCCGATGTTCAAATCACTTGTGAGACTTGTCAAGGCAAACGTTTTAACCGTGAAACCTTGGAAGTCCGTTACAAAGGCAAGTCCATAGCGGATGTGTTGGAAATGACTATCGATGAAGCCGTTGGATTTTTTGAAGCTATCCCTAAGATTCACCGCAAACTCAAAACTTTGCAAGATGTCGGATTGGGCTATCTGACTTTGGGACAACCCGCTCCTACCCTGTCCGGCGGTGAAGCCCAACGGGTGAAATTAGCAACGGAATTGTCAAAAAAAGATACCGGTAATACATTTTATATTCTCGATGAACCGACAACAGGCTTGCATTTTGAAGATATCCGGATATTAATGGACGTGTTAAACAAACTGGTAGATAAAGGCAATACGGTAGTCATTATCGAACACAATACCGATGTCATTAAACTTGCCGACCATATTATCGATTTGGGACCGGAAGGCGGACAAAAAGGCGGTGAGATTATTTTTGAAGGTACGCCGGAAGAGATTGTAAAATGTCAACGGTCATATACGGGGAGGTTTCTTTGATTTTAGATTTTAGATTTTAGATTTTAGATTTTAGATTTTAGATTTGCGATTTCAGATTTTTTTTTCGCCACTAATGCACGAATGTTTTTGTTTTTAAACGCTCGGTCGCTGGTTTCCCGACCCCGACGGCATATTTAATCTTGCTCACTGCATTATCATATTTTCAAAATTCTTTTTTCGGGTCGCCCCTACGGGGCTTATATTTTTATCATAATTATGTTTGCTACTAACAGGTCACCCCTACGGGGCTAATATTTTTATTATAAATCCTGTTTGCTACTAACTTATTAGGTTTGGATAAAACAGGTCTTTGACGACCCGATAGGTCTAGCAAAACTGCTAGGTCTTTTTTTTTATTATTATGTTCAAGACCTATCAGGTTTGAAAAACCTAACAGGTCTTAGCCGATGCTCCGTCGTGGGTCTCCCGACCCCGACGACATATCTTCTATTTTTTCTTTTGCTATTTATAATTTCTTTTGCCAGACCTATCAGATTTTTTATCGCCTCTAATTCACGAATGATTTTTGGTATAAATACGGGTAATCGTGGCTTTTAAGTTGATGATTTTAAAGCGCCGGCTAAAACAGTTGCCGGATGCTTACTTTCCATATCGACGCCGTCACGGATTTGATGCCGGCAGCTGGTTCCGGTTGCGGCAATACTGACATTTCTTCCGGCTTGACGCAATTGCGGAAAAAGTTTGAGTTCACCGACTTTCATACTCAATTCGTAATGTTCTTTTTCATATCCGAAACTTCCCCCCATTCCGCAACATCCGGAATCCAGCAAATCGACTTGATAATTTTCGGGTATAGACAAAACAAAAGCGGCAATTTGCGGGTCACTTAACGCTTTTTGATGACAATGCACGTGCAGGCTTATTTTTTTTTCCGCTTTTGTAAAATCAGCACTCTTGATATTTCCCGCTTCAAATTCCCGTTTTATAAATTCTTCAAACAAAAATGTATTTGCGGCAATATTTTGAGCATCTTTTTTCAATTTATCATCCTTTATCAGTCGTAAATATTCATCTCTAAACATTAAAATAGCAGAAGGTTCTATGCCGATTAAAGGTGTCTGTTCGCTAATTAATCCGGCATACAATTTTACATTTTTAACCGCCAAATTATGTGCTTGCTCCAAAAATCCTTTGGAGACATAAGCCCGTCCGCTTTCGGCACTGTTGGTAATTTTGACTTCGTAACCTAGTCCGGTTAAAACTTTTACAACATCTTTACCGGGGCGGCTATCCAAATAGTTTGAAAATTCATCGATAAACACATAAACCGTTTGTTTTTTGTCTTTTAAAGGTTTTAGTTCGCCGGGATGCTTATTGAACCAGTGGTACAAGCTTTGTTTTTCAAGCTGTGGTAGATTACGTTGAGGCGCAATTCCGGAAAATTTTTTAATCCAACCGGAAAACATTTTTTTACGAACAAAATAGTTATAAACAGTTGAAAAACGGCTCAAAACCTTGTTTATTTTGCCGTTATAGGCAAACATTTTGTTACGAAAGGTAAAACCGTTGGCTTTTTGATACCAATACAAAAATTCACTTTTGAGCATTGCCATATCCACTGTGGACGGGCATTCGTTTTTACAAGCTTTGCACGAGAGACACAAACTCAATGTTTCGTATAGTTCTTCGTAATCAAAACGGTTTATTTTATCCGAATTGGTCAAAAATTCACGCAGTGCATTAGCTCTTGCACGAGTTGTATTTTTCTCTTCTTTTGTTGCTTGATAACTCGGACACATCACACCACCTGCTCCGGGTGGTTTACGGCAATCGCCCGAACCGTTACATTTTTCGACAGCACGCAAGACACCGCCTTCCACCGTAAAATCAAATAAAGCCGGGATTTCAGGTTCGGTTCTGTCCGGCTCGTAACGCAAATTTTTATCCATCGGATAAGGATCTACCACTTTATGAGGATTAAAGATATTTTGCGGGTCAAAGACCGTTTTGAGTTCCCGCATCAAAGCATAATTTTTTTCACCGACAATGACAGGAATAAATTCGCCACGGACGATACCGCTACCGTGTTCACCGCTTAACGAACCTTTGTATTTATGCACCAAATCCGCCACTTCCGAGACCAGTTCCCTGTAAATACGTACGTCAACGGATTTTTTCAAGTTGAGAATAGGCCGCAGATGAATTTCACCGGCACCGGCATGCGCAAAATAGACCGGTGTTTTGCCTTTACGTTCCATAATTTCGGCAAATTCGGCAATATAATGTGGCAAATCGGTGATACGAACCGCCGTATCTTCAATACCGGCAATAGCTTTATCGTCGCCGGGCAAATTGCCGAGCAGACCTAATCCGGCTTTACGCAATTCTTCGGCTTTGGCGGCTTCATCATTGCGAAGAACAGGGAAAGCATAGCCTAATTTTTCTCGTTTCAAATGTTCGATTAAATCTTGTGCCTGTTGTTCCAATTCACTCATTTTTTCACCCCGCAATTCGAGCATCAAAACAGCTTTCGGATGACCTTGAATAAAATCACGATAGTGTTTATATTTCAGACTTTTTTCGGTTTGAGCCAGAATGATATCATCCATTAACTCACATTGATACAAATCGTGCTGCATAGCAGGGGCTACGGCACGCATACTCTCGTCAATACTGTTAAAATGTGCCGTTACCATCAAACGTTTAGGCGGTTGAACTTTGTCCAATTTGATTTTGATAGCCGTCATAAAAACCAAAGTGCCTTCGGAACCGGCAATTATTTTTCCGAGATTAAATTTTTTACCGGAATGTCCCAAAATTTCGTTGTCTATCAAACTATCCAAAGCATAACCGTTGTTGCGGCGATGAATTTCGGGATAAGGCATATTTTCCAAAATCTCATTTTGAACGTCCGGGCGGCTGTATGTGTCGCGGATATGTCTGTATATCCGGCCTTCGAGGTTGTTTTGCAAAAGTTTCCGGTTAAAAGCATCCTTATCCAATTCCGTTATATGAATAAAATCGCCATTACTCAAAAAACCTTCGATTTCCAAAATTTTATCACGCGTGACACCATATTTTATCGAAGTAGAACCGGAAGAATTATTTCCGGTCATCCCACCTATCATACAACGGCTAGATGTCGAAGTATTAGGGGCAAACCATAAACCGTGAGGTTCCAAAAAACGGTTAAGCTCATCCCTTATCACACCGGGTTGCACTTTTACCCAAGCTTCGTCAGGATTAAAATCCAAAATGGCAGTCATATACTTCGAAACATCGACTATTATGCCTTTACCGACGACTTGTCCGGCTAATGATGTACCGGCTGTTCGCGGAATCAGATGTGTATTGTTTTCAGCGGCATATTGAATAAGTAATTGAATATCCTCTTGTGTTTTAGGATAAGCAACCGCCTCGGGTACCATACGGTATACAGAAGCATCCGTGGCATAAATATGTCGGTGCAAGTTATCGTAATACAATTCACCTGCCAACCGGGATTGCAAACGGGCAAGTTTGTGATTTACCTTCATATTTAATTTTTAATTGAAAAGATAAAATTAAAAAAATTATTAACATCAAAAAAGGACGGTTTATTCAAGCAAAAACATTTAAAGGAAATTTATTTCCAATCATTCATAAATTCTTTGTAAATTTGATATTTAAAATTGCATTTCTTTTACAGAAAAAATTTACAATGAAAACGATATTAAGCTTAATAATAAGTTTGGTTTTTTACAATGTTGTATTTGCCCAACAATTACATCCGCTTTACAAAAACAAACAACAATTGCACCGGGTTGATTCCATTTATAGCAGGATGAGTTTAGATGAAAAAATAGGGCAGTTGTTTATGCCTTTTGTTGCTTCGGGAAATACGGCGGAAAACAAAGCCAAAATCAAATTTTTATTAGACAGTTTACATATCGGTAATTTCTTTTTTTTAAAAGGACACCCTTCCGATGAACAAGCTTTGAACAATTTTATCCGGCTCAATGCCAAATATCCGGTTATCACGGCTATCGATGCCGAATGGGGTTTAGCAATGCGTTTGGATTCCACTGCCCGTTTTCCTTGGAATATGACATTGGGTGCCATTCAAAATGACAGTATCATCTATGAAATAGGACGGCGTATCGGTGAACAAATCCATAATGCCGGTTTTCAAATGAATTTTTCACCGGTGGTCGATATCAATACCAATCCTGCCAATCCGATTATCGGTAACCGTTCTTTCGGAGAAGATAAAGAAAACGTTGCCCGCAAAGCGGAAATGATGATGAAAGGCTTACAATCGTGGCAGATACTGACGACTGCCAAACATTTTCCCGGTCACGGCGATACCAGTCAAGACAGTCATAAAACTTTACCTTCGGTTGATTTCGATTATCAAAGAATTCAAAATGTAGAACTGTATCCTTACAAAAAACTCATTCCCGATGGATTGACAGGTGTAATGGTCGCTCATTTAAAAGTGCCGGCTTTGGAATTTATGGGCTTACCTACCACGCTATCACACCGGGTCGTCACGGATTTACTGCAAAAAGATCTCGGATTTGAAGGACTTATCATCACCGATGCCATGAGTATGAAAGGTGTGGCTGATTTTGTACCTTCGGGAGAAGCAGATTTGCAAGCTTTTTTGTCCGGAAATGATATTTTACTAGGCACGGTTGACTTAAAAAAAGCTGTCGAACAATTGAAAAAAGCTTATAATAAAGGCATTATAACCGAAAAACGCTTGGCGTATTCGGTCAAAAAAATTTTAATGGCCAAATATTGGGCAGGATTACAACATTGGCAACCGCAAACGCAAAAAAAATTCTATTATTCTTCAACCGATTCTTTGCTCAATCAAAAAGCTTTTGCCAACGCCATTACATTGATAAAAAACGACGGCAATTTTTTACCCGTACAAAATGTCGTTCAAAAAATCGCTTTTGTACCGGTCGGAGATGCCGGTTATCAAACTTTTTACAAATATTTAAACAAATATACCCGGGTTGATTTGGTTAAAATCAAAGATACGGCGGAAGTAAAAAAGAAGCTGAAAAATTACGATTTGGTTATCACGGGAATTCACAAATCATCGGAAAATCCTTGGAAATCATATAAATTAACCGCAGATGAAAAGGATATCATCAAAACAATAACCGGTTTCAAACCTACTATCATTGATGTATTTACCTCGCCTTACAGTTTGATCGGTTTGGCGGACAAATTGCCTGCTAAAGCCATTGTTATTTCTTATCAAAATGATTGGTATGCCCAGGAATTGTCGCCCCAAATGATTTTCGGTGCTTTACCGTTTAAAGGCAAATTGCCTGTCAGTATCAGTACAAAATATCCTGTCAATACGGGTATTACAACGCAAGATATCAAACGGCTTTCCTACGGATTTCCCGAAGAAGTCGGTTTGGACAGTCACAAACTGAAACGGGTCGATTCACTGATGCAATTTATGTTAGACACCATGGCGGCACCCGGAGCGGTTGTTTTGGCGGCACGTAACGGTAAAGTGATTTTTGAAAAAGCTTATGGTTATCAAACTTATGATAAAAAACGGCCGGTAAAAGTAACGGACATTTACGATTTGGCTTCGGTCACCAAAGTTATGGCGGCTACGACTCTGATGATGTATGCTTACGACCGCAAAATGTTTAAACTGGACGATCAACTCGGTGATTTGATGCCGCTTCTCAAAGGCAGTAACAAAGACACCATATTGGTCAAAGAAGCCTTATCACACTACGCTCGCATCAAATCTTGGATTCCTTTTTATCTGGAAACCATCGACCCGAAGACCAAAATGCCTATGCGTAAATATTACCGGAAAAAACCGGATAAACTTTTCAGTATTGAAGTTGCCAAAAATATATTCCTGCGTCGCGATTATATCAATCATATTTGGGATACGATTGCCAAGGTACCGCAATATAAAGAATTGAAATACGTTTACAGCGGCTTGCCGTTTTACCTGTTTAAAAAGTATATAGAAGATAATACCGGTATTGGCATGGACAAATTGGTTGATTCACTGTTTTACAAGCCATTAGGTGCCGTTACATTAACTTACAATCCATTGAAAAAATTTCCGGTTTCAAGTATCGCACCGGCTGAAAACGATAATTACTGGCGGCATCAAATTGTTCGTGGTTACGTTCACGATATGGGCGCAGCAATGCTCGGTGGTATCTCCGGTAATGCCGGATTATTCGGCAATGCCAACGATTTGGCCAAAGAACTGCAAATGCATTTGAACAAAGGTTATTACGGTGGCAGACGTTACATTTCCGATACAACGGAAATTGCTTTTAACAAACGCTATTTTGCCAAAGACAGTGTGCGTCGCGGCTTAGGTTGGGATAAACCGCAATTTAAAGACCAACCCGGTCCGACATTTGAAGAAATTTCTCCCGAAAGTTTCGGACATCAAGGTTTTACAGGTACTATGGTCTGGGCCGACCCGGAAGAAAATCTCATTTATATCTTCCTCTCTAACCGCACCTTTCCGACTATGAAAAATAAATTATTGTACAAATTAAACATCCGCAGCGAAGTACAACGACGGATTTATGAAGCCATTAAAAATCCGAAATACGATTACCGGCATCATAAAGGGAAAATTGATCCGTATGAATATTGGAAACCGGAGAAAGTGAAGTAAGGAGTTTTTTTTTAGTGAAAAGATCATAGGGACGAATTGCTCTTCATCTCTGTGAAAATTGTGTAGAGACGCTCAACCGTGCGTCTGATTTGAAAATCATGTAAAGACGTTGAGTGCAATGTCTTTGCGGCTCAACGTCTGAAAAATCAAAAATCTGAAATCGAAAATGAGATTTCTCCTCGTTCATTCCTTACTCGTTCAAAATGACATCCGACACCGGACGTCGGACACCTTCATCTCTCATCTCTCTCTTATCTCTTATCCCTCATCTCTTATTTTTTTGTAACTTTGTCTTAACATTAATGTTATTAATATGGTATTAGAATATTTTAACAAACTCGAATTTAAAGAAGTACCTCAAAAAGAAATCGATGCATTTTTAGAGCGATTGAAAATGTTCGGTGAGGATATCAATAAATATAATTTTAGTAACAAACCGTCTTATAAAGCAGTATTGAAGACACCGGGCGGTTATGAAATAGTCGTTTATAAGGGCGGTATGGCATTCGGACGCGACGGTACGTATGATGTCACTGTTTTTTACAAAAAGAATCCCTTACACAGTTGGGATGAAGCCTCAAAAGAAGAGCTGGACGAAATTATCAAGGAATTTTGGAACGAAGATAAATGAATTGAGAGTTTCGGTTCATAGATTGCTTGCTTGTGTTATGTATGTTTTTCATTTTATACCATAAGTTCGTTTTTTTAATTTGAGAAATTGAGGATTTGTATTACTTCAAAGAATATGGCGTTATTTGATGAATGCTTTCTTTTTCATACTATATAATCGTTTTATGAATTGAGGAAATGAGGATTTATAATTAGTTGAAAGTTGAAAGTTAAAAGTTAAAAGTTTTAGTTCATAGATTATTTGCATTCTTAGATGATTGTTTATTACTTCATACCTTATTCTCGTCTTATAATTTGAGGAATTGAGGATTTTTTATTGTTTCATAGAGTATTTCGTTCTTTAATGAATGTTTACAAATTTATATAATGTTTTCGTTGTTGATGTTGAGGAAATGAGGAGTAGGTCGCTGAGTGATTTTGCGAGGTAACGAGCAAAATTGTATCGAAGCGCCGTTTCATTGCATATTTCATACTTTGATGTTTATTTATTACTTCAAACCTTATGCTCGTTTTTTTAATTGAGGAATTGAGGAAAGGTCGCTGAGTGATTTTGGGAGAAACGAACAAAATCGTATCGAAGCGCACTTCCTCACTTCCTCATTTCCTCAATTCCTCAATATACTACCCGTTACTGATATAAAAAAAAGGTTTATTTTTGTTTTGGAATAATAATTGCTAAAAACCAATTGTATTAATTTTTAAAAATCAACTAAACAATGAAAAAATTTATTTTGTTATTCGGATTATTTACAATGTTTTCGATGTCGGCACAAGATATTCCCGACGCACAACTTACCGATTTAAAAGGTAACAAAGTATCGTTTAAAGAAATTGTCAAATCGGATAAACCCGTGATTGTCAGTTTTTGGGCTACTTGGTGTGTACCTTGTATGAACGAACTCGATGCTATCAGTGAGGTATATCCCGATTGGCAAGACGAAACCGGTGTTAAATTGATTGCCATATCACAAGATGACGACCGCACGGCACGCCGTATTATACCTTTGGTCAACGGAAAAGATTGGGATTATGAAATTTATCGCGATTACAATTTTGAATTGAAACGTGTATTTAATATCGCCAGTATTCCTTTTATGTTGATTATCAAAGACGGAAAAATTGTTGCCAAACGTTCGGGTTACACACCGGGTAGTGAAGATGAAATTTACGAAATCATCAAAAATTAACCTTCTCAAATGCTTTTTACAAAATCTCACAACTATGAAAAAAATTCTTTTCTTTTTTTTCTTATTTGCTATTGTTTTTACACAAGCGCAAAATTTAGGACATCTCTCGGGTGGCTATGAATCTTATGCGCAATATTATCAAAACGACAGTCCAACGAATTTTACCGCCCCTAACGATGCATTCCGTTCTATGCATTATCTCAACACGTCTTACAATTACAAACAATTCAGTTTCGGTTTACAATACGAATCGTATCTACCGCAAGCTTTTCTCGGTTACAGTCCCGATTTGAAAGGTAACGGATTGGCAACTTATTTTGTCAAATACCAAAAAGATAATCTGTCGGTAACGGCAGGTTATTTTTATGAGCAATTCGGAAGCGGTTTAGTGTTCAGAGCTTGGGAAGACCGCCAACTCGGTATCAATAATGCGATAAAAGGGATTAAAATCAAATATAATTTTAACGATTTGGCCGAAATTACCGCTTTGACAGGTAACCAACGTATCGGGTTCAGGGTATCAGAGTCGACCATTTACGGTGCCAATGCCGATTTTAATTTGAATAAACTTATCCAATCGGATAAATTGCAGCTCAAGTCCGGATTCAGTTATGTTGCCCGTTATCAAGAGACGACATCACAAAATCCTGATTTAAAGCCGGTTATTGGTAATTATTCGTCCCGTATCAACCTGACAGCCGGTGGATTTTATACCGATTTTGAATATGTTTATAAAAATTCGGATGCCCGGGCGAGCAATAATGTTTTATTGGATCAAGTTTTGTTTGACGGCAATGCCTGGTTATGGAATGTCGGTTATTCGCAAAGAGGATTGGGTATCAATGCGACTTTCCGGCGTTTGGAAAATATTCAAATGTACAGCGAACGGCTCTTGGAAGGCAATTTTTACAATACCGGTGTGATGAATTTTGTACCCGGCTTGACCAAACAACACGATTTTAGTTTGGCCAATATTTATGTGTATCAAGCACAGCCCGGTATTTCTTTTGGTGAAGAAAAAGTGGGAGAAATAGGGGGTCAAGTGGATATGTTTTTTACTTTTAAGCGTAAAACGGCTCTTGGCGGGCGATATGGCACCAAGGTAGCACTCAATTTTTCGAGTTGGCACGGCCTCAATGCCCGGTTTGATCACGCCAAACAGATTTACAGAGCCGATTTCTTTAAACCGGGTGAACTGTATTTTCAAGATATCAATATGGAAATCAGAAAAAAATGGACTAAAAACCTGAAAACCGTTTTTTCGTTTATAGATGTCAAATACAATAAACCGAAATTGGAATTTGAAGGTGAATTTGTACACGCTGACATTGTAGTAGCCGATTTTGAATTCAAATTAACCGGAAAACGTTCCGCAAGGGTGGAATTACAGCATCTCAATACCAAAGACGATATGAAAAATTGGGCAGCCGGACTTTTTGAATACAATTTTAATCACCATTTTAACGTTTATGCAGGAGATATGTATAATTACGGTAATAACGATAAAAAAATCCATTATTTCAATGTCGGTACGACTTATACACAGTCGTCCACGCGTCTGAGTTTGAGTTACGGCAGACAACGGGGTGGCCTGTTGTGTGTCGGTGGTGTATGCCGGTATGTGCCTTCCAGCAAAGGTGTTACGGCAAGCATTTCATTAACTTTTTAGATCTATGGAGGATTTTGATAATCGTTGGCAACGGATTTTGGATTTTTTTAAGGAAAAATTTACAGGCGGTGAAACTCCTGATATCGAAACGATTTTGTTTTTTATCGGTATTCAGGAATTGGGAATGATTAAACCGGATTTTACCAAAGACGAAAAGATAAATTTGATGCATATTGCCACCTGTAAATTGTTGGAACCTTATGGTTACTACGAATATACACATCACGACGACGAAGGTTGGCCGCATTACAAAAACGTTAAGAAAATAGAAGCCGGAACCGATAGCGAACAATTGATAAAAGAAGCGATAATAAATTATTTTTCAACATCATAACCACAAACAATATTAAAAACAACACACACAAACCAAACATTATGAAACAACTGTTTTTTTACACATTATTTCTATTATCTGTAACGGTTTTATTGCCGGCTGATATGCAAGCTCAAAGTTTTAAAAAACGTAAAGCTTTGAGTAAGCAATTTTTAAAGAAGGTCAGAGTACGGGAAGTTTTGGATACAATGCTGTGGGATAAAGAGAGTGCCATCTTTAATCAAACCGAAAAATGGTTTAAAGAACGCAAATTAAATGTTTACAACAGAGAGGATTATGAGTTTTTTCAGTCCAGTTTGATGCACCAATTTTTGTTTTCAAAAAGGCATATTTTAAACCGGATTAGTTATCATTACAGCCACGTGCCGTATGATACTTTAAAGAATTATGTCGAACAAATTGACAAAGGAAAACGGCAGGAGGTTATTATCTCATCCGGCTTATACGACAGGCTTAAAAAAATGTTGCATAAAGAATTGAAGCAGATTCGAAATGTCACGGTGCCGAAATATTTGGAATATTTGGTGAATAAGCACAAACCCGTTGATATAAAAATAACTTACAATAACAAACCCGTACCGGCATCAAAATTAAATTTGGATATTTTGGTCGAAACCAATAATGTTGATTATAAACGGGTGTCTATTTTGGATAAAAAACATAACAAGATTTTAAAACCGGAAGGATATACTTATCAGCAAATTCAAAAGATTATAGTCAAATTTAAAGGACGTAAATTCGAGTTTAAACCCGACGAACATATCGATTTGTATCCCCATCAATTTAAAGAATTGAACAGCGTTATTTCAAAATACAGTTACAACAAAATACCGGTTTGGCATCTCGATATTCTTGAAAGTGGCGGGAACATCGGCGTTAAATTAACCAATGTCATTGAAGTTAAAGCCGTAAAAGGTAAAGCCGTTCAAAATAGTAAAAATGTCAAACATATAGATTAAAAAAATCTTATTATTCCGCCAATTTTTTCCAACCTATTTTTTTCATATTCCTGACAATTAAGAATCCCGAAACCAGGGCAATGCCAAAAAATACAAAGGATAAACCATAATCTTTAAAAATAAATTTACCGATACCGAACAACGTAAAAATCACCATTAAACTCCCAAAAAACCAGTTGGCAAACATCAAAACAAAGCCTTTGTCGCCTTCTACTTCCGGTAATTTTTTGTCAATAGTTTTCCAGCCGATACCACCCGGATGCACTTTGGTATAAAATGATTTGAGCTTTGCTTCCGGCGTAGGACGGGTTTTAAAGGTTACAATCAACCACCAGAAAGTTGACCAAGCAACAATACTCAACAAAATGACCGGGTAATCATCACTGATAGATAGTCCGAAACCGAATTTGTCATTCAGCAAAAACGGTAACAGGAAGTATGGCGCTACCATGGCGGTGATTTCACTCCATGCATTGATTCGCCACCAAAACCAACGTAAAATCAGTACCAATCCGATACCGCCGCTGGCTACCAAAATCAATTGCCATGCTTGACTGATTTGTGTAATTTGTGTAGTGATAATCAGGGCTATAAACATTAAAACAAAAGTGGTGATACGTGAAATTTTAACGTAATATTTTTCAGAAGCTCCGGGCTTTAAAAAAGGGCGAAACAAGTCATTGATAATGTATGATGTTCCCCAAACAGTTTGCGAAGCCAAGGTGGACATATAAGCGGCAAAAAAGGCGGCTAACATCAAACCGAGTAATCCACTCGGTAACAAATCACGAATCAACATGACATAAGTAGCTCCTTTGTCGGATGCGTCAGGGTATAAAACCAAAGCGACCATAGCCGCCAAAATCCAAGGCCAAGGACGCAAAGCATAATGCGCAATGTTAAACCACAAAGTAGCAAACAATGAATGTTTTTCGTCTTTGGCCGACATCATCCGTTGAGCGATATAACCCCCGCCGCCCGGTTCGGCTCCGGGATACCAACTTGCCCACCATTGCACGCCCAGATAAGTAAACAATGCCGTTAAACTCAATTTCAAAACGCCGTTATCAGTGCTTTGCGTTACATCCGCATTGCTGATATCCGGTATAAAATCAAACAGCCACTTTTGATTGCTCAAACTGTCTTTTAAACCGTCAATTCCTCCAATATGCTTAACGGCATAGTATGCCAAAGCAATACTGCCGGTCATAGCCATAACAAACTGGAAACTGTCCGTAACCGATACACCCATCAATCCCGACATGGATGAATAAATGGCTACAAAAAGCATCATCAACCCGACATAAATCAAATGTGCCGAAAGATGCAAGCCCAGAAAATTAATTTCGTGCAACCCGAAAATGGTTAAATCCGGAAACATAACCGTCAAAACCTTGACCATTGCCAAATTGACCCAAGCAATAACAATGGCATTCATCAAAATGCCGATATAGACGGCTCTAAAACCGCGTAAAAATTTGGCCGGTTTACCGTCGTAACGGATATCGACAAATTCGGCATCGGTCAGAATGCCGGCACGCCGCCATAAGCGTGCAAAAAAGAAAACCGTTAAAATACCGCCGAAAACCATGTTCCACCATAACCAGTTACCGGCTATACCGTTTTTTGAGATCAATTCGGTTACAGCCAAAGGTGTATCTGCTGCAAAAGTCGTGGCTACCATACTGGTCCCGGCAATCCACCAAGGCAAAGAACGACCACTTAAAAAAAAGTTACCGGTATCTTTTCCGGCTTTTTTTGAGTAATAAAATGAAATTCCAAAACTAAAAATAAAATAGGCGATGATAATCAACCAATCCAATTGAGAAACGTGCATAGTCAAAGTTTTTCCGGTTAATACGCCAAAAGTAGCAAATCTCAAACAATGTTACAATTTTTTTCGACGAACAGTATGTTTTCTACGTTAAAGTTAACAAAATTATTTACTTCCATTTAAGCAGAGCTTTGTGACTACACGAAACAAAGGATGAATAATTTCATATAGCAACCATAAAAGTATTATAATTGTTTGTCGTTTCTAACGCTCGAGATATGGGAGAGAAGAAATCATAAAATAAATGTGTCAAGTCATGTTAAAGCTTATGGCTACTTGTAACAATTTTGGATATTTGCATTGAGCTTTTGATTAAAAAATAGCATTATGAACACGGAAATACTAAAAAAAAGTCTGTTACAAAGTCGTCCGGTCGAGCAAACCCGGCGGGCAGCACTTCAACAACCCAAGAAACGCCTGAAAACCAAACCTAAAAAATCCGCCATCTTAAAACGTTTGCAAAGCAAAAAACACCATAGTTTAAAAAAACAAAACCGGCGGAAGGATTTTTTGTGATTTTTTGCCACTAATACACTAATGTTTTTATTCGTTTATTCGTGGCAGTTTAATCCGTTTAGATTTATCAATATTTCATTCGTGTATTCGTGGCTTACGCTTTCAACTCTATTGTCTGCTTCCTGTCCGGACCAACCGATACAATTTTGACCGGTACACTAATATATTCTTCAATGTAAGCAATATATTGCATTAAAGTTTTGGGTAGTTGTTCTTTTTTGGTCACACCTGTTAAGTCGGCTTGCCAAGATTTGAAATCCGTATAAACGGGTTGCACGTTTCCTTCATCGATGTTAAACGGGAAATGCTGAATTTCTTGATCGAAATATTTGTAAGACGTAGCTGCTTTAATTTGTTCAAAACCTGATAAAACATCACTCTTCATCATCATCAGTTCGGTTACGCCGTTGATATCAACGGTATATTTAAGGGCGACCAAGTCCAACCAACCGCAACGGCGTGGCCGTCCGGTTGTTGCCCCGAATTCATGTCCTTTTTTTGCCATAAGTTGTCCGGTTTCGTCAAACAACTCAGTAGGAAAAGGGCCTGAACCGACTCTTGTAGTATAAGCCTTGAAAACTCCGGATACTTTACCGATTTGTTTAGGCGGAATACCCAATCCGATACTGACTCCTGCCGCAGTGGTAGTGGATGAGGTAACATAAGGATACGTCCCGAAATTGATATCCAACAAACTGCCTTGCGCTCCTTCGGCTAATATTTTTTTTCCGTCTTTTAAAGCTTTGTTAAAGTAAATTTCGCCATCTATAAATTTAAGTTTTTTTAAGGTATCAATGCTGTTGAAAAATTCAGCTTCCAATTCATCCAAATCAAATTGAATATCGACATTGATACAATCCAGCAATTTCAAATGCTTATCGACCAAAGCACGGTATTTATCTTTCCAGCCGGGTAGTTCAAAATCCCCGATTCTAAACCCGTTTCTTCCGGCTTTGTCCATATATGTCGGTCCGATACCTTTGAGGGTTGAGCCTATTTTGGCTTTACCTTTGGCGGTTTCTGATGCCGCATCTATCAAACGATGTGTCGGTAAAGTCACGTGAGCCTTACGGGAAATCAACAAACGTTTTTTGAAATCAATATTAAAATCTGCCAAGCCGTCAATTTCTTTTTTTAAACTAACCGGGTCTATTACGACTCCGTTCCCTATTACATTGATAATATCCGGATGAAATATTCCCGAGGGAATGGTGTGTAAAACGTGTTTTTTTCCGTCTATAACCAAGGTATGTCCGGCATTGGCTCCACCTTGAAAACGGGCGATAATATCGTAATTTCCAGCTAAGACATCCACAATTTTGCCTTTACCTTCGTCACCCCATTGTAATCCTAATAATACATCTACCATAATAGTTGAAAGTTAAAAGTTGAAAGTAGAATGTAGAGACGCAGCATGCCGCGTCTCTTGTTAAATGTTTATAATGTTGAACGTAGAGGCGTTTTGACAAAACGTTTCATTGTTCATAATATTCGTAAATCGAAAATACGACATCATTCTATTATTATTTTAGTTGTTATATTAAATTCATTATTAGATAAAATTAATAGATATTCTCCCGGACTATAATGACTTACATCGATATTGTTGTTTGATTTACGGAGATTTTTTTGCAATAATAATTTGCCTGTTTCATCATACAATTTCATTAAAACGGGTTTCCGGTCATTTATATTAATCGTTAAACGGTTTTTGGCCGGATTGGGGTACAATTTAATTCCCAACCGGCTAAGTTCTTGGATATCAGCCGTCACGTTTAAGTTGGCATCATTGGACACAACTTGTCCGCAGGTACCGGTAACAATAACTTTGTAGGTGCCGGCATCACTTGGTTGAACATTGTTAATAACCAATTGGTTATTGGTAGCGCCGGGGATATCGGTATTGTCTTTTTGCCATTGGTATGACAAACCGGTACCTAGTGCTTGAACGGTAAAGGTAACGGTATCACCTTGATTAACCGATTGACTTTGAGGCTGTCCGGTGATGCTAACCGGTGTATTAACGGTTATTTGAGCGGTATTTGACGTTATATTGCCGAAATCGCCTGTGATGTTACAAGTATATGCACCGGCATCGGCATTGGTAACCGAAGCAATGGTGTATGAAGTGCTGGTGGCTCCCGGAATATCTATATTGTCTTTTTGCCATTGGTAGCTCAAATTTTGACCATGTGCCGTTATATTCAAAGTCAAAACATCACCAGGGCAAAGATTTTGTGATACGGGTTGATTGTCGATAACAGGAACAGGCAATTTACCGGTTACGATAAAATTGACCGAATATGGTTGTAAAGTAAAAGTGCTATTGGCCGATTGATAACTGCTTCGATAGGGCATAACGGCATCCAAATCGGTAGGACCGCCGCCCGGTGTTGATGCCGTTTGGCCATTGACATAAAATTTGGTATTCCCTTGATTGATGTTGTTGGCATAAATTTCAATCCAATATGCCGTATCGTAATTGGTGTTTTGAGCCCAGTCCAATTGGACGTTTTTTGATGTGCCTGTAAGATTGGTAACGACAACGCCGGTTTCTCCGGTATCAAAAACCGAAGCATGTGCCAATACATCGTCGTCTCCGGTTACACTGCATACAACGGCACTACTACCGAAATAAACCGGGAAATAATAAAAAGGCGTATAGGAAGGACGCGGGGTGTAATTGGCTTGATTCGGGTCGTTTTTTGACAGGATGCCATGACTTTCATAGTTGCTGTTGATATTCCATTCGTTGACCCAAATGGTAGTCAGATTTATTCTGTTTTCTATCATGGATGCCAATAAATTGGTCAAATACATAGCATTGGACATGGTGGTTGAATGATAATCCGAACCATTGAATTCCGTCATATTTAGGGGAAAATAACCGAAACTTTTTGAAGTATATTCCCGCACATACAATCCTACTCTGACGACATCGTCAACTACAAATTTGACAGCTTTTTTGATTTCATCGGGGGTTCCGATATTCCTGTCATAATGGTGGACTATCAGGTAATCGGCTTTATCTTCAATTTCGGGTAATACCGTTTTCATCCAATTACATTTGTTTGTTGAGATATTAGCCCCTATTTTGATAGTAGGATCAGCGGTTTTCATAGAATCGACAAACACTCTGAAATCTTCGCCGTATTCTTTACCGGTCAAAATAACGCCGTTGACGTCATATCCGTTTTCCCAAGGGCCGTAATTTTCATTTCCTACTTCCCAATATTTACAATCCGCTTGCAAGACATTATTCATGTGATTGACAAATCCGGCGGCATAAGCGGCAGCTTGACTGACTCGGGCTTGACGGGTACCTTGCGGGGTTTGCCCGAGCCGGGCATAGGCATAATTGGTCACGATACTTGCTTCGCCTTGAGCTGCTTGTTTGAATTGTTTAAAATGATTTTGGTCTAAAAAATTAGAAGCGGTACCACTGTATCCATTTAAATAAGAAGGAATATTGCCATCCCAAAAATACATATCGGAACCGGAACCGGCAGGATAACGGAAGGCTCCGAAATGTTCGTAAAGATGTGCCCGGTTTACCAGGTAATTTTTACTCCTGAAATTGGAATTAACGCCTATTTGTGTCGCCAATACCGGTGCTATTACTTGTGACGTATCAATATGAACATGGATATTGGTCGATTGGTTGGGTAAATTTTGGATAACGGCTTGTGGTTCATAGTAAAAATCACGGTAAACTTGGGATTCAATTTGATTGATTGTAGATACATCGTAAGGTATATATTCAAATGATACATCATCAAAATAATAAGTTCCGGCGGTTTCACCTATTTGAAAAACAATCTTTATTTTCAAATCGTCATTGTTTAACGGAATAGGTAAAATATATTTTTCATATTGGGTGCTCAACCGATAATATTGTGTTTGTACGACCCGGTTACCGTTTGGTGTGTTAAGTACGGATTTAATTCGCATTGTCCGAATACTGTCGGATTTAGCATATACTTTGAGCAACAAGACTTTTCCACCATATCCACTTGGAAAATTAATTAAACCGGTGTAAAATTGGGCGTTTGTGATACCTGCATTTGCACTTACTTGCACTTCGGCAGCTCCGGGAGTGCCTGCGCCTTGTGCTGTGTATTGCGCTTGTGCATTGCCATTTGCCGACCAACCACTAAGGTCATTGGCAAAATCAAAAGATAATAAGGTTTGCTGTGCGTATTGATTTAAGGTAATCAAAAGAAAAATGAGCTGTGTGAGACGTTTCATTGTACTAATAAAAAATGTATCCGTAAAGATAATAAAAATTGATTATTTGGTTAATCGGTTAATTTATGAGATTATTTGAATGTCATTTCGAACGAAGTGAGAAATCTTTTTTATTTAGATTTCTCAGTCATTCTTCCTTCGAAATGACAATTGCTTCATATTTTCTTTATGTTTAAAGCACATAAGTTTTTTTGTAACCATGATAAAACATTATGAACTTTACAAACATTACGAACTTTTAACTAGAGACGTAGCTCGCTACGTCTCTAAAAATGAAACTTCACATTCTCAATTTGATAGGTTTTTTCACAATATTCACAACGCACTTCAACAGGATCGTGGTTTGATACACTGAATTTGGTCGTTACCGCTTCAATATTGGTGACACAATTGGGGTTAGGGCAAATCAAGTGCTTATGGATTTTTTCCGGTAAAGTAATTTGTTGTTTGGTGGTAACCTTGTAGTTATCAATAATCGTTAGTGTGGCATTGGGCGAAATCAACGCGATACTGTTGACTTCGTCTTTTGACAATTTACGATTTTCGA
>JALWFE010000127.1:0-579 GCA_027039975.1 Flavobacteriales bacterium
CACTCCCGTAAAGTTTAAAAGCTATTTCTCTCGCTTCTTGCTCTTGATCTTTTAAAACTGCTAGTATAACAGGATAAAAATGATGATAACGACTACGGGGAACCTGTAATTTTAATTGTTTATGCATACCTAAAGTCTTGCGCCAACGATGACCATTACTAACATCGTTATTGGTTTCATTGAATAATTTACGCTCTGCCCTCATCAAAGCCTCTATACTCAATGTCATGACTTTATTAAATCCGTCTTTTTCTCCTGCAATATCTGCTAAAATTTTTGTAACTTGCTCTTGTGTAAAGTGAAAGGTGTTCTTAGTTTTCATAATTTTTAATTTTAAAATTTATTTTTTTTTCAAAATTAAGAAAACTTCACTTTACACACTTTTTGGGATAGTATCTTTTTCTGTTTAAAATACTATATTTGTTACTGATAAAACTATCCGCACGCGGCGGATTTAGTTCAACACTATATATAGCGCATAGCGGGTTCTTTGCTTGCTTCAATGTTTTGGCATATTTGCACCGGAAAATTCATAGAATTTTCCAATGCAAATATAAGATAGAAAAATTCTATGAATTT
>JALWFE010000127.1:589-2158 GCA_027039975.1 Flavobacteriales bacterium
TTTTTTTTTCAAAATTAAGAAAACTTCACTTTACACACTTTTTGGGATAGTATCAAAGTTGAAAGTTTTTAGCCACTAATTCACTAATGTATTTCTTTATTTTAATTCGTGCATTCGTGGCTTAGTTTTTTTATAAAATAAAAAAGGACACCAAACCGGCGTCCTTTTACATTATATTATTATATAGATTTTAATCTTGAATCACCCATTCGCCACTATCTAAAAGTGTACGGGCTTTTTTGTATTTGATTTGTTTTTTCTCACCGTTATTGACGTTCATGATTGTAATAATTTCATTACGTCCGTAAGTTTTGCCTTTACGGATGGGCGCGGTGATTTCTTGTTTTTGTCCGCCTTGCATGGCTTGACGGTTGTTGGCAGCCATTTCTTCGAGTGACGGAATATTGTCGGTACGGCTTTCCGTATATTTGGGTTTGCGGCGTTGTGTTTGACGGGCTTCTTGTACTTGATTAGGGTCTTGAGTCGGTAAGTCACCTTTGAATAAGAATGATAGTACATCTTTGTTGACTTTATCCAACATATTTCTAAACAATTCGAAAGCTTCAAATTTGTAAATCAATACCGGGTCCTTTTGCTCGTAAGACGCCATTTGCACCGATGTTTTCAATTGGTCCATTTTGTGCAAATGTTCTTTCCAAGCTTCGTCGATGATGGCTAGCGAGATGTTCTTTTCAAAATCATCAACCAGTTTTTTACCTTCCGATTCGTAAGCTTCTTTGAGGTCGGTGGTGACTTTTATTTCGCGGGTGCCGTCCGTAAACGGTACGACGATACGTTTGTAGCGGTCGCCTTCGTTTTCATAGACTTGCTTGATAACCGGGAAGGCAATTTGTGCCGAACGGGCAATTTTTTCTTTATAATGTTTAGTAGCTGTTTCGTATAGTTTGTCAATTAATTCTTTGTCTGAAAGGTTTAAAAAATCATCTTTAGTAACCGGTGAATTGATGGCAAAAGTGGTGATTAATTCCCTTTCAAACCCTTCAAAATCTTTTGCCGGTTTGGTTTGTTCCACTAATGTTTCGATGGCTTCATAAATCATATTGGCGATATCCACTTTAAGACGTTCGCCTTCAAGTGCATGACGACGACGTTTGTAAACCAATTCACGTTGTGCGTTCATCACGTCATCGTATTCGAGCAATCGTTTACGAATACCAAAGTTGTTTTCTTCTACTTTCTTTTGGGCACGTTCAATGGATTTAGAGATCATCGGGTGTTGAATCACATCACCTTCCTTCATGCCTAAACGGTCCATAATTTTGGCAATTTTTTCCGACCCGAACAGGCGCATCAAGTTGTCTTCCAAAGACACATAGAATTGTGATGAACCGGGATCTCCTTGACGACCGGCACGACCTCTGAGCTGTCTGTCCACCCGTCTGGAATCGTGTCGTTCGGTACCGATGATAGCCAAACCGCCTGCTTTAACAACTTCAGGACTTAACTTGATATCCGTTCCACGACCTGCCATGTTTGTGGCAATGGTCACGACACCCGGTTTTCCGGCGTCGGCAACTATTTCCGCTTCACGTTTGTGATGTTTGGCGT
>JALWFE010000128.1 GCA_027039975.1 Flavobacteriales bacterium
AGCAATCAAGCGGTTGTAACTTATACGGATTCTAATGGTAATACATTGACAAATGCTTCAGATGATCCGACAGATTCTACTGATAATGATAATTCTGATACAGAACCTAATGACGATCCGGATGATGAGACTGATATCGATTTGTCTATCTATTGGATTAAAACTTTGGAAGTTTTGAAAACGGTGGTCTTTGACGGTGATACCAATAATGACGGTATAGCCCAACCGGGAGAAACATTGACTTATAACATAACGATAACCAATACCGGTAATGTTGTGTTGAATAATGTTATCATAAATGATGCATTGGTTGGTGTTAATCAGCAAGTTGTTGGAACAGGAGTTTTAAATCCCGGTGATGTTGAAACATTAACTTATGTTTATACAATAACACAAGATGACTTGGATGTGAATTGCGGACATATATGTAACCAAGCCGAAGTATTGTATCAAGATCCGGCAGGTAATCAATATAATAATTATTCGGATGACCCGAACAATACGAATGATATTGATGATACAAATGATAATGATCCTTTGGATGATCCGGATGATCCGACTTGTATAGATTTACCGGTTCAATCTATAATCACATTATTGAAATTGGATGATTTTGATAATTCGGATTGTACACAAGTAGGAAATGTCATTGTTTATACATTTGAAGTAAATAATCCGGGTAGCACCAGTTTGAATAATGTCATTTTGGAAGATGATATTTTGACCAACTTAGGTGTCAGTATAGATTATGTATCGGGAGATAGTGACGGTGACCAAATTTTGGATCCGGGTGAAACTTGGATTTATACGGCTGTTTACACACTTATTCAAGCGGATATAGATGCCGGACATTTTGATAATCAAGCCAGTGTTACGGCTTCGGATAATTGTGGTAATACGGTATCCGATTTGTCTGATCCTGTTGATGTAACGGCTGATAATGTAACTGTAACGAATTTGGTTCAATGTCCTGAGTTGACTTTGGAAAAAACTGGAGAATTTGATGATTTAAATGAAAATGGAGTTGCTGATGCCGGTGATACTATCACATATAGTTTTACGGTGACCAATACCGGTAATGTTACATTGTACAATATCAGTATTGACGACCCGATAGTAGCTGTTACAGGTGGTCCGATTGGTATGTTGCTTCCGGGAGAGAGTGATTCTCAAACCTTTACAGCTACTTATGTAATTACTCCGGAAGATTTGAAAAACGGTTCAGTAGTTAATCAGGCTATGGCAATAGGATATGATCCGCAAAATAATCAAATAAGCGATTTATCCGATGACCCGCAAACGGTAGAAGAAAATGATCCGACTATTATCATTACTATCGGTATTGATATACCAGAAATATTTACACCTAACGGTGACGGTGTGAATGATACTTTTGTAATTTCCGGCTTAGAGAATTTTGAAGATGCTTCACTAAAAGTCTTCAATCGTTGGGGAGCAAAAGTCTTTGAAGCAACGCCTTATCATAACGATTGGGATGGTAGATCGGATGGTCAATTCGTTTACGATAAAGTTTCCAAATTACCGGTAGGAACATACTATTACGTATTGAAATTAGGAGAAAACTTTAAACCTATCGTAGGTTGGGTTTACTTGGACAGATAATAGAAAGTTAGTTTATCAATGATAAAAAACGGTTTTTGAAGAGATTTCTTTGAAAACCGTTTTTTTTTGCGGTATAGTACTTTGTTAGTCAGAAATATTATATTTTATAGTAGTGGCATTGTTTATTTCCGATGCCGGGAATACCAAATTATTTTTAGACTATTTTATATTTGGAATTGTTATTATTTGGAATTTTTTTGATCAGCGTCAAGTCAAGTGTCGTGTATCTTTTGGGTATATTGCAGCCATCAGAAACAAATACCGGAAATGACTAGTGATTAGATCTGTCATAGAACAGGTCATTCGGAAGGATTTTTATACGTAAATAGCCGTTTGCCTATTGTAATGCCTGGGTCTTTAAATCGTAAAGAAAAAATGCTGGCTTTTTTTAAAATTTTAATTTGGCTTTAGTGCGGTAAACTTCTTTGTTGAAAAAATGTCCTGTTTTTTGATTGATAACTTCAAAAATCATATAAATACTAAACCGCATTTTTTCTATGGGTATATTTTCTTTTTCATCTACGAGGTAAAAATTTTTGACCTTACGATATGCAATAACTTTTCCGTTTTTTTTAATCAAACGGTCAAATTTATTCCAGTTGGCATCAGGATTATAACCGAAATATTGAAAAAACTCCGGGTTTACTTTCAATTCTTTTTTAGGATTAAATTTGTGTTCTGAGTAAACTTTTTGAGGTAAGTAATTCAAATCTTTAATGGTCTCTGATGGGTCCATTTTATAATAATCGCGTGTAAAAGACGTATTGACATAAACACCATTGTATTTACCGGGTTGATTATAAACAATAATCAGCGTGAAAGGTTCCTTTTTTAGTTTGACGGTATTATTATTCAAACGGATACTGTCATTACCTTGTTTTAAATAGATTTCAACCGGCGGTTGTGTGTCCTGTGCCGGTAAGCTAAAACGGATTAAAACGGTTAAAATGAGTATATACAGTATGCGCATAAAATCGGATTACCAAGATGTAAAAATACAAAAAAAAATAAGAATGCTGAGTTTTATTGCGGTTTATCCTGAATTTTGCAAGAGACTCTGATAAAATTTTTATTTGAATATTTATTTTGTTATGTATTTTATGAATTATTAAGAGTTTTAAATTGTTTTTTCTAATTATTTAAAGACGTTTTTACATAGCATAAATTCAATTTTTTTTTTATAAATAATGAAATAAAACCGGCATCAAATCCAAGGGTTTAATCAAATCAAGTATGCCGCCTGCCATAGGTTATTTGATTTTATAGTTTATTTCAAAAATAATCCAACGCCCCGGCATTTTAATGTATGATAAATCGTTGTAAGAAACGTCCAATATATTTTCAATATTTATACCCAAACGGATACGCTTAATTTGTTTTGACCATTTCAAGTTGGCAATCCAATAAGGTTTGTAATCATATAGCCGGTATTGTCCATCGGTATAGTCGAGGTATTGGCCGTTGCGGTCTTTATAAACAACAGTCCAATGTAAATTGCTGTCAAAGAAAAAACGGTGTAAAACCGACAAGTTGGCTTTGTGTTTCAGGTAGTCCAATACATATTTAGAGATGAAATTTTGAGCAATGTCTTTGTTCATATTCAAATAGGCATAAGAAAAACGGATACTTTTAAAGATACCGGATTTGAAACGGTGTGAGGCACTGAATTCCACACCGAAAGTTTGTAAATCAGTTAAATTTTGCGGTTGCCATTTATCTGCCGGATTGGTTTTGACCCAGTCGATTGTATTTTTTGATTGCCGGATAAAGATATTGGCACTGATGTGAGTTTGTTTAATAAAAAATTTTGTTCCTGCTTCATAAGTTACGGCTGTTTCGGGTTTTAAATCCGGATTGCCAATATTTGAAGGACCTTCATAATACAAGTCTGTAAAAGTAGGCAAGCGTGTGGAGGTACCGGCGTTGATATAATGTATCCAATGCGGATGCCGGTAGCTGATATATCCACTGCCGTTAATCTGCCAATTGAAGTTTTTTTCATACATTAAATTTATACCGGCACCGGCTTCAAATCTCCCCCGGTTTTTGGATTGGTTGAGATGTGTTTCCAAATAGGTCCTTTGGTCGGTTTTGGTAAAGGCGTCCCTGTCGTTGATAGCAACCGGTGTGTCTAACGGTTTTCCGAGTTTATTGCTCAGGATATGTTCGTTGCGTATTACGAGATTGAAATAGGTTTTTCCATATTTTGAAGTTGTCCGGGCTTGAAATTGTCCGCCGGCTTGACGGGTTTTATGAAAATTGTGTCCGGGGTAATAGATACCGGGAGCATATTGAGCCGTATCTTGATTGTGGATATAGAAACCGTTTTGGTAATGGTAGATACTTTCTCTAAACAGTTGAAATTCATCAAAATGTAATTTGTAAAACAAATTGACTTTCCACCGGATTTTTTTTCCGCTTCCGGTTGATAGGTTTGCAAAATAACCTTGAGTTTTTTCGTATTGCCAAGGATATTTAGAGGTGTAAAAACTATTGGCACCGAAATCTTTTTGGTGGTATCCGGCTTGAAAATCAACAGGGAATTTTGAATGATTATACCGGATTTGTATAAAATCTTTAATGTTGTAAAAATCGGTATTATTGATACTGTCTTTGGTTAAGTAACCGGTTGAACGTTGATAAGTAAAGCCGTTGTAAACACTTATTTTTCCAAATTGATGTGCCAAATCGAAATCCGTTTTGAGGTAACCGAATTGTCCTATTTTCAGTCCTGATTGCGCTTGTGTTTTTCCGGGGTTTTTGGTAACGATATTGATAGCACCGCTGTAAGCATTGATACCGTAATTTTGTCCCGAAGCACCATATAAAATTTCAATGTGGTCAATCATACTGATGTCAACCGGTAAATCCAAATTGTGATGACCGGTTTGCGGGTCATTGACTTTGATACCATTGAGGAGGATAACGGCTTGGTCGAAGTTGCCGCCACGGATACTGATATCGGATTGCACACCTTGACTGCCTCGTGAACGGATATCGATACCGGACAATAAATTGAGAAAATCGTCGATGCTCTCAATTCCGGCAGTTTGTACCGGTGTCGATTTAATAATTTCAACAGCCAGCCCTTTTTTTAGTCCGGATGTTATTTTATTTTCAAAAGTTGCAATCGTAACCGTATCCAGTTTTTGCGTATTATCAGAATGGTTTTGAGCCAAAAAATGAAAAAAAGTGAAAAAGAAAATAAGGTTGAAAATATGTTTATTCATTTCTAATTTTTCCCGGCAATATATAATTTTGGTATGTTTTAAAAAAGTATTTAATAAAAAAATAAAAAGCTTTTTAGGTGATATGTTTTTTTAATTTTATTAAGACAATAAAGGAGATGATTATTTGAGTAAGTACAATAAGTTTTTGAATGATGGTGTGAATTTTTAACAATAAAATTTTGTCATCACCGGTATGTTTGTACCAGTAAATAACAATAAGTCTTATAGAAAGTATGATAAAAAACGATAACAAAAGATAATAAATTTGACGGTATTTTGTTTTGTTGATAAAAATAATAATAAGCAGAATAGCGATAATAAAATTAACAAGTCCGAACATACCTGATTGAATATGTTGTTTGAAATAAAGGTCGGCGGGAAAAAAACTGATGAGAGAATAACCTATGCCGGCTAAACTTCCAAACAAAATAATGAGTTTTTTAATGACTTTCCGAGTAATAATAATACTTAAAAAATAAAAATATAGAAAAATTCCGATTCCGATAATACCCAAAGAAATATTGTAAAATATCCAAAAAGGGTTAGGTGCTCCGTTAAAATAATGTGTCCGTCCTAAATCACTAAAAAAATTAAGATTCCAAACAAAACTTGTTTCAGCAGGATTTAACGGATTCCCTCCTTCATATATAGGTATTAGCACAAGAATAAAGATAACATATTGAAATAGAGTAAAAAAGGTAAAATCGAATAAATTCTTTTTAAATTGCATTGCTCTTATCGTTATATCTTAACAAAAGTAAAATTTTTTTTTTAAAATCATAAATTTTTCATTCTTTTTGCTTGGTTTTGTAAAAATATCGCATTTTTTTGATGAAAACCCAAGTATTTACAAAATGAAAAAATGATCATTAAGAGGTGACATTTAGAATTTGTTGGGAGTAAAAAACAAAAGAAAGATTAGATTAGAACAGGTGTTGTTCTTCTTATGTATAACATTATTATTGTAGAAAAAATTATTTGTGGGAAAATGATTAATTTTAGAGAAATGGCTTTAATTCTAAATAAAGTATCAGGGTTAAAACCTGCATTTTTTGCCCAATAAATTAAGAAAATTCTACTTATAAACAATAATATTAGGGTAAGCATTAGATGGAAAATCAGTTTGTATTGTTTTTTGTCAATAAAAATAATTAAAAGTAATACAGAGAAGTAATAACAATAAAAAGATAATAAAGATGCTATTTTGTGAGTTTTTAAGAATAAATCGGAAGGAAACCAACCGATTGACATAGTTCCGATTCCCGATAATGCACCTGTAATGATGATTATTTTATTAATTTTTTTGTTTTTCAAAACATCACTGATGATATAATACAAAATAAAAATACTAACACCTAAGAATGCCAAAGAGGAATTATAAAAAAAGCTAAACGGGTTCAGTTTTCCGTTAAAATAATAAGCTCTTCCCAAATCACTGAGAAGATTTTCATTCCAACAAAATGATGTTTGCAACGGTTTGACAGGATTACCTCCGTCATAAATGTAAGTCAAAACGAATGTTGAAATAATATATAATAAGAGAATAAAAATGGCAATGTCAATTAAATTTCTTTTAAGATTCCGCATTGATTAAAATTTGAAATTTTTAAAATATTGAAGCTAAGATAGTAATTTTTTTGCAGCTTCAAAGGCAGTTATCTCTTTTTTTTTCATTTGAATGAGGAGTTTTTTTAATTTTTTTTGAATTTCCGGTCTATTGTAAAAATTATTTTTAAGTGTCAGATTGACAGTTTCAAATAGCCAGTACTTGTTTTGTTCCAATCGGTTTTGTTCAAAGAATCCGTTTTCTTTGGTTAATTTGATATACGCATCTATTTTAGCGGCTATTTTGTCTATTCCTTTATTGTTTAAAGCACTGGCTAACAGTACTTCCGGTGTCCAACCGCTAGGTTTGGGGGGATAGAAATGCAGGGCTGTTTGAAAGGCTTTTTGGGCTAAACGAGCTTGGTTTATATTATCACCGTCTGCTTTATTGATAACGATTAAATCGGCCAGTTCGATAATGCCGCGTTTGATTCCTTGAAGTTCGTCACCGGCGCCGGCAAGTTTTAAAAGAAGAAAAAAATCGACCATGGAATGTGCCATAGTTTCCGATTGTCCTACGCCTACAGTTTCGACGATAATCCGGTCAAATCCTGCGGCTTCGCAAAGCAAGATAGTTTCACGGGTTTTACGGGCAACACCACCGGGATTGTCTCCTGAGGGACTGGGACGAATAAAAGCATTTTTGTCTCTGACCAATGTTTCCATACGGGTTTTATCACCTAATATACTTCCTTTTGACAGAGTGCTACTGGGGTCGATAGCCAATACGGCTACTTTATGACCTTGTCCGGTGTATAATTTGCCGAGACTTTCAATAAATGTGCTTTTTCCTACGCCCGGCACACCGGTTATACCTATTCTGACAGCGTTTCCGGTATAAGGCAAACATTTTCTTATAATTTTTTGACCTGTCTCAAAATGTTTGGGACTGGCGCTTTCGATTAATGTTATAGCTTTGCTCAATGCAACCGGGTCACCGGATAAAAGTTTGTCTGTCAATTCGTCAGGGTCGGCCAAAGGAAGTTTCTTCCGGAGTTGTGAAATAGCTTTCCGGTTCAATCGAGAGACACCGTTGATACCTTCTATTTCTTGTAAAGCCGTTTTTTTTGGTGGTTTTTTCATACAAATGTTAAAATTACGATATTCCTTTTAAATAAACAAAAATTGTTTGACAGCACTTTGTATACATAAATTAGTACGGTTAAATAAAGGTTTGTCGTAATTTATTTTTTAAATTTGATTTTCCATAACCAAAAAATAAAATTGTCATCTTTAATGAATAAGAAAGTAAACTTAACGTTTATATTATTGTTTATTATTTTTTACGTTCCCGGTCAAATTATTGATACCTTGCAAAGACCTGAAATAGGTTTGGTATTGAGTGGCGGTGGCGCCAAAGGTTTGGCACATATCGGCGTGTTAAAAGCTATGGAACAATATCACATACGTCCCGATTATATAGGCGGGACGAGTATGGGCGCCATAGTTGGCAGTTTGTATGCCGCCGGTTACTCGGCTTCTCAAATTGATTCGATATTCCACCGTATTGATTTTGATAAAATAATGTATAACCGTTTGAGCCGTAAGTATTTGAACAATTTTAAAAAAGAAAGAGGAAAACGCTTTGTGTTTGAATTTCCGGTTTCAATGCACGACCGGGAAGTGCAACTGCCTATCGGACTGTCGGATTCTCAACAATTGTTCAATTTATTGGCAAGTGTTTTATTGCCGGCACATCAGACAGATGATTTTTCGCAATTGAAAATACCTTTTATTTGTATGTCCACGGATATTGTTACCGGAAAACAGGTATTGTATAACAAAGGATTTTTACCGGCTGCTGTTACGGCAAGTGCTTTGTTGCCAAGTATTTATAAACCGTTGGAAGAGGATCATAAATTGCTTTTGGATGGCGGTATTGTCAATAATTATCCCGTGCGGGAAGTGAAGGATTTAGGGGCGGATTTTATCATAGGCAGCGACGTGCAGGGGAGGATTTTGCGAAAAAAAGATATCAAAGATATGGGGGATATCTTGAACCAGATTATCAGTTTCGGGATGTATAAAGAGATGCCGTTTAAAAAAACAATCACCGATTTGTATATCCGGCCTGATATCAGTGGTTTCGGAATTACTTCATTTGATAAAATTGATACAATAATAGCCCGTGGACAGCAAGTAGCATTGCAAAAATTAAAAGAAATAAAAAACTTGAAATATTTGCAGTCGGACAAACCGGTTAGGAAATTACATTATAAAATTCCTGACAGTTTATTATTTGACCGGATTTTTTTAACAGGGCAACAGAATTTTAAGCGTGATTATATCTTGGGAAAAATTGCCGTCCGTCCGCATAAGAAAATCAGTTACATCGATTTTTTAGACGGGATTAACAATTTGATAGGTTCTGATAATTTTGAAAAAGTTTACTACCGTTTTAAAAATAAAAACGGCTTACATCATTTATATATTGACGTAAAAGAACGTCCGCACAAAGCTTTTTTTAAATTGGGATTTCATTATAATGAACTGAATCATATTAATGTGATTGTCAATTTTGAAAACAAAAGAATATTTACCAATAATGATTTGTTGTCGATAGATGTTATCGGCGGTAATTATTTCCGTTACAATTTTGATTATATTATCGATAACGGTTTTAAGTTGAGCTGGGGATTTCATAGCGGTTTGCACCGTTTTTCGCACAGGGTTGATGCCGGTTCTTTGTTTGTAGAGCAAAATTTTCAGGTTAACAAGTTGGATTTTAATTTTTTTCAATTATCAAATGAGTTGTATTTTCAAGGCAATCTCAATCATTTTTTGTATTTGAAAATGGGGATGCAACATCAATATAAAGAACTTTTTACTTATGTTTTTTCAAGTGAATTTGATGATGAATATTATTTTGGCAAAAATCATTATTTCGGCAATTTTGCTTCGGTAAATTTTGACAGTCGTGATGATGCAGACTTGCCGGTTAAAGGTTTGTATTTCAAGTTAAAATGGTCTTATTTTTGGTATTCTCCGGATTATGATAGAACTTTCAAACCTTTTTCTTTATATACTGCAAAATTTGATTGGACGCAACGTTTGTCCAAGTATATGTTGATACATCCCTTTGTATCAATGGGTTTGTATTACGGAAAAGAATATACTTATGAAAATATTTTTTACTTGGGCGGAATGAATTTACATCCCGCTTATGAACAAATCATAGATTTCAAACCTGCTGATGTTTTATCGGTAGCAGCGACAAAATATGCCGTCTTTTCTTTAAGTCCCGTTTTTCAATTTAATAAGAATCATTTTTTAGAATTCGGTGGGCATTTGATGTTTTATGATAAAAGTAATGATTTGATTTCTTATAATTCGACTATGTTGTATGGTTTTAATGTTGGTTATGCTTTCAAATCGTTTTTAGGTCCTTTACGGATAAATTTTGGACGGGCACCAAAGTTGCAACAAAACATTTTTAATATTGCTTTGGGATATAATTTTTAGTTTTACATTGAAAATCAATATTCTATATTTTGGAATAATGTTTGTTTCTGAACAATAAAAATAAGATAATTATATGAAACGCTTGGCTATAATATTAATTTTTTCTTTTTTTTACCAATTTCTCAATGCACAAGATTTGGCTTATAAACCCGGTGAGCATTTTAAATTCAGAATTCATTACGGTTTTTTTAATGCCGGATATGCAACTTTGGATTTAAAAACAGGTAATTTCCAAGGAAGAAAATTGTATCATGCTGTAGGTAAAGGTTGGACCACAGGTCTCTCACGGTGGTTTATGAAAGTAAAAGATTTGTATGAGAGTTATTTTGACGAAGAAGGTCATCCGTATCGTTTTATCAGAAAAATTGATGAAGGCGGATATACGATGGATAAAGAATTACATTTTAATCATAAAACCAGTAAAGTGCTGGTTATCAATAAGAAAAAAAATGAAAGCGAATATTATGATATTCCGGCACAAATTTTTGATATGGTTTCTGTGTTTTATTATTTGCGCAATCAAGATGTGTCGAACTTGAAACCGGGTGATGCCATAGCGGTGGATTTGTTTTTTGACGAAGAAGTTTATCCGTTTAAATTAAAATATCTCGGCAAGGATGTGGTAGATACCGATATAGGAGAAGTGCGGGCTTTAAAATTCCGGCCGTTGGTACAATCGGGACGTGTTTTTAAAGAAAATGAAAGTTTGACTGTTTGGGTTAGTGATGATAAGAATAAAATACCTTTACTTATCAAAGCCAAGCTTTTGGTTGGTTCGCTTAAAGCGACTTTGATGGAATACAGCAATTTGAAATATCCTTTGAATTTAGTAGAATAATGATAGATGCTTGTTTATTAGATGTACTCATTCTTTCCACTAGGTACTTTCAACTTTCTCTTTCGCACTAGGCACTTTCCACTAGGCACTTTCAACTAAATTATCATTCATCCCTTATCCCTTATCCCTTATCCCTTATCCAACATGCTACTTATTACTAATACGCACTTTCCACTTTCCGCTTTTCACTATAAAAAATTACAATTACTTCGTATGTTTTTTATATCTTTACAGTTATAATTAAATCAAACTTGAAAATGCAAAAACTCAATTTTCCGGATTATGATTTTAAATTGAAGCAACAGACCGGAAAATGGTTTATTTTTGACCCGGTTCGTAAGAAATATTATGTTTTGACACCGGAAGAATGGGTAAGGCAACATGTATTGCAATATTTGATAATCGATAAGAAATATCCGTTGCAATGGATTGCGGTAGAAAAAGAATTGCATATCAATAGAACCAAAAGACGTTTTGATATCGTGGTTTTTAACCGTGAGCTTAAACCGGAAATTTTGGTTGAATGCAAAGCACCGCAAGTAGCTGTTACTCAAAAAACATTTGACCAAGCCAATCAGTATAATTGGTTGATAAAAGCACCTTATTTGTTTCTGACCAATGGCTTGAAACATTATATTTGCCGTATCGATTTTATGAACAATAAATATGAATTTTTAAAAGAATTACCTGAAAAAACCCGATGAAAACAGCAGTTGTCATCTTAAATTGGAATGGAAAGAGTTTGTTAAAACAATTTTTACCTTCCGTGATAAAATATTCACAGAAAGCGGAAATTTACGTAATTGACAATGCTTCAACGGACGATTCCGTAGATTTTTTAAAAGAACATTTTCCGGAAGTTAAGTTGGTACAATTGGATAAAAATTACGGGTATGCAGGTGGGTATAACCGGGGTTTGAAACAAATAGATGCCGATATTTATGCTTTGGTAAATTCGGATGTGGAAGTAACGCAAAATTGGTTATTACCGGTAGTGAAAAGGTTTGAAAATGAACCGGATACTGTGGTTATACAACCAAAAATCAAGGATTACAAAAACAAAAAAATGTTTGAATATGCCGGAGCCGCAGGTGGTTTTTTGGACTTTTTCGGATATCCTTATTGTGACGGCAGGATTATGTTTGAAGTAGAAGAAGATCAGGGACAATATGAGATTTCAAAAGACATTTTTTGGGCTTCGGGGGCTTGTTTTTTTATAAGGAAAGATACTTTTGATAAACATAAAGGTTTTGACGAGAGTTTTTTTGCTCACCAGGAGGAAATCGATTTGTGTTGGCGTATCAAACACACCGGTAAGCGAATTAAATATGAGCCGGCTTCGGTAGTGTATCATTTGGGTGGTGCCAGTTTAAATGCTCAAAATCCGTTTAAAACTTATTTAAATTTTAGAAATAATTTAATAACGTCACTTAAAAATTTGCCTTTTTTTTATATTTTTCCGGTGACTTTTAGCCGTTTGGTTTTAGACGGATTGGCAGGTATTGTTTTTTTATTGCAAGGGAAACCAAAACATACTTGGGCGGTGGTAAAAGCTCATTTCGGATTTTACAAGCGCATACCGGTTACTTGGCGGCAAAGACCTGATAAAATCATCAAAAAATATTATAATCGATTTAGTATTTTTATAAAATGAGAGAAGAAAATTTTGAAAAAATAACCGAAAAGGATTCATTGTACGATCATCTGGAGAAAATGAGCGTGCACGAATTGTTGGTCAATATCAACAACGAAGACAAAAAAGTGCCTTTTGCCGTAGAAAAAGCTATTCCTCAAATAGAAGTTTTGGTGGAACGGATTATCGAAAGATTGCAAAAAGGTGGCAGATTGTTTTATATAGGAGCGGGAACCAGTGGCAGACTGGGTATTTTGGATGCCAGTGAATGCCCGCCGACATTCGGAGTTGAAGAGGATTTGGTAGTAGGATTGATTGCCGGTGGGGATACGGCAATAAGAAAAGCCGTTGAAGAAGCTGAAGACAGTACAACACAAGGTTGGCAGGATTTGTTGGCCGAAAATTTTACAAAAAGAGATGTTTTGATTGGTATTGCGGCATCGGGAACGACACCTTATGTGGTAAGTACCGTAAAGAAAGCCCGTGAAACGGGAGCAATCACCGGTTGTATAACAATGAATCCGGGAAGCCCGCTCGAAAAAGCCGCCGAATACCCCGTGACGGTCGTTGTAGGACCGGAATTTGTAACCGGAAGTAGCCGGATGAAAGCCGGAACGGCTCAAAAATTGGTGTTAAATATGATTTCGACCAGTACTTTGATAAAGTTGGGAAGAGTTAAAGGTAACAAGATGGTAGATATGCAATTGACCAATGCCAAACTGATAGACCGCGGTACCAGAATGATTATGAATGAAACGCAATTATCTTATGAAGATGCTCGCAATTTGTTACTCAAAAAAGGTAGTGTAAGGTTGGCATTAAAAGATTTTTTTCATAAAAAATAAAAAATTACGATGCTTTAAAAATCTCTTGTTTTTTAATAACAGGAGAATTTTTTAAATATTCCTTTAATTGAGGGTTTTTCATTAAAAATTTTTGTAACCAGATTTTGAGTTCTCTTTTTTCGTGAGGTAGAAGGGCTTTATATGATTTTTCCAATTCTTTTTGAAATAGCTCGGGGTCAAAACTGACTTTATTGAGAATGGTAATTGTATAATTGTAAAATGCTCTCGCCATAAGAATTGGGTTTAAAGATGTTGATATCAATATATATAATTATAATGAAAATTTTTCCGGTTTATTGTGTTTATTGATATAAAAAAATGTTAAAATTTAAAAGACATATTTTGATGAACCAAAATAATAAAATCCTCATTTTTAAATTTTCTCACTACCTTAAAAAAAATTAACTTTGCACAGGATATCCGGGATAGTTATGAACAATTATATTTCATATTTAGAACAATTTGTAACTGATAATAGAAAAGCGATTTTTAAAAAAGTTCTCTCACAACGTACACGGTATTTCACGACAGTTTTAGAAGATTTGTATCAGATGCACAATATCAGTGCGGTTGTTCGTAGTGCCGATATTTTCGGTTGGCAGGATTTACACATTGTTCAAAAGAAATATGATACTAAATTGTCTCATTCCATTGCCAAAGGTGCAGAAAAATGGTTGTATATACATCGATACAAACAAACCGGTGATGCTATCAAATATTTAAAACAAAAAGGTTACAGGATTGTTGCCACTACACCGCATACGGATGATATCAGTTTGCCGGATTTTGATATCAGCCGGCCGGCGGCTTTCTTTTTCGGTGTTGAGAAGGATGGCTTGTCGCAACAAGTTATGTCACAAGCCGATGTTTTTCTGAAAATACCGATGTATGGTTTTACCGAAAGTTTTAATATCAGTGTAGCGGCGGCATTAATAATGTATAGTGTAACTCAAGCATTACATAATTCCGCCATTGCTTGGCAATTGCCGGAGCAAGAGCAAGAAAAAATTTATATGCAATGGCTTGAAAAAAGTATCAAAAGTATTGATTTGATTAAAAAAGATTTTTTTAGAAACAGTTAGAGATGTTGCATGCAACGTCTCTAATATGAGAAATAACATTTACAAATTATTCTTTCATTTTTTTATCAACCATAGCCAAAATTTCTTTTTCTTTTGTTTGTGCATTTTTAAGGATTTGCGATGCTTTTTCCAATAATTCCTGTGCTTTACTTTTATCTTTTAATGATGCTGCATTGATTTTGACGTTATAGTATGCGCCGTAAACCCCGGTTCGAGCAGCCAAAGCGCCAACCGCTACATCGGAGATAGATGCCGGTAATCCGCTTTGAGCCATTTCTTCCATAATTGTCATAGAATCATGAGCCGTTTGCATAACTTTTAAAGGTATTTCGGTAGCATAAAGTGTTGCATCTTCGATGGCTTTTGCTCTGATTTTTTGTTCTTCTTCGGTTTTTTTCGGCAATTTGAAAGCATCCATAATTTTATTAAACGCATTGGTATCTTCATCAACCAAATGCATTAATGTATCTTTAAATTTTTGACCTTTTTCCGCCCATTTTGAATAATATTCCCATTTATCATCCCAGCCGCGTTTGTGTGATGATAAGTTGGCTACCATTGTACCGAGTGCCACACCGAGTGCGGCACTGTAAGCGGCTATGGAACCGCCACCGGGCGCCGGTGCTTCGGAAGCGGTTAAATCGGCAAAGTCACTCAAACTTAAATCGATTAATTTTGATTGTGTATCGTCTTCCAACAGATATTCGATGATTTTTTCTTTCGGATTGAAAGGTTTCAAATCATCAAGTCCTAATGATTTGACAGCTATTAAGATTTTTTCTTTTTCTGAAATACCTAATGAACGCTGCTGTTTTGTCAGAAAATAATCGGCGGCATCCAGGATGACTTTTTTAGGTACGAGTCCGATAATTTCCGAACCGGTTACCCGTACACCGCGTTTATCGGCAGATTTTACGGTTTCATCAAAAACCAAATGAACCGGAGCGGCTTTGATATCGGTAATATTGTATGAAACTTGCGCAATACCATATTCTTCAATAAACCAACCGATGCCTTTTACGCCTTTGAATTTGCCGGGAATACGAACCGGTTTACCGTTTTCGTCCAATACTTTTTTACCGGTCAAGGGGTTGCCTTCACGTTTGATACGCCCGGCTTCACGGATATCAAAAGCTATGGCATTGGCACGCCGGGTGGAAGTGGTATTGAGATTGATATTGTAAGCGACCAAAAAATCGCGTGCCGAAATAGCGATAGCACCTGATTTTGCGACTTCATCATCAAAATTGACCGGACCGGCATCCGGTTGCCATTCCGGATTTTGCAATTTTTCGGATAAACCTTCATATTCGCCGGCTCTGACGTTGGCTAAATTCCGTCGTTTTTCTTCGGTTGCGGCATTTTCGTAAAAATAAACGGGAATATGGAGTTCTTTGCCGACACGTTCGCCTAATTTTCTGGCGTATTCGGTGGTCTCTTCCATAGAAATATTGGCAACGGGAACCAACGGACAAACATCAGTTGCGCCGAAACGCGGATGTTCGCCTTTATGATATCGCATATCGATGAGTTCCTTGGCTTTTTTGATGAGTCTGAAAGCGGCTTCAACAACTTGTTCCGGCTCCCCGACAAAAGTAATAACCGTTCTGTTTGTAGCTTTGCCCGGGTCAACATCCAGCAATTTTACACCTTCAACGCTTTCTACTTGACGGGCTATTTCGTTGATTTTATTTATATCACGTCCTTCGCTGATATTAGGGACACATTCGATTAAGCGTTTTTCCATAGCAAAATTTTTTGGTTAAAAATACATAAAAATTATAGATTTTTTTGTAAATTTTAAGTAAAAAAAAAAATAATTTTCTTTTTGAGATAATTTAAAAGTTTTATATTTGCACTTGCATTTTAGTGATGCAGGACCCATAGCTCAGTTGGTTAGTAGCACCTGACTCATAATCAGGGGGTCGCTGGTTCGAGTCCAGCTGGGTCCACTTTTAAATAAATTTTTTTAAAATTCTATTATTTAATTTTATCATAATAAAAAAAAGTTTTATATTTGCATGTCATACGCGAAAAATTTACATTATGAAAAAATTTTTTACAACAACTATGCTGTTTTTAATTCCGGTATTAATTTTTGCTGGTGGAGCTCATCCTCCTAGACCGGTAAGAGTTCCTGGTCCACCCCCTGGATTGCCTATTGATCAATATATATATGTTCTGTTTGCAATTGGAATATTAATGATAATATCTTTGCCAAAGTTAAAAAAGTTGAAAAAATAAAGTTTTTTATATAAAATTTAAGCCCTGAAAAATCAGGGCTTTTTTATGAAATAATACGATTGATTAGCGCTTTTGTGGACTTGTCATGTGAGCGGATTAGATTGTTGAAATCTTCCAAAATTTTTTTTGCTAATCGTTTGCCAAGCTCTACACCAAATTGGTCAAACGCATTAATTTGCCATAGCCAAGCTTCAGTAAAAGTTTTATGTTCAAAATAAGCCAATAAACTTCCCAAACTTTCAGGGGTAATTTCATCTAACAAAATAATGGTTGAAGGACGGTTGCCTTCAAAATTTTTATAAGCTACATCGTTATGTTCTCCTATCATCAAAGCTTCTGATTGTGCTATCATATTGGCTAACAATATATTGTGATTTTCTTTGAACTTTGTAAATCTGTTTTGTTTTTCGGCTATAAAATTAACTGGTATTATTCTTGTCCCTTGATGAAGCAATTGAAAAAACGAATGTTGTGCGTTTGTTCCAATGTTTCCCCAAACGATATTACCTGTTTGCCAACCGACGGTTTGACCGGATAAATCAACCGATTTACCGTTGCTTTCCATTATCAATTGTTGTAAAAAATCCGGTAAATATTGCAATTTATCGGTGTAAGGAATATATGCTTCGGTTTCATAGCCGTATAAATTATTGTATAATAAAGTCAAAAAAGCGTCAATAACCGGTAAATTTTTGTCAAATTCTTCATTTCTGAAATGTTTGTCCATTGTATAAGCACCGGTTTTCAGTTTTTGGTAATTTTCAAATCCTATTGCCAGCGGAATACTGATTCCTGCCGGACTCCAAAGTGAATAGCGGCCGCCGACCCAATCCCACATAGGAAAAATATTTTCGGGATTTATACCGAATTCACGGGCTTTTTCTATATGAGTACTGACGGTTACAAAATGTTTGGCAATAGACGGCTTGCCGAATTTATCAAGGTATATTTCCTGTATTTTTTTAGCATTGCTTAAAGTTTCTTGTGTTGAGAAAGATTTGGAAACAATAACAAACAGGGTCGTTTCCAAATTAATACGGTTTAGCAGTTTGTCCAATTCGAACGGGTCGATATTGGATAAAAAATGCATGTTCAGGTGGTTGCTGTAATTTGAAAGGGCCTTTACAACCATTTTAGGTCCCAAATCGGAACCGCCTATACCGATATTGACTACATCGGTTATATTTTTGTCGCTTATACCTTTCCATTGACCGGAGATGACTTTACTGGTAAAGTTTTTTATTTGTACTTCAGTCTTTCTGATATCCGGAATCACATTTTTTTCTGCTACCAAAACAGGTTGGTCATCTTGTTGTCGCAAGGCTGTATGCAAAACGGCACGGTTTTCCGTCCTGTTGATTATTTGACCGGAAAACATATCTTCAATGGCTTGTCTTGTGTTCATTTCACGGGCAAATTCCGAAAAAAGTTTGAGCATTTTTTTATCCCAACGATGTTTGGAAAAATCGAAATAGATATTCTCAAATTCAAATGTAAAATCATTTAAACGGTTGGGATCGTCAAAATAAGAAAGAATACTTTTGTTTTTGAAGGTTTCAAACCGGTTTATTATTTTTTTCCAGGAAGTCATTTCAAATGGTTTCATAATTAAAATTTAATATAAATTTGTTGTTCCGGTTGGAGGAGTGTTATTAAAGAAAGTTTAGTAGCATTTAATATTTTCAATTGTAAAATTAAATGACACGTTCAATTCTGGCTCCGAGATTATTAAGTTTTGTGTCTATGGCTTCATAGCCACGATCGATTTGTTCTATATTGTGAATAATGCTTTTTCCATCTGTCGATAAAGCGGCTAACAGCAACGAAACACCGGCTCTGATATCGGGTGAAGTCATGGTGGTCGCTTTTAACGGAGTTTTATGGTTCAGCCCGATAACCGTAGCGCGATGCGGGTCGTTTAGAATGATTTGAGCGCCCATATCGATTAATTTGTCGACAAAGAACAACCGGCTTTCAAACATTTTTTGATGAATCAGCACAACACCTTCTGCTTGGACGGCTGTTACCAAAACGATACTTAGCAGATCAGGGGTAAAGCCCGGCCAAGGGGCATCGGCAACAGTAAGAATGGAACCATCCATAAATGTTTGAATTGTGTAATGGTCTTGTGCGGGAATATAAATATCATCGTTGCGGTGTTCTAACCGGATACCTAATTTCTTAAATACCCGAGGAATTTGTCCGAGGTTTTTCCAACTGACATTTTTTATCGTAATTTCCGATTGTGTCAGGGCGGCCATACCTATCCACGAACCTATTTCAATCATATCGGGCAAAACGGTATGGGTTGTGCCGTGAAGTTTTTCTACACCTTCAATAGTGAGGAGATTGGAACCTATACCGGAAATTTTAGCGCCCATCCGGTTGAGCATCTTGGTTAACTGTTGTATGTAGGGTTCACAAGCGGCATTGTAAATGGTGGTGGTGCCTTCGGCAAGAACGGCGGCCAATATAATGTTGGCGGTTCCGGTTACGGAGGCCTCGTCGAGTAACATATAAGCGCCTTTTAATTGTTCGGCCGTAACACTGAAAAAATTTTTATCACGGTCTATATTTAAACGGGCACCGAGCTTTATAAAACCTTCAAAATGCGTATCCAAACGGCGTCTGCCGATTTTATCACCTCCGGGTTTGGTCATAAAAGCTTTGCCGAACCGGGCTAATAGTGGTCCCATAATCATAATGGAACCGCGTAAACCACCACCTTTGCTGATAAATTCGTCGGATTGTAGGTAATCCAAATTTAAATCGTCCGCTTGAAAAACATAAGTGCCTTTGCGTTTTTTTCGGATTTTTACCCCGAGATTTCGTAAAATATCAATCAATTTATTGACATCTATAATATCGGGAATGTTGGAAATTTCGATTTCTTCACCGGTTAATAAAACGGCGCTAATGACTTGTAAAGCTTCGTTTTTAGCACCCTGAGGTGTAATTTCACCTTTAAGCTGGTGACCGCCTTCGATAATAAAAGTGCCCATTAATTTCTTTTTTTACGATAATTTTTTTGTTTATGATGTTCGTTTTTTTTACGTTTTTTAACTAATTGACCGGCATCGAGCAGTTCGTATTCATCAGGTTTTAAGTCTATTTTACCATTAGATAGAATACGTAAATGTTCAAGAATGACTTCATCGCTAACCGTATCTTTATTCCAAGTCAAATAATTTTTTTTCATATGGTTGGCAATGGTGCGAATGAGTAAATTTTTAAGTTCACTTTCTTCCCATTTAACGGCTTCATCTATCATTTTTTTGATGATTTGACCGTAATACCTGAATTGATAACCTGTTTTGGGATAGGGTAATTTTTCAGGGCGGGTTTTTAATTTTTCGGGACTTGGTTTGGGAAAGGGTGAATCGACATCCAAATCGAACCCGGACATCATAAAAAGATGATCCCAAAGCTTGTGTTGAAAATCTGGGACATCGCGTAAATGCGGATTTTGACGCCCTAGTAATTTGATAATAACCCGGGCATTTCTGTTACGTAATTCCCTGTCCTCAATGGTTTTAAGATAAGCAACCATTTTGTGAATGTAGCGACCGTATTCCGGGAGGACTAACGGTTCCAAATCGGTATTATAAGTGAATTTTCTTTCTTGCATTTTTGTTATTTGGTTAATCGGTTATCTGGTTATCTGGTTGTTCGGTTATTTGATGTCGGATGTCGGGTGTCGGATGATTTGTCGGATGTCCGAAGTCTGATGTCGGATGTCATTTCGAACGAGTGAGGCACGAACGAGGAGAAATCTCATTTTCAATTATCCCTTATCCCTTATCCCTTATCTTTTATCCCTTATCTCTTATCCAATCCTCACTTTCTACTACAAAGCTACTAATCCTTTAATATCTTCCATCGCTTTATAACGATTGATAATATCACCTGCATTGTTTTCTTCGTTGATAATTGTGACACTGACATATTTTCCGGTTTTGGAATAATTTTTTTTCAAATTGATATCCGGCTTACCAAAACGTTCTTTTATTTTATCCATGTTTTCATCTTTATTAGGCATAATGAATTTATACATATATTTAACCGGCCATTCGGTATTTTTTTCTAATTCTTCTTTTAAACGGTCGTAAAAAGCGATTTTTTGTGCTTCGAGTTCCTCTGTTTCTTGTGATTTTTTAGGATTTTGTTCGGACATAACATTTTTATTTAAATACAAATATACGATTTTTGGTTAATATTTTTCTCAATAAAAAATGTTTTAACAAACAGGATAAATTTTTATATTCAATTTATTGATAAAACCATAATTTAATAGCTAATAAAACCACTACGGAAGCAATAAAAATACGTAAATATTTTTCATTAGCGTGGACTGACCACCTGCTGGTCAACCAAGAACCGGTTGCTGTTCCAATGGCAACGGCAACACCGGCTTCCCAATCGACCAAGCCTTTTACGGCAAACATATATAATGTCGGAGTGGTTAAAACCAATACGATAAGTGCTTTGATACTGTTGGCTTCTGTCAAATTCAAATGATTGAGCAAACCACCTGCTAAAATAATCATAAATCCCATGCCGGCTTGTATAAAACCGCCATACATCCCTATTACAAAATAAACTGCAAAGCTAATCCATAACCATTTGCCGTTGATACGCTTGTGTATATAATTTTTTTTGAGTTTGGATTGAATAATAAGAAGTATGGCTATCAAAATCATAATGAAAGCCAAAATTTTGGTCAAATCTTTTCCGGGAACTTGCAAACTGAGCCAAGCACCGGCAATTCCGCCTGTCATAGCCGCCAATGCAACATAAAGATTAAAAGGAAATAAAAAAACACCTTTACTTTTAAATCCGGCTACCGAAAAAATGCCTTGTGCCAAAAATCCGACACGGCTGGTCCCGATAGCCGTATGAACAGGCATCCCCATAAAAATCAAAATAGGGTAGAGGATAGACGAACCGCCGCCTGCCAAGGTATTAACAAAACCGATCAACATTCCGGTTGCTATCAATATTAAATCTTGAAGCCACATCCGTTTTTATTTTTTTCTAAAATAAATTTCGATAGGAACACCGGTAAAATCAAAATTTTCACGGATTTTATTTTCCAAAAATCTTTTATATGGTTCTTTGATATATTGCGGTAAGTTGGCAAAAAAAGCAAATTTCGGACTGTGTGTCGGTAACTGGGTTACATATTTGATTTTAATGTATTTCCTTTTGTAAGCCGGTGGCGGGTTTTGTTGAATATAAGGTAGTAATATTTCGTTTAGTTTGCTGGTTTTTATCTTGCGTTTACGGTTTTCAAATACTTTGATACCTTCTTCAATGGCTTTAAAAATCCGTTGTTTGTTTTTGGCTGATATAAAAAGGACAGGTACATCGGTAAAAGGAGCAATTTCTTCTTTGATATGTTCTTTAAAAGATTTGGCTGTATGGGTATCTTTTTTTATTAAATCCCATTTATTGACCAAAATAACAATGCCTTTGTTGTTTTTCCGGGCTAAATCAAAAATTTTTTGATCTTGACTTTCAAAACCGCGGGTTGCATCCACTATTAGAAAAACCACATCGGAATGTTCAATAGCCCTGATAGCCCGCATTACAGAGTAAAATTCGATATCTTCTTTTACCTTATTTTTCCTCCGGATACCGGCAGTGTCAATTAAATCAAATTCCAGATTAAATTTGTTATAACGGGTTGCAATGCTGTCTCTTGTTGTACCGGCTATATCGGTTACGATATTTCTTTCTTCACCTAAAAGTGCGTTGATAAAAGTTGATTTACCGGCATTAGGCCTGCCGGCAATTGTGAATTTCGGAATATGATTTTCTTCTTCGTCAACAGGGTTTTCACCGGGTAAGACTTTTATTAATTCATCCAGCAAGTCACCGGTACCGCTGCCATTGATAGCCGAAACGGGATAAATATCACCTAATCCGAGATTGTAAAATTCTAGCGCATCATTTTGACGTTTGGCATTGTCAACTTTGTTTACAACCAAAAATACCGGTTTTTCTGTCCGCCGTAACATATTGGCGATATCTTTGTCCAAACCTGTAATACCGGTTTCAACATCAACAACAAAAAGAATAGCGTCTGCTTCATCAATAGCCAATCTTACTTGTTTTCTGATTTCTTCTTCAAAAATATCATCACCGCCTTTGACATAGCCTCCGGTATCAATCAAAGTAAATTTTTTGCCGTTCCATTCCACTTCGCCGTAATGACGGTCGCGTGTGACACCGCTTTCGTCATCGACAATAGCTTGTCTCTGACCGGTTAACCGGTTGAATAATTGCGACTTACCGACATTTGGACGGCCTACGATGGCGACTATATTGGACATAAATTATTGTTTCTGCAAAAATAGGGATTTTTTAGTGGTTATCAGTTTTTTTGATAAATTGAATAAAACGACTTATCATTAAAATTGTTATAGTTGTTATGTTTTAGGAAAGCTTGATTTTGTAAATGTTTAGAAAAAATATTGAAATTTTATTAATAAAAACCAATATTTACACCCCTTTTGCCGTTAAAATCAGATATGAAATTTATTTTACAAAAAAACACTAAATTTGTCTTTTTAAAAAGCTAGTTATGCAACGATATATTTTTGTTTTTATTCTGTCTTTATTGTTTTATCCTTTACAAGCGCAAGAGTTTAAAGCTGACGTGACGATTAACGCTGCATCGGTGCGTGGGTCAAACAAGCAGGTGTTTAAAACTTTGGAAAAAGCCATTGAAGAATTTATCAACAAACGCCGTTGGACGGACAAGCAATTTCAAAACCACGAAAAAATAAAACTTGATATCTTACTTAATATTAAAAGTTACGATATCAACAAAAATGGTATTACCGCTGAATTGTATTTTAGAAGTTACCGGTCTGTTTTTAATTCCGATTATGAAACATTACTTTTGAATTTGGTTGATAAAGATTTTAAATTTACTTACAGGGAGTTTGAAAAATTGGATTTTAATTTGGAACTTTACGATAACAATTTGGTCAGTACTCTGGCATTTTATCTTTACGTGGCATTGGGACACGATTTTGACAGTTTTAAATTGGATGCAGGCAGACGTTTTTACGAAAAAGCCGAAATTATTCAAACCAACGCCGACCAAAACGGTGTTTCAGGTTGGGCAAAAGATAATAAACACAATTCGAAAGGTGATTTGATTGAACAATTACTCAGTGGCAATTCAAAATTTTATCACAAAGCAATCTATACTTATCACCGCTGGGGATTGGATATGATGGCAGATAAATTATCATTGGGAAAAAACAACATTATTACAGCTATTAATTATTTACAAAAATTTAAAGATGAGAATCACAATGCCGGTTATTTGCTCAAAATATTTTTTGATACCAAATCCGACGAAATTGTCCAAATCTTTACTGCCGGACCACCTGTAAATATCAGATTTGTAGTAAATAAACTGCGTAATCTTGCGCCTAATTACGATTATAAATGGGATGAAATCAGCAAAAAAGGTTCGCAAGCGCAAAATAACGGTATGGGAACGCCGCCGCGTAATACACCTAACAATTTGAGGCTTAATAAAGAACGGGGAAGGATACAGCAAAAAGTGAAAAGTGAAAAACGATTTTAGTAACTAGTTAGATGAGATATAATGAAAAAGTTAAGGGTAAAATTTTTTTCTCCAATCCGATTTTTGTCCAGAGGAAAGAAAAAAACTCAGGTATCCGTTGCTAAATTTTCATTCTTCCAATCATATATATGAATCACAATAAATCATCAATTTATCATTTTCTCAATTAACCAAATAATCATATAACCAATAAATATGCACATCCTCATTTTCGGTGCCACATCGGGTATAGGCAGGGCATTAGCGGAATTATATGCATCACAAAGTCACAAGGTAGCGATTACAGGTCGCCGTGAAGAAAAATTGAATGAAATCAAAACACAACATTCCGGTTCATATTTGACAATACGGCACGATATCCGTCAAACAGAAACAACAACAGAGATAATCGAAAAGGTACACCGAACATTCGGTTCTATCGATTTGATTATTGTCAATGCGGGAATTGGTAAATTTAATCTCGAATTGAATTGGGAAATTTGCGAATCGGTGATTAAAACCAATGTAATTGGCGTTACCAAAGCCTTAATAGACAGCTATAAATATTTTCGCTTGCAAAAGAAAGGACATTTGGTCAATGTATCGTCGGTAGCTTCGCTATTGGGCGGATCATCCAATCCGACTTACAATGCCAGTAAAGCCTATCAAGCTAATTTTATGGAGGCGCTTTGGATAAAAGCTCAAAAAAGCAAAAATTTCCGGATTGATGTAACGGATATCCGTCCCGGTTTTGTAGATACCAAGTTGGCACAAGGCGAAACTTTTTGGAAAGCAGATGTCCATACAGCTGCTAAACAGATTGCACAAGCTATTAAAAAGCGTAAAAAAGTGGCGTATATCACCAAACGTTGGGCATTGGTCGCATTCATTATTAAAAGAATGCCAAATTTCTTATTAAAGAAATTGTGATTATTTATTTTTGTGGTTAATCTTTGGTAATAATTTTTGTACAAGAGATAATAAATTATCTTTACATAATTTTTTGTCATATGTTTCAATTAAACGTTGACGATATCAGTTTTCCTCCTGTCCAATTGGCCAATAAAGAAGGTTTGTTGGCTTTTGGCGGTGATTTATCTTTACCTCGATTGATTAAAGCATACCAAAACGGTATTTTTCCTTGGTATAACGAAGAATATGAAATATTGTGGTGGGCACCTGACCCGCGTATGGTTTTGTTTCCCGGTGAAGTTAAGATTTCAAAAAGTATGCGTTCATTTATACGTAAATCCAATTATACCATAACCGTTAATAAAGATTTTGAAGCCGTTATTGAAAATTGTGCAACGGTACCACGAAAAGAAGGAGAAGGAACTTGGTTGCACTATGAAATGCGGCAAGCTTATATTCGATTGCATCAAGCAGGAAGAGCTTTTTCGGTTGAAGTTTGGAACGAACAAAACGAATTGGTCGGCGGTTTGTATGTCGTTATTGCCAACCAACGGGTTTGGTCGGGAGAAAGTATGTTTCACAAAGAATCAAATACTTCGAAATTAGCCTTCTTTTATCTAGCCGAAATGGCTCAAAAAAACAATATCGATATTATTGACTGTCAACAATATACGTCTCATTTGGCTAGCTTGGGCGCCCGTGCAATTCCCCGTAAAGAGTTTATGCAATTCTTTGAATAAAAAAAAACCGCTCAAAAAACGAGCGGTATTAAAAATTATCAAAAGTTTTTTTTATCTATTCGATTTAATAACCGGGCTGTTATTTCTGCGTTGTAAATTTACTGCATTAGGGTCCACGACTTTTCCTTTAATTTTTAAGATAACGACATTGTTTACAGCATTAGAATAAACAGTGATAGTTTTTCTAAACGGACCCGGACGGCGTGTGTTATATTTTACAACAATTTTATCCGACTGACCGGGCATAATCGGTTTGGTCGGTTTACTCGGAACGGTACAACCGCAAGAAGATTTTACCCTGTTGATAATCAAAGGGGCATCACCGGTATTGGTAAACTCAAATGTTCTGGTACCGTCCGAATTTTTGTTGATAGTTCCGTAATCAATTTCGGTTTGTTTAAACGTAATCTTAGCTTTTTTCTCTTGTGAAAATAATTGAAAGCCAATAAAAATTAAAAGTAAAGCAATAATATTTTTCATATTTGAAATAATTTATTTTGAAATCAAATTTATAATAAAAAAATTTTTCAGCGGTCTATTATAGACATTTTTTTTGTTTCATTTATAAATTTAACAATTTTTGTGCCAAATATTTTTTTTATTTAAATCCTTTTTAGAATTATAAAAATTATCTAAGAAATACGAACATTCAACATTTAACTACAATAATTTCACCCCTTCGGGGTTTAATGTTTTTTATTGTTTATTCTGAGACGTATGGCAATTTGTCTCTACACTACGGAGTTTTTTGTTTTTTATGGTATCAGACGCACAGGGCGTACGTTTAATATAAGACGTACGACCTGTGTGTCTCTACAACGTTATGAACATTACGAACATTATAAACTTTATGAACTTTATGAACTTTATGAACTTTCAACTTTATGAACATTTAACTAATTTCCATTAAAATCGTATTTTTGTCAATCGAAACTAAAAATAAAGATATGAGTATCCCGACTAAATACGACCCGAGCCAAGTAGAAGACAAATGGTATGAATACTGGATGAAACACCGTTATTTTCATTCCGAACCCGACGACAGAGAACCTTATACAATTGTCATACCGCCGCCAAATGTGACAGGCGTTTTACATATGGGGCATATGCTCAATAATACTTTACAAGATGTTTTAATCCGCCGGGCGCGTATGTCGGGCAAAAACGCTTGCTGGGTACCGGGAACCGACCATGCTTCCATAGCCACCGAAGCCAAAGTTGTAGCCAAACTTAAAGAACAAGGTATTGAAAAAGACGATATTACACGCGAAGAATTTCTCAAACACGCTTGGGAGTGGACACACAAACACGGTGGTATCATCCTCGAACAACTCAAAAAACTCGGTGCTTCTTGCGATTGGGACCGCACCAAATTTACTTTGGATGACGATATGTATGAAAGCGTCATCAAAGTTTTTGTCGATTTATACAACAAAGGCAAAATTTATCGCGGCTTCCGTATGGTTAATTGGGATCCGGTAGCCAAAACCACCATATCCGATGAAGAAGTCAATTATACCGACGAACAAGGACATTTGTATTATGTCAATTATCCGGTAGTTGGCGAAGAAAATGCTTATATCCAAATTGCCACTACCCGACCGGAAACCATTTTGGGTGATACGGCTATTGCCGTCAGTCCAGAAAATGAAAAATACCGGAAATACATCGGTAAAAAAGCCATTGTTCCTATTGCCAACAGGGAAATTCCTATCATTGCAGACGATTATGTCGATCCGGAATTCGGAACGGGAGCTTTGAAAATCACACCGGCACACGACCCTAATGATAAAGAAATAGGTGAAAGGCATAACTTGGAAATCATCGATATTTTCAACGAAGATGCCACGCTTAACGAATACGGTTTACACTACGCCGGTAAGGACCGTGATACTGTCAAAAAAGAAATTGTTGAAGAGCTTAAAGAAAAAGGATTTTTGGTCAAAGTGGAAAAACACCTCCACCGTGTAGGCCGTAGTGAACGGACTAATGCCGTTATAGAACCGCGATTATCCCGTCAGTGGTTTTTAAAAATGAAAGAATTGGCACAACCGGCTATCGATGCGGTGAGAAAAGCTGAGGTAAAACTTATTCCTAAAAAATTTGAAAATACGTATTTTCACTGGATGGAAAATGTCCGTGACTGGAATATTTCACGGCAATTGTGGTGGGGACACCGTATCCCCGCATATTATTTCGGTGAAGGCGAAGATGATTTTGTTGTAGCGGAAACCATTGAAGAAGCTTTGCAATTAGCCCGTAAAAAATCCGGCAACTCTCGATTGCAATTATCAGACTTAAAACAAGACGAAGATGCTTTGGATACGTGGTTTTCGTCTTGGCTTTGGCCGATTAGTGTATTTGACGGTATCCGTAATCCGGAGAACAAAGATTTTAAATACTATTATCCGACCGACGATTTGGTAACAGCCCCCGAAATTTTATTCTTTTGGGTGGCAAGGATGATTATGGCCGGATACGAATTTGCCGGTGACAAACCTTTTGAAAATGTATATTTAACCGGTATTGTCCGTGACAAACTCGGACGTAAAATGTCCAAATCCCTAGGTAATTCTCCTGACCCGATTCAACTTATGGAAGAACACGGTGCCGATGCAGTTCGCGTTGGAATGCTTCTAACCTCTCCGGCCGGTAACGACCTGCCGTTTGATATAGAACTGGTCATACAAGGACGTAATTTTGCCAATAAAATATGGAACGGTTTCCGTTTGGTAAAATCTTGGGAAATTGACAACAAAAAACCGCAACCGGATTATGCCGCAACAGCCGTCCGTTGGTATCAAAACCGTTTTCAACAAGTGCTTACGGAAATAGAAGACGATTTCTCAAAATACCGCATCTCCAATGCTCTGATGCGTATTTACAAATTGCTCTGGGACGATTACAGCTCTTGGTTTTTGGAAATGATTAAACCACCTTACGGTGAAAAAATTGATAAAACAACTTATGAGCAAACTATCGGTATTTTGGAAAATAATATGAAAATTCTTCACCCCTTTATGCCGTTCTTGACCGAAGAAATTTGGCAACATATTCAAACCCGGAAACCCGAAGATGCTTTAATTGTTGCAAACTATCCTGAGCAAACCGGTTTTGATGCGGATTTTCTCAAACAAATGACGCATGCACAGGAAGTCGTCTCAGGTATCAGAAAAATCAGAAAAGAAAAAAATATTCCGCAAAAAGAAGCGTTAACATTAAAGTATATTGAAAAACAAGAGATTAACAAAGAATTATTACCGGTTATTAAAAAATTGGCAAAAGTCGAGAAAATAGAAAAAGTATCACAAGCTCTTGATAATGCCGCATCATTCAGAGTCGGGTTCAACGAATATTTTATACCACTCGAAGGTTTGGTAAATCCCGAAGAAGAAAGAAAAAAACTCGAAAAAGAATTGGCTTACACTAAAGGGTTTTTACAAAGTGTACAAAAAAAATTGAGTAACGAACGGTTTGTCAATAACGCCCCCGAAAAAGTCGTAGCTATGGAACGCAAAAAAGAAGCCGATGCTTTGGAAAAAATTGCTATTCTCGAAGCACGGTTGAAAGCACTTAATTAGTTAAAAATGTGATTTGTCATTTTGAACGAGCGACGTTAGGAGTGAGGAGAAATCTTAATTTTTAATTTTCAATTCTCAATTAATATATATTTCTCCCGGAAGAAAGTCGGGACAAGCAATAATTCCTCCTTCGAAATGACACATTAGATATCCAACATCAAATAACCAAATATCAGCTTCACCAAATAACCAAAAAAATGAAACAATTAAGTATTCTTTTAGCAGCAATATTACTACTATACTCTTGTCAAAACGAAGCGAAAAAACCGGAACAAAACCGGAAAAAACCGTCAGAAACTTTACAAACCGAAAAATGGATTTTAAACGAAGATGCTTTGTCTATTCATTGGACGGGCTATAAAACAACCGGAAAAATTCCGGTCAAAGGTGTTTTTCAAAATTTTAATATTAAAGGCGTAAAACCTGCCGGTAATTTAAAAACAACTATTGAAAATGCAATAGCGGAAATCAATATTTATTCTATTTTTTCAGACAACGAATCCCGTGATAAAAAGTTGATAACCAAGCTGTTTGAGAATATGACAGCCACAGAAAAAATATATGCCCGTATCGAACAAATCGATAAAGACGGTCAAACGGCTATGATGAGTATTAAAATGAACGGCCGTAAAAAAACTTTACCCGTAAAATTGCAAATTGATGAAGATAACGGCAAAGTAACGCTAAACGGCAAATTGGATTTACTTGAAGATTTTGATGCAAACAAAGCTTTCGAACAATTTCATCAAGTTTGTTACGACAAACACACCGGAAAAGACGGCGTCAGTAAAACTTGGACGGAAGTCGGTTTTAGAGCCGAATTGGTCTTTGACAGAAAATAAGAACATAAAAGAAAAAAACTAATATGACCTTTTATGTCTTTTATGGTTAAAAAAAAATCTGAAATCTGAAATCGTAAATCTGAAATGAATTACAAAGTCCTCCTCAAACGTATGCCGACCGAATTGGCAAATCCCGTAAACTATTTTCTCGATGCCGGTGACGACTTCATTATTGTCAACAACCTTCTCGAAAAGAAAATTAAAATAAGTTTTGACAGCCATGAATGTTTGAGTTGCGGACAAGATTTGCCAATCTTTGCACAAGGTATGTGTAAAAAATGTTATTTCGAAAGTCCGCAAACAGGTGAATGGGTAATGAAACCGGAATTGAGCCGGGCACATTTGGGAATTGAAGATCGCGATTTGGGTTTTGAAGAAAGTATGCAATTGCAACCACATATCGTATATCTGGCCAGAACCAGTGATATCAAAGTAGGTGTAACCCGTAAATCGCAAATCCCTTACCGTTGGATAGACCAAGGTGCCGACCAAGCTTTGCCTGTAATGGAAACCCCAAACCGTTTTTTGGCCGGGCAAGCGGAAGTTTTGATAAAACAACATATACCCGATAAAACGGATTGGCGTAAATTGCTCAAAGGTATTTCGACGGATAAAAATATTTTACAAGTCAAGGAGCAAATAAAACATCTTTTGACAGACGAACTTGAAAGTTACTGGTTGGACGAAACCTTGCCTGTCAAAATATCCTACCCCGTCTTAAAATATCCTGAAAAAGTCAAAAGTGTCAACCTCAATAAAATTCCGGAATTTGAAAGCATACTTACCGGCATCAAAGGACAATACTTCATTTTTGAGGACGGCAGCGTATTCAACGTGCGTAATCATTCGGGATTTGTGGTGAATTTATCATTTTAGATTTATTTTAGTGTAAAGTGCCAAGTACAGAGTGCCAATTGCGAATAAATTTAAGATTTAAAATTTTTTAGATCATAAAAAACCTAAAAGATAAAAAATAGATATTAATAACCTATCATGATCTGCTACTTCTCACTTGCTACTTGTTACTAGTAACTATTAACTACCCAAACGTTCAATTTTCCAAGAAAAATCGTCTTGAAGCGTGTATCGGAAGCGGTCGTGAAGCCGGTTGGGACGTCCTTGCCAAAACTCCATTTCAACAGGTTTGACCAAATAACCACCCCAAAACGACGGTCTGGGAACTTCTTGATTTTCAAATTTTTTTTCAAACTCTTTAAAACGATTTTCCAAAAATTCTTTACCCGGTATCACTTCACTTTGCGGTGATGACCAAGCCGCTATTTGACTGCCGCGCGGACGTGTCTCAAAATAGCCGTCCGACAAATTTTCAGCCAATTTGCCAGCTATACCTTTTATAATAATTTGCCGTTCCATCTTCGGCCAAAAAAATGCCAGTGACACTTTGGGATTTTTAGCAATGGCTTTGCCTTTGGCACTATTGTAATTGGTATAAAAAATAAAACCTTCCCAAGTAAATTTTTTGAGCAAAACCACCCGGATGCGGGGAAAACCATCCAAACCGGAAGTTGCCAAACTCATCGCATTGACTTCGATACAATCTTCATGTTTTTCGGCATCGTAAAACCAATTCCGAAAAAGTTCCATAGGATTTTCGGGAACGGACGATTCATCTAGTTTAGCACGTTGATATACTCGCCGGTAATTACTTAAATCTTTTTCCATTTTTATAAAGTTTCACTACAAAGATACGTTTTAATCAGAAAATGTTTAAATTTGACAGTCATTAATAAAACCGTTTCCGGATATCTAAAAAGAAAATCTATGAAAAATATTGTAATTTTTTTGTTAACAGCATTATTTTTAACCGCTTGCGGCATTTCCGACAAACTTCATACCGAACAATACAAAGGTAAAGATATTTTGGTCGGTAAAGGTCATCGCAGTGATTTGGAAAAAAAATATTACAACGAATGGTTTGATGCCAATTACAGGGATTACAGACCTGATATGCAAATAGTCAACAAACTAAAGCGTGTTGTTAACGATTACAATATCGTAATTGTGATGGGTACTTGGTGTCCGGATAGTCGCGAGCAGGTGCCGGTTTTATTCAAAATTTTGGACTTAGCCGGTTATCGTCAAAATCCGGATATTTATTTTGTACCGCGTCAATACAAATCGTATAAGCCGGCAAAAACATATCAAATCATCCGCGTACCTACCGTTATCGTTTACCGAAACGGACAAGAAAAAGGGCGTATCATCGAGTATCCGATGAAAAGTGTGGAAGCGGATTTGCTCAAAATCTTGACAACAAATCAATACCGGCACGAATTGCAAAATCCTCAATAGATACTATTTGGTATTATTTTAATTTAATCGCCAAGTCCAAAATATCCTTTGCCACTTCTTTTTTTGTTTTAAGAGGGTAGTCGATAACATCACCGTTTTTAGTCAAAATACTGACTTTATTAGTGTCGTGTTTAAAGCCGGCATTTTTTTCGCGTAGTGAATTGACTACAATGAAGTCCAAATTTTTTTTACGAAGTTTTTTAAGAGCATTGTTTTTTTCGTTTTCGGTTTCCATAGCAAAACCGATTAAGATTTGATTGCCGGATTTTTTCTGTCCCAAGGAAGCCAAAATATCTTTGGTCGGTTTGAGTTTAAGGCTCATCGAATCACCGTTTTTTTTTATTTTTTGTCCGGCTGTTTGTTCGGGTGTAAAATCCGCTACGGCTGCTGCCATAATTGTAATATCGGCATTATCAAATTCCCGGTGCACGGCATCATACATTTGTGCCGCATTTTGCACTTTGACGGTACGGATATTAGGATGATTAGCTTGCAAATGTGTTGGTCCGAGAATCAAAACGACATCAGCGCCGCGCTCGGCGGCTGCTTCGGCAATGGCAATACCCATTTTACCGCTTGAATGATTTCCGATAAACCGGACAGGGTCGATAGCTTCATAAGTAGGACCGGCAGATGCCAAAACTTTTTTGCCGGAAAGATCTTTTTTACCGGCAAAATAATCATTGATACGCTTAAAAATCTTTTCCGGTTCTTCCATACGGCCGTAACCGGTTAAGCCGCTTGCCAGTTCCCCTTCGGTAGCCGGAATAATTTCATAACCGTAAGATTGTAGTTTCTGTAGATTGGCTTTGGTAGCCGGATGCGCATACATATCCAAATCCATAGCCGGCGCTATCATTACCGGACATTTGGCGGACATATACACCGCCAGTAAAAAATTATCCGCTTGACCGGTTGCCATTTTTGCCAATGTATTGGCAGTCACCGGAGCAAACACCATTAAATCCGCCCACAAGGCCAATGAAACGTGGTTGTTCCAACTACCTGTACTGTCCTTGATAAATTCACTCAAAACCGGACGTCCCGATAATGTTGATAATGTAACCGGTGTCACAAAATCGTGTGCCGCCGGTGTCATCACAATTTGCACATTGGCACCTGCTTTTTTAAGAGATCTGACCAACAATGGTATTTTATAAGCGGCAATACCACCGCTGATGCCGATAATAATATTTTTGTCTTTGACAGACACTTATTTTATTTGTATTCTTTCAAATCTTCGTTTGTCAAATCACGCCAAACAATCTGTCCTTCTAACCATTCTTGCAAGGCAATAGCTGTTGGTTTAGGCAAGCGCTCATAGAAACGGGAAATATCTATTTGTTCTTTGTTTTCAAAAGTCTCTGCCAAAGGATCTTGTTCGGTCTTAAATTCGTCCAGTTTTTGGTCCAATTCTTTTTTCAATTCCTTATTGATTACTTCTGCCCGTTTGGCAATAATTTTTATGGCTTTATAAATATTACCCGTCGGTTCTTTGATTTTTTTACGGTCGTAAGTGATAGTTGTAAGAGGTGCTTTGGTTTTTTTTAAATCAGACATAATATATATATTTATTTGATTTTCAAATTATTAACTTGTTGTTGAGGGATTTTTTTGCATATCACTCAATGCTTTTTGCAACTTTTCAAAAGTTTTTTTGGCTTTGGTTTTCAAATTTTCGTCTTTGTTTTTTTCCATAAAATTCCGGTAATATCCGATAGCCGTATTTATACGGGCTTCTTTTTTAGATTCCACACTTTGTAAAGCCAAGTCTGCCGCCGCTTTAAAACGGTAATACAAAGCTTTTTCTTTTAAATAAGAGCCGGGATAATCCACCAAATAATTGTTAAATGCCCTGATTGCCGCTTTGTAACGGTCCAAATCATAATACATTTTGGCAATTTCAAAATATTTCCGTTCCAATTTCCGTTGCAATTTTTCGTTGATAGCATTGACTTGGTCTTTGTATTTTGAAAACGGATATTTTTTCAAAAAACTGTTGATTTCTTCGATAGCCCGCACGGTATAACCTTGGTCAAGCGAATAAGGAGGTGACAGCGCTTCATAAGCTTTGACGATATAAAAATCTGATTCTTCGGCTTTTGAGCTTTCGGGATACAAACGGGTAAATTTTCTAAACTTTTCCCCTGCCGATTGATAATATTTCATGTGAAACAATGACATAGCATGCGCAAACAATAAACGTTGGTAAGCCGGTTTTTGTTTGTAAAATTTATCCACTTGCGTAAACAATTGGTCGGCTTTACCGTATTTTCCGGCTTTATACATTTTCCACGCCATTTTGTATTTGGCTTCTATATCGTTGCCGTTATACACTTTTTGGTATTCACTGCAAGCTGCTAACAACAAAAAGCCGATAATAATCAAAATTAATTTTTTCATTCACAACTGTTTAATTAAGTTTTATGGTGATGGCAAGTCCGTTTCCTGCAAATCCACCGCATAAGCCGCACGGATCGGGCTATCCATTTTAGTGTCGTGCCGGCGGTCACACAAAAAATACAGCCGTTTGACGAGCTTCCTCCGGTCGCTATTCTCCGGCTTTTTTTGTAAGTGTCCGCCATCACGCCAGCTGTCATTCCTATCCCTCTTGCCCCGGAAAACAAACTTCCGGTTTGCAAAAATAAGATTATTATATCACAATTGAAAATTTATTATTGCCAAAAAATCGTTAAAATCGAGAGTATGTTGCTAGTTAGATAATGGATAAGTGATAAGTGATAAGGGATAAGGGAAAAAGGATAATTTAGTGCTGTTTAGTAATTTGTTAATTATCAAGGACAAACTTTTTAAAATCTTATCCTACTATACTTTAAAAACAACGAGACCTACTAGGTTTCTAAAACCTGACAGATATATAAATATTTGATTATCAACAATATAACTTAATCAAAGTCTAAATTGAAAATTATTTAGTAATTTTAACAAAATTTAACCAAACAACAATGTTATGGGGTCCATATTAATGATGTTATCCGTTTTTGCCGGTTATATTTTGATGTACAGGATTTACGGAAAATTTATCGCCAAAAGAATTTTCAAATTGGATGACAACAATCCCGTTCCGTCTGTTGAATTGGAAGACGGTGTCGATTTTGTGCCGACCAAAAAAGAAGTGATTTTCGGGCATCATTTTGCATCCATTGCCGGCACGGGGCCTATTGTCGGGCCGGCTATTGCCGTCATTTGGGGCTGGTTGCCGGCTTTGATTTGGGTCTTTGTCGGTTCTATTGTTATGGGGGCGGCACATGATTTCGGCAGTTTGATTATTTCAATGCGTAATAAAGGTAAATCCATTTCCGAAATAACCGGAAAATTTATCAATGCACGGACTAAATTTTTCCTGTTTTTTATTATTTTTCTCGAATTGTGGATTGTTGTTTCCATTTTCGGATTGGTCATTGCCATTTTATTTAAAATGTATCCTCAAGCGGTTTTACCCGTTTGGTTACAAATCCCGATAGCCATTTATTTGGGATATATTGTGTATAAAAAAGGCGGTAATCTGGCGGTTTGGTCTATTATCGCCGTATTGATAATGTATTTGACAGTGGTTTGGGGTACTTATATGCCCCTAAAAATGCCGCAAGCTTTGGGGCTTTCTCCCGTTGCACTTTGGTCCATAATATTATTGATATACGCTTTTATTGCTTCTATTTTGCCTGTCACCACTTTATTACAACCGCGTGATTATATCAACACACACCAATTGGTCATTGCTATGGTTTTGTTGATTTTAGGTGTTTTATTTGCCGGATTTTCAGGCGATTTACATATCGTAGCACCGGCTGTCAGATCGCATCCGCAAGGGTCACCGTCATTGATACCGTTTTTGTTTATCACCATTGCTTGCGGTGCCATTTCGGGCTTTCACGCTTTGGTTTCGTCGGGAACTTCATCCAAACAAGTAAGACGTGAATCCGATTCGTTATTTGTCGGTTACGGTGCTATGTTGATGGAAGGTTCTTTGGCGACTTTGGTTATCATCGCTACTGTTGCCGGTATCGGAATGGGGTATTTGACCGGTGACGGTCAGCTGTTGACCGGTGTGGAGGCTTGGTCACAACATTATATTTCTTGGCAAGCGGCCGGCGGATTGAGTTCAAAGGTCGGAGCTTTTGTGGAAGGTGCCGCCAATATGATTCAATCCTTAGGTATCCCTAAAAACATTACACTGACAATTATGGGTGTTTTCGTCGCCTCTTTTGCCGGCACTACCTTGGATACCGCTACTCGTGTGCAACGTTATTTAATCAGTGAAACCTTTCCTAAAACCTTTAAAAACAAATATTTTGCTACGGCATTTGTCATTCTGATTGCCTTGTTCTTAATTTTTTCTACCGGTGCCGACGGTAAAGGCGCTTTAACCTTATGGCCTATTTTCGGAGCTGTCAACCAAACTTTGGCCGCTCTGGTCTTGTTGGTCGTTACAATTTATCTCAAAGGACGCACCAAATGGGGCTGGCTCATCAGCTTTGTGCCGGCTATCTTTATGCTGGCCGTGTCGATGTGGGCGGTTATTCTCAACCAAATCAATTTTATCAACAACCACAATGTTTTACTTACAATATTGAATGCCGTTATTTTATTGGCAATGATTTGGGTAGCCGTTGACGGAGGACGGAAACTTTTTGCCACACCTTTTAATCCCGAAAAAGATGAAAATAAACAAGTTATTGCAAAAAATTAAGAATTTTACCAAACAACTATGGCGTTTATACAATGAAACTGCCCGTGAAAAAGCCATTGACAGTATTGAAACGGAATTAGGTGAAATGGAAAATATTTTCGGATTGTTGGTATTAGGTTCATTAGTCGGGTTACCGGCACCACCGACGGCTATTACTTTGGAATTGTTACCAGAAATGGAAGAACACCTTAAAATCATGTTAAATAAAACCGGTACGGCACACGATCCCTTATCGGATTTGTTATCGGTTTTTGATGCCGGCTAATGTTAGTTGAAAATTGAAGCTATGACTGTCGTCATTTCGAACGTAATGAGAAATTCCATAAATTACTGACAAAATTCTTTAAATAACATTTCGACAAGCTCAGCGCTACAATTTGTGTAAAAATAAAAAATGAATAAAAAAACAACCTATCCAAAAAATATCTTTTTCATCGGAAAAGGCGGTGCCGGAAAATCCACATCTTCGGCTTTGACCGCTTTACATTTATCCCTAAACAAACATAAAACTTTGCTGGTATCAATGGATCCGGCACACAATCAAAGCGATATTTTCGAACGGCGATTTTCGGAAAAACCTGTACCGGTAAATGATCATTTATCCGTCATTGAAATCGATACGGAAAAATGGATTGATAAATACTTGACAGATATCCGCCACCAAGTCAGACGCAGCTATTCGTATTTGACGGCTTTCAATTTGGAAAAATATTTCGATGTTCTCAAATATTCGCCCGGAATAGAAGAATATGCCTTAATATCAGCGTTTCAAAATATCCTTAAAAATGCAGGAGATACGGCTTATCTAGTTTTTGATATGCCTCCGACGGCACTGACTTTAAAATTTTTGACATTACCGGATTTGTCTCTGATTTGGCTAAACAATTTGTTGGATTTACGTCAAAAAATATTGGAAAAAAAAGAAATCATTTCACGGATAAAATTCGGACACAAAGAATTGGAAACCGATAAAATCAAAAATAATCTGCAGCAACAAATTGCGACTTACGAACAATTAAGAGCGCTTTTTAAAGATACACATCAAACTTCTTTAAATTTGGTTTTAAATACCGGCAAATTATCTTTTAACGAATCGTTGTTAATCGTCAAAAAACTCGAAAAATTTCAAATACCCGTCAGCCATATTTTTTTAAACAAATATCATAAAGGTTTTGACATATCACACATCAAAAAAGCTTTTAAAACATCAAATATTCAAATTTTGCCACATTACGGCACGGAACTGACAGGCCTGAAAAATTTGACTGTTTACCTTGAAAAATTGGATAGGTTTATTGAATTTTAGAATATTCTTTTAATTTTAAATTTCCGTTTTGATATTCCAGATAAGTAAAATGGGTCAACCAGTCACCTGTATTAAAATAAATGCTGTTTTCACCTACCGGTATTTGCAAAGGTAAATGCCTGTGTCCGAACACAAAATATTTGATATCCGGTTGTTTTTTGAGAAAATCGCGGGCATACAAGTATAAGCGTTCTTTTTCTTTTCCTCTAAATCGGAAATTGTAATTACCACTTATCAGTTTATTCCTTTGTGATAAATATTTGGCAAGTTTCAAGCCTAAATCCGGGTGCAGCCAACGGTAAGACCATTGTGCCAGCGGATTACGGAACAGTTTTTTTAACCATTTGAAAGTTTTGTCACCGGGACCGAGACCGTCTCCGTGACCAATTAAGAATTTTTGATTATCGATAATAAAGATTTCCGGGTCGAAAAAAACAGGAATATCGAGTTCTTTTGTAAAATAATCACGCATCCACATATCGTGATTGCCAACAAAGAAATAAATTTGAATACCTTGACCGGTCAGTTCCACTAACTTGCCTAAAACTCTTACAAAACCTTTGGGAACGGCATGTTTGTATTCATACCAAAAATCGAACATATCGCCGAGAATAAAAAGTGCGTGAGCATCTTGACGTATCTTGTCAAGCCATTTGACAAAAAGTGCTTCCCGCTCGCGACTACTCAATTTTGCCGGTAAACCGAAATGGTGATCCGAAGTAAAATAAATTTTTTTACCTGCCGGCACATTGATATGTTTATGATTGGTCTCCGGCATACCATTCGGCATAAGAAGTACCTGTTTCATACAATTTTAATCTGAATAATGATACACCTTCCGGTAAATGCGGCATGATACGGTGTGCCATATCTTGTATCATCATTTCGCCTGTCGGTTGAAAATCAACCAATAAAATATGGTGTCCGCGTTCCACCAAAAAATCACCGATTTCTTTATAAGCGGTTTTTCTGTTCAATACCAAAGCGTGGTCATAATCGTCAATAACATATTTGTTGACAATTTTTTTAAGATCGGCAAAGTCTATTACCATACCGAATTTCGGATGGGAAGGGTCTTTTACAGGCTCTCCGATAACGGTTACTTCCAAACGGTAGCTGTGTCCGTGAACATGACGGCATTTTCCGTCATACCCCGCCAATGCATGTCCGGTATCAAAATGAAATATTTTTGTTAATCTGATTTTTGCCATAAAACGATTTTTAATTATCTTCTTTAAATTCATCGGAATCATCCTGTCCTTTATAATTTTTGGTAAAATACCAAATCATCAACATTGTCAGCCCGAAACCTAATATTACCGGTAACAAAGCCGTAATCCAATAAGTTAAATGATAAAACCAATCTTTTTCGCCGGTCAAAACAATCATAATGTTATTTTTGACAAAGATAGTTATAAATAGTTGAAAGTTGAAAGTTAAAAGTTAAAAGTTTCAGGGCAGACGCACCATAATTATTTGAGAATTTTACAAAATGTTAGTTTAATCAAATTGTAATGACTTGCAAATTCCTTAATATCAGCTCCGTAGGAGCATATCGTTTGTAGCAAGACAAGTTAATGATAACAAATAGCTCCGTAGGAGCGACCTATAACTTGCGTTATTGATAATTTCATTAGGTCACCCCGATGGGGTTTTATTGTGTTGTGATGGCATTATATTCTACTACAAGCAGGATGCCCCTACGGGGCTAAAAGAATTATTTTAATTTTTTATAGTGCGTTTGTCCTTGTTAAAAGTTACGGTTCATATTATAATTGTGCTTTTGATTTGAGGAATGGGGAGTAAGGAAATCAGGAATTGTTTTGATTTTTGATTTTGTGACTGCTGTCATTTTTGAACGTTGGTATCTCTATTTACTACTTACATTTAAACATTACAAACTTTATGAACATTACAAACTTTATGAACATTACAAACTTTATGAACATTACAAACTTTATGAACATTACAAACTTTCAATGACTTTTAGCATCTTAAAATGCGGTATACCTACTTCAATAAACCGTTCGGATACTACATGATAACCGAGTTTTTGATAAAAACCAACCGCTGATTCGCGTGCGTGCAATTCAATACTTTTGATTTTTTGACTTTTAAGAATATTTTCAACTTCTCTGACCAATTTTGATCCCAAATTTTGTCGCTGACGATTTGTGTCCACCGCCATTTGCCGTAATTTTACATGTGTTTCGGTTAAAGGTTTTATCTGTAAACAAGCAACCGGTTCGCCATTGTCTGTCAAAGCAAACAGCATTTCGTTTTTATCTACCGACAAATCACTTTCCGAAAATGTCAAACCCAAAGGCGCCCGCAAAATACGTTCGCGTAATTGCACAACCTTATCGTATAAAGGGGATTGATATGTAATTTGTTCGAATTTAAGCATTTGTATTATTGTTTATTCAAACTGTGCGATACGAAAAATTATTTGCTTCTGTTACTTGTATATAAAAGGTGCGAATAAATTATACCAAATTATTTTTAGACAATTTTTATATCCAGAATTAGTATAATTTTCACATTAGACCAAAAATAGCAAAAATTCCATGGTTTATTTTATTGTCACCTGAAATCTGTTAGGGACGCCAAAACCGGCCTTTTCTACGGTTTTCCGTTTGATATTAAAAACTTTTAACTTTCCACTTTTAACTTTTCACTCAATAATGTATTTTTGACAACAAAATTTTTTTATGCTCAATGTTTCCAATTTAACGATACGGCTTGGCGGCAATGATATTATCCGTAATGTCAGTTTTCAATTAAATCCGGGCGATAAAGCAGGATTGATTGGACGCAATGGAGTAGGCAAGACAACTTTACTCAAAGCCATAAACGGAGAAATTGAGCCGGCGGAAGGGCAAATCAATATCCTGAAAGGGCATAAAATAGGGTATTTACGCCAAGATATTGATTTTGAAAGCGGCAAAACGGTTTTGGAAGAAACTTACAAAGCTTTTGATGAGATTAAACAAGTTGAAAAAAAACTGTCGGATTTAGAAAACGAACTTGCACACCGCACCGATTTTGAGAGTGATGCTTACATGCAATTGCTTGACGGGTATCACCGGTTACAAGAAAAATTTCAAGTCATTGGCGGGTATCAATACAAAGGCGAAGCCGAAAAAGTATTGAAAGGTTTGGGGTTTACCGGGGCGGATTTTCAAAAACCGGTAGAAACCTTTTCGGGGGGCTGGCGTATGCGGATTGAATTGGCAAAAATTTTGTTGCAAAACAATGATATTCTTTTACTTGACGAACCGACGAATCATTTGGATATAGAAAGTATTTTGTGGTTTGAAAATTTTTTAAAGAATTATAAAGGTATCTTACTCTTGGTATCTCACGACCAAATGTTTCTCGATAATGTCACTAACAGGACCATCGAACTGACTAAAAATAAAATCTATAATTTTCCAAAACCTTATTCCGTTTTTATGAAAATAAAATCGGAATTGATTGAAAAACAACGTCAAGCGGCTAAAAACCAAGAAAAAGAAATCAAAGAAACCGAACGCTTGATTGAAAAATTCCGTTACAAAGCCACCAAAGCCGCTTTTGCCCAGTCTTTAATCAAAAAACTGGAAAAAATGGAGCGGATAGAAGTCGACCAAATTGATGAAAAGGCGATGAATATCCGGTTTCCCGTAGCACAGCCCTCCGGCAAAATTGTATTTGAAATTGAACATTTATATAAGAATTATGGTGATAAAGAAGTCTTAAAAGACCTTAATTTGATTATAGCCAAAGGTGAACGGCTGGCATTTGTAGGACAGAACGGGACGGGTAAAACCACCTTGGCCAAAATTATGGTCGGTGAATTGCCGGCTAGCAGTGGCAAAATCAAAACGGGACATAATGTAAAGATTGGTTATTTTGCTCAAAACCAATCAGAGTATTTAGACTCCGGTCTAACGGTTTTGGAAACACTCGAAGCCGCTTCAGATGATACCAACCGTTCCAAAGTCCGGGATATTTTAGGTGCTTTTTTGTTTTCGGGAGATGATGTGCATAAAAAAGTCCGTGTTTTATCCGGGGGTGAACGCAACCGGCTGGCATTGGCAGTTATGATGATGCAACCCTTCAACGTTTTAATTATGGACGAACCGACCAATCATCTGGACATACACTCCAAAAATGTCTTACAACAAGCCCTTTTGACATTTGACGGCACTTTGATTGTCGTTTCCCACGACAGGCATTTTTTACAAGGTCTGTCAGACAAAACAATAGAGTTTAAAAACAAAAACATCAAAATACATCCCGGTGATATCGATTATTTTTTACAAGAACGGCAAGCCGAAAGTTTTAGAGAAATAGAGCTGAAAAAAGAAAAGAAATCAAAGCCGGAGAAAAGCAAGAAAAATACGTCATACGAACAACGTAAAGCCGAGCGAAAGCGCCAAAGACAACTTAAAAACCGGCTTCAAAAGGTTGAAACGGAAATAGAACAACTGGAAAATATAATTGCGGAAATGGAACAAAAATTATCCTCAGCCGTTCCACCCACTGACCCTGATTTTTTTAATACTTATACGGCTACTCAAAACCGTTTGGAAAACCTGATGACCGAATGGGAAACGTTGCAAACGGAATTGGACAATTTGAATGATTAATTGAAGTCGTACAGATCACCCCTACGGGGTTTTATTGTCCTGTACGATATTTTATGCTACTAACAGGACGCACCTACGGCGCTCAATGGTTTTTCTTTATTGTTTCACCTACTAACAGGACGCACCTAAAGGCGCTCAATGGTGTTTTTTTATTGTTTGTCGTGATATCAGACGCACAGGTTGTGCGTCTCTACAAACATTATGAACATTTACCTATAATAATGTCACCCCTACGGGGTTCTATATTTTTTATTGTCTTTTATGTCCTTTTATGTCTTTTATGGTTAATAAAAATCCTCATTTCCTCAAATTATAAGTAGAAACAATGTATGAAGTAATAAGTAATCATCAATAAACGACATAATCTTTGAAGCACAACAAATCCTCAATTCCTCAATTTAAAAGCAGGATTACCGTTTGAAGCAATAAACAATCATCAAAGCCCAAAATATTCTATGAAGCACAACTTTCAACTTTTAACTTTCAACTAATTAACGTATTTTTGCCAAAATAAAACATCTCAACTATGATTTTAATTGCTGACGCCGGTTCGACCAAAACCGCTTGGATATTGGTAAACAATGAACGGATGATTATTGGCAAATTTGAATCCGGCGGCTTAAATCCTACGGTTTTTGATGAAGAAACAATGAGCAAAAACATTGCCCGCTGCAATGAAATTTTACAACATGCTCATTATATCAAAGAAATTCATATGTATGCTTCCGGCGTTGATGATGATATGGCCCGTCAAAAATTGGAAAAAGTTTTATCCGGTATTTTTGACAAAGCCGATATCCATATCTATTCCGATATGTTAGCGGCAGCCAGGGCGACCGCCGGAAAAGAACCCGGCTTGGTTTCCATTCTCGGAACAGGTTCCAATTCTTGCTTTTATGACGGCAAAGATATTGTTTACAGCATTGGATATATGGGATATTTGTTAATGGATGATGCTTCGGGAAATTGGTTTGGCAAACAACTGCTCCGTGATTATTTCTTTAAAAGGATGCCCAAACAAATCAAACAACAATTTAAAACCGAATATAAAATTAATCCCGACAAAGTTTTAACAACTTTATATCAAAAACCGCAACCGAACACTTATTTGGCTTCTTTTGCCCCTTTTATGAAAAAACATTACAAAAGTAAATATATCAAAGACCTGTTATACCGCGGGTTTGAACAATTTGTTACCCAAGAATTGGCCGCTTATGAGCAATACCGTGACTTACCTTTACACTTTAACGGTTCCATTGCTTATTATTTTCAAAAAGAATTATTGGAAATCATTGAAAAACACGGTTTAATACCCGGAAAAATCATTAAAAACCCGGTGCAAGAATTGATTGATTTTCATGTATAACTACAATAAAGTTTTAATAATTTTACATATAATTTATATTCAAAAATATGGAACCGAATTTATCCAACCGCATAAAAACCCTGTCCACATCCCAAACCATTGCTATGGCTGAAAGGGCAGGTGAATTAAAAGCATCAGGTATCGATATTATCAGTTTGAGCTTGGGTGAGCCTGATTTTGATACACCGGATTATATTGTGTCGGCTGCCAAAAAAGCAATGGACGAGCATTTCTTTAAATATCCACCGATAGTAGGCTACAAAGATGTCAGGGAAGCTATTTGCAGAAAACTCAAACGCGACAATAATCTGGAATACAGCCCCGAACAAATTGTCGTTTCAAACGGCTCCAAACAATCCATTTTTAATGCCGCTATGGTTTTGGTCAGTCCCGGTGACGAAGTTATTTTGCCCGCGCCGTTTTGGGTCAGTTATTTTGAAATTACCAAATTGGTAGGTGGCATACCCGTGCCTATTAAAACAACTATTGAAAACGATTTTAAAATCACACCTGAACAGCTCGAATCGGCCATCACCCCTAATACCAAATTAATGATTTTCAATACACCCAGTAATCCCAGTGGGTCGGTTTATACCAAAGATGAATTAGCGGCACTTGGAAAAGTGTTGGAACGTCATCCGCAAGTTTATGTGATCTCCGATGAAATTTATGAATATATCAATTTTACAGGTGATTTTGCCAGTTTTGCCGAAATAGATACGATTAAAGATCGTATTGTAACCATTAACGGTGTATCCAAAGCTTTTGCCATGACCGGCTGGCGGGTCGGATATATGGCAGCACATCCGACTATTGCCAAAGCGTGTGCCAAAATCCAAAGTCAAGTCACTTCGGGAGCTAATTCCATTGCGCAAAAAGCTATTATTGCCGCTTTGGACGGTGGCAAAGAAAAAATCAAATATATGATAGATGCTTTTGATGAAAGAAGACGATTGGTTTATCAATTACTCAAAGAAATTCCGGGATTTAAAGTAAATATGCCTACCGGTGCTTTTTACTTTTTTCCCGATGTTTCCGAATTGTTCGGTAAAACTTTTAATGGTGTAACCGTAAACAATGCTACGGATTTATCTATGTATTTGCTCGAACAGGCCAAAGTTGCAACCGTAACAGGTGAAGCATTCGGCAACCCGGAATGTTTGCGTTTTTCGTATGCTACCGGAAAAGATGAACTCAAAGAAGCATTCAGACGGGTCAAAGAAGCTTTGAAGTAACAAGTATCAAGTAGCTAGTAACACAAGTAGCTAGGTCAACTTGATATTTGATACTATATTTGATACAAAAACTTTCAACTCAGGTTACTAAGCTTGTCGAAGTACGGTTACTGAGCTTGTCGAAGTATAACCTTCAACCTTCAACTTTCAACTAAACAATGAATATAAACGTTAAACCATACAAAGATAGAGAGAGCAGCCGCAAACAACAAGTAACCGAAATGTTTGACAATATTTCGGAAAATTACGATTTTATGAACCGGTTGATGACTTTCGGGATTGATGTCAAATGGCGTAAAAAAGTCGTAAAAATGGTTGCGGAAACCAACCCGGAACATATTCTGGACATTGCTACGGGAACCGGTGATTTTGCAATTATGCTGGCCGGAATAAAGCCCAAAAAAATTACCGGATTGGATATTTCAAAGGGTATGCTCGAAATAGGCAAGAAAAAAATAAAAGAAAAAGGACTGGACAATTTGATAGAAATGGTTTTGGGTGATTCGGAAAATTTACCTTTTGAAGATAACAGTTTTGATGCTGTTACCGTAGGTTTCGGGGTTCGTAATTTTGAAGATTTGGATAAAGGTTTAAAAGAAATCCACCGTGTTTTGCGTCCCGGCGGTATTTTTGTTGTATTGGAAACCTCGCAACCGGAAAAATTTCCATTCAAACAAGGTTATAAATTTTATTCAAAATATATTATCCCTTTTTTAGGCCGTTTGTTCTCCAAAGACAAAAAAGCTTATGAATATTTACCCGAATCGGCTGGTGCTTTTCCTTATGGTGAAGCTTTTAACAATATTTTGAGAAAAAATCAGTTTATATCAGTGCGTAATTATCCCTTAATGTTCGGTGCCGCCAGCATTTATAAAGCTTTTAAAAAATAAAATTCAATTAACAACACAGTAATCATAAAACAACTTAATTTGAAAATGAAGAAAAATGTTTCCCGGAAATTGCTAGTTTTGATAAGCTTTTTGACTTTTGCCGTTCTACAAGCTCAATATACCGACGACATTCCTAAAAACCGTCCTTTTTTTGATAAAAAAACCGTTTCTTGGGGATATTATTTCGGTATGAATTTTTACGATTTCAAAATCAGCTACGACCGGCCTTATGAACATATAATCCAAGAAACCAATCCCGGATTTCAAGTCGGTTTGGTTGGTAATTTGAATATCAATCCCTGGGTAAGCATCCGTTCGGAACCCGGAGTGTATTTTACAAACAGAAGGTTGATTTTCAGGAATTTACAAACAGTCAGGGATAGTGTTAGAGATATTACTTCCAATTATGTCCAGGTTCCGCTATCGCTCAAACTCAACACTATCCGTTACGGCAATATTCGTCCTTATATTACCGGCGGACTTATATATGCTTACAATCTCAATTCTTGGGAAGATTCTACAAAAGACAATTCTGCCGGGAGATTTCGTATGCACAGTAATGTTTGGATGTATGAAATCGGTTTCGGTTTGGAAATGTATTTGTTTTATTTCAAATTTACCCCGAGTATCCGCGGTGTGTTTGCCTTACAAGACGAACTCGTCAGAGATAACGATCCCAACAGCCCTTGGACCAATCACATCGAATATGTCAAAACCCGTGGTGTCTATATCAGTTTGACATTTGAATAAGCCAAACCGGAAATGAAAGAAATTCGCATAAAAGAACATTTAGACCACAAAGATTTTTTGGAAACCGCTTTTCCCGATGTGGTCAAACCCGTTTATAAAAAACGCTTGTTTATCATCAATATGGCTTTTGGTTTGCTATTTATTGGTGCAACCGCTTATTTATTTTACAAAAGTATCAAAAACGGTATCGAATTTACCTCAATGCACTATTTTTATCTTTTTTTTGCCTTACTTTTCCCTTTTTTGGCCTTTTATCTCGTGCGTAAAGAAAAAAAATATTATTACGGATTGGTCGATAAAATCAATGCCGTCCATACGGAATATGTTTTTACGGATAACGCCGTAATTGTCAAAAACGAACAAGCTGAACTACGATACCCTTACAACGAAATCAAAGAAGTGGACGATTTGCCCAAATGGTTGATTTTTATTTTTGAAAACGATGAAAGAATTGCCATTTACAAACCGAATGTTGCACCGGAAGATTTGAAAATTTTGATTGAAAGATTTAAGAATATTGATTGATTTTAAAATACTTTTTCTCAGTTCACCAGAGTTTACTAAGCAATAAACGGAATCCTGTTAAATAAAGGAATGTCAGATGTGAAGACAAGTGTAGCGGTTCTAATTTGATGAAATGATGATTGAAACCGTTTCACGGTATTTTTGTAGTTCATTGAACCTTTTCCTTGCTACTCATTCCCTCACTCCTCTAAAAATTTACTACTTGTTACTCGCAAATTGATACTTATAAGCCTGCAAGGTATTTTTCAGTAGCATAGCGATGGTCATTGGTCCGACACCGCCGGGAACCGGTGTTATAAAAGATGCTTTTTTACTAACGTTTTCAAAATCGGTGTCCCCAACCAATCTGTAACCGCGTTTAGTGTCCGGTGCTTCTATGCTGTTAATTCCCGCATCGATGACTACTACACCTTCCTTGACCATACCGGCGGTCAGGAAGTGTGCTTTACCCAGTGCCGTAACTATGATGTCGGCTTGCAATGTCAATTCTTTGATGTTTTTTGTCCGGCTGTGTGCAACGGTTACCGTAGCGTTACCACCTTCGCGTTTTTGACTCATCAATATACTCAACGGTCGTCCGACAATCAAACTGCGTCCAATAATCAACGCATTTTTACCGGAAGTTTCTATATTGTAACGTTTAATTAGTTCGATAATACCGTAAGGTGTTGCCGGAAGAAAGCCGGGTAGCTGTGCCACCATCTTTCCCAAATTGACCGGATGAAAACCGTCCACATCTTTGGCAGGGTCGATAGCCATAATGATTTTTTGTGAATCGATATGCAACGGCAAAGGCAGTTGAACGATATAGCCGTCCACCGTATCGTCTCGGTTGAGCTTATCGACGGTTTTGAGTAGTTCAGATTCGCTGATGTTTTTGTCAAAATGCAATAGAGTAGAGTGGAAGCCGGCTTTTTTTGACAAGCGTTCTTTACTGCTGACATATGTCATACTTGCCGGGTCGTTGCCTACTAAAACCGCCACCAGATGCGGCGGACGTTTGCCTTGTTTTACAAGTTCCGCCACTTCGTTTTTAATTTCCTCGCGAATGTCAGACGCTGTTTGTTTGCCGTCGATTAATACCATAGCTTAATGTTTATAATGTTGAATAAAAAGATTGTAAATCAATATTTTTTTCTGGATGAAAGCCGGTGTTTTTTGAAAAAAAAAAAGAGATTATTCCGGCATATTGAAGCAAAATTATGGTCGAGGGCGGGGAACCTCGACGAAATGAGGGAAACATTTGAAATAACAATCGCATTTTTCTCTACAAACTTCGGTTATTGAACTTGTCGAAGTATTCACTTCATACTAATTTACCGCATTCCCTTAAACATATTCATCATTGCCTTAGCTTTACCGCCTTGCATCATCTTCATCATTTTTGCCATTTGATTGAATTGTTTGATTAGTTGATTGACTTCCGCAACACTTTTACCGGAGCCACGGGCAATCCGTTTTTTACGGCTACCGTTGATGATAGACGGATTACGGCGTTCGGCAGGAGTCATTGAATATATAATGGCTTCTATTTCTTTAAAAGCATCGTTGTCTATATCGATACCTTTCATCATCTTACTCATACCGGGTATCATTCCCATCAAATCCTTGATATTTCCCATTTTTTTGATTTGCTGAATCTGTTTGAGAAAATCATCAAAACCGAATTGATTTTTGGCAATTTTCTTTTGAAGTTTCCGGGCTTCTTCTTCGTCGTATTGTTCTTGCGCTCGTTCTACCAACGAAACGATATCACCCATACCCAAAATCCGGTCGGCCATCCGGTCGGGGTGGAACATATCGATATCGGTCATTTTTTCGCCTGTTCCTATAAATTTAATAGGTTTGTTGACAACGGATTTGATGGAAAGTGCCGCCCCACCGCGGGCATCACCGTCAAGCTTGGTCAAAACAACACCTTCAAAATCGAGCCGGTCGTTAAAAGCTTTGGCGGTATTGACGGCATCTTGTCCGGTCATAGCATCGACTACAAATAATGTTTCTTGCGGATTGACGGCTTTATGAATGGCCGCAATTTCGTTCATCATCTCTTCATCGACCGCCAAACGCCCGGCCGTATCGATGATAACAACGTTTTTACCGTTTTGTTTGGCATATTCAATGGCATTTTTGGCTATTTCAACCGGATTTTTATTGTCCGGTTCGGCATAAACTTCCACACCTATTTGCTCGCCAACCACTTTTAATTGGTCGATAGCCGCAGGACGGTAAACATCGGCAGCGACCAATAAAGGTTGTTTGGTTTTCTTGGTTTTGAGCCAATTGGCTAATTTACCCGAAAAAGTCGTTTTACCCGAACCTTGTAAACCGGCCATCAATATGACTGTCGGATTACCGGATAAATTCATCCCGGCCGCTTGACCGCCCATCAGATCGGTCAGCTCGTCCTTGACGATTTTGACCATCAACTGCCCGGGTTTTAAGGCGGTCAATACGTTTTGTCCCAAAGCTTTTTCTTTGACGCGGTTGGTAAATTCCTTGGCTATTTTATAGTTTACGTCTGCATCGAGCAATGCGCGACGGACTTCTTTTAAAGTTTCGGCAACGTTTACTTCCGTAATACGCCCGTGCCCTTTTAATACGTGAAGGGCTTTGTCCAGCTTTGAAGTTAAATTATCAAACATAATTTCCGGTTTTTTTATAACTTTTGCAAATATACGATTTTTACCGGGGAATTGTTGGATTGATAACTGATGAATTGATGAGTTGATAAATTGATAAATTGATGAGTGAGAGATTGATGGGGTAAAGACAAGAGGTGTAAATTATTGATTAGTCTCGGTGAAAAACCGAATTGTATCGAAGTAATCGGGTTTAAAACAGAGATTTTTAGTTTTTATAGATTGTTTTGAGGATACTAAAAAATATTTTGGATTTTTGAGAAAAAAATACTAACTTTACTGCGTCATGTAATTTTGTTTAATAAAATATAAAATATGAATTTAAAAGCGTATATAATTCTATTTTTGTTTTTGTTGTGGGGAAGTGGTAGCACGTATTGGTATGTTTGCAAAATAAAAGGTTTTTGTCAGCAACAAACATCGCAAACCAATCTAGTCAATAATTCCGTAGAAGAAAAACAAAAGAAAAAAGAAAGCTTTGTTCCGGTAAAGAAAATGGCACATGCCATCATTTATTTTTTACGTGATAAGGTTGAACCGGTAATAGATGATACACTTCAATGGCAGGCAGAAGTAAAATCTATCAAACAATTGCAAGCCGAAGGAAAAAAATTGCATATTGAAGCCCCTTTTTATGCCGGTGAAAATAATAAGAGTGCTTATGACAATTTGGGTATTGCCCGTGCCAATGCGCTTAAAAAACTTTTGTCGGAATCTATCGATACGGTATTGATAGTCCCGCAAGCCAAACAAGTAGGAGATACCACAGCGCTTGCCCCCGAATACATAGAATATGATAAAAGTTGGTTTAAATGGATGACAGACAATGATTTTGTGCAAGAAAAGGATGAAAAAACTTTGATACATTTTCCTTATAATTCTACAAAAGCCATCAAAAACGAAGCGATTTTATCATATTTGGATGAAGTGGTTAAAAACATGAAAGAGCATCCCGGTTGGAAATTGCAGATAACCGGTCATACCGATGATAGCGGGAGTGCCTCTTTTAACAAAATTTTAGGAATGAAACGCGCCAAACGTCTTAAAGATTGGCTGGTGAAAAAGGGTGTTGATCCCGACAGGATTATTGTAAAATCGGAAGGTGAAGCAAAACCTATTGCCGGTAATGATACGGAAGAAGGACGTCAAAAAAATCGTAGAGTTGAAATCAGTTACATCAAAAAATAAAAAGTTATGCAAATATTAGTCAGCGGTTTATTCAGTACATCGGAATCTTACGGTAAGTCCGATGCTATTTTTGAAATTGTCTTAATGCTATTGGTTGCCTTTATTTTGGGCTATTTGTTACGTTATTTTATTGGGAAACCTAAAAGACAAGAACCGGATAATTGTGATGATTGGGCTCACAAATATGATTTATTGCTCAACCAGTTGGACATTAAAAAAACGGAACAAAAAAAATTACAAGATGAGCTAAATGCTTGCAAACAAAATAAAAAAGATTTGCAATTGGCTTTTACTTCTCAAGAAAAGGAATCAGTAAAAAAAGACGATTTAAAAATTATAGAAGGTATCGGTCCTAAAATAGAACAATTATTGTATGAGGCGGAAATTTATACTTGGGAGGATTTGGCCAATACCGAAGTCGGTTTTATTAAAACCATTCTGGAAAAAGCAGGACCTAACTACAAAGTCCACGACCCTGAGAGCTGGCCGTTTCAAGCAAAAATGGCCGTCGATAACAAGTGGGACGAGCTTAAAAAATGGCAGGACGAACATAAAGGCGGAAAATTTTAATTAAGCGGTATTAAATAACATTTCAATAATTTTTTAAACAAGCTTCATTTTGCAAAGCCGGAAATAAATGTAACTTTGTGGCATTTATCGGGTGAAGATGTTACGACAATACACCAAAGAATTCCGGCAAAATTTCAAAATAGCCGTGCCCGTGATGTTAGGTTATTTAGGGCATGTTTTTGTCGGTTTGATGGATAATGTTTTTGTCGGACAATTGGATCCGCTCAACTTGGCAGCGGTTTCTCTGGCTAATTCTTCCATTTTTTTTATTATGTCTTTCGGTATCGGATTTTCGTATGCCATAACACCTTTGGTATCCGAAGCTGTTGGTGGTGATAAACATTCACGGCTTAAAAAAGTTTTGTACAATGGGATTTTGTTGAATTTGATATTGGGAATTTTAATGGTGATATTGAGTTTCGGCATTCCTAAGGTTTTGTATATGGCGAACCAGCCGCCCGAAGTTATAGAATTGGCAATACCTTATATACGTATAGTCGGGATTTCGTTATTGTTTGTGATGATTTTTCAAGCTTTAAAACAATTTTCCGACGGTATGTCTTTGACAACCTATCCGATGATTGCCGGATTGATTGCCAATGTTCTCAATATTATTTTGAGTTATGCTATGGTTTTCGGTAAATTGGGATTGCCGGCAATGGGTATTTATGGAGCCGCTTACGGCACTTTAATAGCCAGATTTTTAAGTTTTTTTGCGTTGTGGTATTTTTTAAAATACTTGTCCGCAACAAAAGAATATTTGAGAAATTTAAATTGGCTGCTTAAATCAAAGCCTATTATCAATAAAATATTGTATTTGGGTATTCCTTCGGGATTTCAAGGGATTTTCGAGATGGGTATTTTTTCGGCAGGCGTTTGGCTTGCCGGCACTTTGGGAGCTATTCACCAGGCGGCTAACCAAATTGCTTTACAAACGGCGTCAATAACATATATGGTTTTTGTAGGATTTGGTATTGCCGCTACCGTAAGAGTTGGCAATCAGAAAGGACGTCATGATTTTAAAGAAATGAAACGCATTGCGACATCCGTATTTTTACAGACATTTTTGTTTGAATTGATTTTTACAATAGCAATAATTGTTTTCAAACACCAAATACCATACATTTATTTAAATAAGGAATATGCCTCCCCCGAAAAAATAGCCGAGGCACAATCCATATATGATTTGGCAGTCCGGTTGTTGATAATTGTCGGTATTTTTCAGATTTCCGATGGTTTTCAAGTGGTTTTTCAAGGTGCATTACGCGGTTTGCAAGACGTGATTTATCCATTTTTTATCACATTGTTTTCTTATTGGTTGGTAGGTTTTACGGTGAGTTTTTATTTGAGTAATATTTACGGTGTAACCGGTATTTGGTTAGGTCTGCTTACCGGTTTGACCACAGCCGCCGTTTTATTGTTTTTCCGGTTCAGATATTTGGCAAAGAAATTGGTTTGATTATTTAAATTTCATTTTTTACTAGATAGTTGCGTTTTAATGTTCTTTGGCATTTATTGTTTTATCTACCAAAATATCGCTATGGGGTTCAATCAAATCGAAAACGGAGCAAAGCGACGTCCCATTCCGGAAGGAGCAGGATAACAAATCAAAAATCTGTCCTTCGACTAGCTCAGAAACCTTACTTCGACAAGCTCAGGGACCTTATCTGAAATAAAAAATTCCTTGTCCTGATTTTTGTTGATTTTTCAACCTATTTCAGGACACGTCAACCCGATTTTTTGTTTATTTTTGTATTCAAAAAAAAATTAAACTAACAAAAGGCAATTATGAAAAAAACAGCCCTGATATTCAGCTTTATTCTTTTGTTGACCGCTTGTAAAAACGAAAAAAAAGAATCTGCAAAAGAACCGGAAAAGCCTAAAAAGGAAAGTGTTGAACGTAAAGCGGACCACAGCAAAACCGAATTTATATTGTTTCAAAGCGATTACGACCCGCAAATCACTTATCAAAAACTCAAAGGTTACCTCGAAGAACAAGGTATGTATTACCCGCGCCTTGTGGACCACGAGACAGCAGCCAAAAATGCAGGAATGGAATTGAATACCGTTTATTTGATGATATTCGGTAATCCGAAAATGACCACTATGCTAATGCAAGAAAATCCCGAAGTAGGGATTGAATTGCCTCACAAAGCATTAATTTATAAAGATGACGAAGGGCGCACATGGGTATTGTATAAAAAATTGGATTATCTCAAAGATTTGTATTTTATCAAAGACCCTAACGAGGTGATTGAAAAAATGAACAAACTGCAAGAAGGCTTTAAACAAGCTGTTATCAATCCTATAAAAACAACCCAAATTAAAGAAGAAACACTTAAATAATGAAACTGAAAAAATTTTTAAAAAAACAAGGTTATTACACGATATTCTTAACGACATTACCATCCGGACACCATTTGTTGAGTGCCAAATTAAATGGTAAGCAGGGCAATTTTATCCTGGATACCGGTGCTTCAACCACTTGTATCGACCAAGCCAAGGTTACTTACTTTAAAATAAAATCCAAAGATACAGACCATAAAGCAACCGGTGCGGGGCGTAATGATATCGATATCAGATTTTCTAAAAAAAACAAATTAAAAATAGGCGATTGGAAAATAAAAAAAATACCGCTGGTGGTTATGGATTTGGGGCATATCAATGAAGTATTAACCGCATTTGATGTGAAAATAGACGGGATTATAGGAGCCGATGTATTACACAAAGGCAAAGGAATTATCCAATATGAAAAAGAATTGTTATTTTTGAAATGATGATATGGTTAAAATGGTTATTTGGTTATTTGGTTATTTGATGATTTGGTTATTTGTTGTCGGATGTACGATGACCGATGTCCGTTGTCCGATGTATTTTTCATTTCAGATTTCAGATTTTTTTTGGTTACCGAGTGATTTTGTGACGTTAGGAACAAAATTGTACCGAGGTACAGATTTTCAAACGTTGCGGTGCAATGTCTCTACAAACTTTCAACTTTTAACTTTTAACTATAACCATGCTACAAGATAAAAATCCACATCGAACAGACATCGGCAAATTGGGAGAATTCGGCTTAATCGAGACCCTCACCAAAGATATTGAAATAAAAAATCCAAGTACGATAAAAGGTGTTGGTGACGATGCCGCCGTATTGGAATTTAAAGATATGGAAACCTTGGTTTCTACCGATTTATTGGTTGAAGGCGTTCATTTTGATTTGGCTTATTTTCCGCTCAAACACTTAGGGTACAAAGCCGCAATCGTCAACTTTTCCGACATCTATGCCATGAATGGCACACCGACACAACTCTTAGTGGCATTAGCCCTATCCAATCGTTTTCCTTTAGAAGCCATTGAAGAAATTTATGAAGGGATTAAACTCGCTTGCCGTATTTACAATGTCGATCTGGTTGGCGGTGATACCACGTCGTCCCGATCCGGTTTGATCCTGAACCCGACAATTGTAGGCGCGGTTGAGAAAGAAAAAATCACTTATCGTTCCGGAGCCGAACCAAACGATTTGATTGTTGTCACCGGTGATTTGGGCGCTGCTTACATGGGCTTGTTGGTCTTGCAACGCGAAAACGAAACCTTTAAAGCCAACCCGCAACATCAACCCGACCTTTCGCCTTATGCCTATGTTGTTGAACGGCAACTTAAACCGGAAGCCCGCAAAGAAATTCCGCCTTTGTTAAAGGAATTGGATATTCAACCAACGGCTATGATCGATATTTCCGATGGTTTGTCATCCGAAATTTTGCATATCACCAAACAATCCGGTGTAGGCGCCCGTATTTATGCCGAAAAAATTCCCATTGACCCGCAAACGGTTTTAACCGCCGATGAATTTCATATCAGCGAATTGACAGCCGCCCTAAACGGTGGCGAAGATTACGAACTGTTGATGACCATCAGTCAAAAAGATTATGAAAAAATTCAACACCGGAAAGAATTTGCCGTCATTGGACATATCACGGAAGATAAAGGCGCTTATTTGATCACACAAGACAATCAAAAAATAGAACTGAAAGCACAAGGCTGGAATGCCCTCAAAAAGTAATTTGTTATTTTGTTATCTTTGTTGCTTAATAGCCATATTCCGGTTTTCAATATAAAAATTAAATGAAGATTGTCGAAAAAATAAAAGCTCCAATTGTCGAAGAGATGGAAATTTTTGAAAAAAAATTCCGTCAATCGATGAAAACACAAGTCGTTTTACTCAACCGGATTACGGCTTTTATCGTCTCGCGTAAAGGCAAACAAATGCGTCCCATGTTTATTTTTCTAACGGCTAAGATGCTCAACGGACAAGTAACCGACCGGACCTACCGCGGTGCCAGTGTCGTGGAATTGATACATACAGCCACTTTGGTTCATGACGACGTAGTGGATGAAAGTGATTACCGGCGCGGCTTTTTCTCTATCAATGCTTTATGGAAAAATAAAATTGCCGTTTTAGTCGGTGATTTTCTCTTGTCACGAGGGTTGTTACTTTCCATTGACAATGGCGATTTCGATTTGTTGCGAATTATTTCGGTTGCCGTCAAAGAAATGAGTGAAGGCGAATTGTTACAGATAGAAAAAGCCCGTAAACTCGATATTACCGAAGCGGTTTATTACGAAATTATCCGTCAAAAAACCGCTACCTTGATCGCCGCTTGCACAGCCATGGGCGCCGCATCGGTAGGTAGTGACGAACAAACCGTTAAAGATTTACACCGCTTTGGCGAACTAACCGGTATGGCTTTCCAGATTAAAGATGATTTATTCGATTATACAGCCGGTGGTATCGGCAAACCGGTTGGTATCGACATCAAAGAACAAAAAATGACCTTACCTTTGATCTACACTCTCAATACCGTTGATGCCAAGACCAAAAAACGGCTCATCAACATTGTCAAAAAGCATCATAAAAATAAGAAAAAAGTCAAAGAATTGATTGCCTTTGTCAAATCACACGGCGGCTTGGAATATGCTGTCAATAAAATGAAAGAATTCCAACAGCAAGCCCTTCAAATTTTAGAAAAATATCCGGATAACGAAGCCAAAGAGAGTTTGAAATTGATGTTGAATTACGTTATTGAGCGGAAGAAATAAAAATTTATCCTGTTAAAACGCTTCATTCCATTGAGGCAATTTGTCTGTATAAATCAAAAAAAATGTTGCATAAGAATAGCCTCTACAAAACCGGGCAAATCTTTATGGTCCTCATCATAGGTTACAAACCAATAAATATCAAGAGCATCAATATTTTCTTCATCATTTTTTCCTGTTTTCGCCACTGGGACACCCAATATTAATTAGTTTTTTATCATTACTTTTTTGCATCGCCCAAAAAAGTAACAAAAAACGCTAGCCTTACGAAACTTTTCCTAATTTCTACGCTTTTCTCCCTAAACAATCTGAACTCGCAAAAGCCTATTGTTTTTAATCTTTTTTTCATTTGATAGAATATTTAACTTTCATAAGAAACTTTCATTTTGCTCAAACAGCAGATTGTTTTTAACGTCCGAAAAACTTGAAATTTACGGAAAACCTTCGTATGGCAGGGGGTAATGACCGCATTTTCCATCTTTTTAAAAAAGTCTGTGATATAAGATTGGCAATAAATTTTTCTAATTTTCTCTAATATAAATATGCAGGACACCCAAAAGTTACAAAATAAATCTATAACACGCTTATTATCAATCATTTAATATTTTGCGAAATAAAAATGGCGAAAACAGGAAAAAAATCCTGCCTTTTTTCATTTTTTTGCTAATTATTTAACCGGCCCCTTAAATCTTGATTTTTAAAACTGCCGGTTAAAATTACTTCTTGCTTTTTATATAATAAAATCCGTAACCCAAAGCACCTAGTAAAACGATTGCAACCCAAGGATGTGCCGTAAAAGCGTCTCTAAAATCCAATACTAATGTCATAAGCACGCCGGCAATAGCCCCACCGAAATGTGCTTCGTGTCCTATTCGCGAATATGCGTCTTGTGTGCCTTTGGTGGTGTACCACAAATAAACCAAAGCAAACAGAATGGCCGGAACGGGAATTATGGCAAATAACCAGATAAATTCAAACGGCAACAAAGTTACAAAACTGAAAACCACTGCATTCACCCCTGCGGATGCACCGATAGCCGCATACCATAAATCGTTTTTGTGAAAATAATAAGACAAATAATTACCAATTAAAACACCGCCGAAATAAATCAATAGAAAGTAAGAAGAACCAAAGAACCTGACAACAAAATCACCGAAAAAATACAAAGTAAACATATTGACAAGAAAATGTGACCAATCGGCATGCAAAAAAGCGGAAGTTAAAAACCTGTGGTATTCTCCGGCTTTGATACCCGAAACCGAAAATTTAAAACGTTCAAAAAATTTATGGTCGTTAAACCCCATATAGGTTGTGATGCCCGTAATAATGATGATAATGGTTGATAATGACATGCTGAGTTAGATTTTAGAAGTTAGATTTTAGAAATTAGATTTTAGAAATTAGATTTTAGATTTTTTATTATATAAATACCTTTATGTTTCATTCCTCATTTCATCAAAACTCAAACATCAACCTGACAATTCTTTTTAATTTTTGATGACTGTCAAAACTTTTATGTTCATATTCACCGTTGACAAATCTATAATCTTTTTGCCAATCCTGATGATTTTGTACCAATTCATTTACCGCCTGAATAATATAAGCCACTTCGGCGTCACTGGTTGTCGGGTGTATAGATAGGCGTATCCAACCGGGTTTATGCGACGAATCACCTTGTTCCAGTTCCTTGACAATTTGTTTTGATTTTTCTCTATCCACACCGAGAAGAATATGGCCGTATGTGCCGGCACAACTGCACCCTCCTCGGGTTTGAATACCGAAACGGTCATTTAACAACTTAACACCGAGGTTATGATGTAGTCCCTCGATATTAAAAGAAATCACACCTAGTCTCTCCGTAAAATCACCAGCTAATATTCGTAAATTTTCAATAGATTTGAATGCCGGCAACAATTTATCTAAAATTTCATGTTCTCGTGCCAAGATGTTTTCTACGCCCATTTCCTCTTTCAGTTTAATAGCCAATGCCGCTCTAATAGTCTGTAAGAAACCCGGCGTACCACCATCTTCACGCAACTCAATATCATCAAAATACCTGTGTTCTTTCCACGGATTAGTCCAAAGCACCGTCCCACCCCCGGGATGGTCGGGAATCTTGTTTTGATACAAAACTCTATTGAAAATCAAAATACCTGAAGTACCGGGACCGCCTAAAAATTTATGAGGCGAGAAAAAAACAGCATCCAAATGTTGTCCCGGAGTCTTTGGATGCATATCAATATTTTCATAAGGGGCCGAACAAGCAAAATCGACAAAACAATAACCGTCATATTGATGAATGAGATCGGCAATACGGTAATAATCAGGTTGCAAACCGGTTACATTGGAACAAGCCGTAACCGAGGCAATTTTTAACGGACGGTTGTCATATTTTTTTAACAGTTCTTCAAAAGCTTCAAAATCAATATTTTTAACATCCTTATAAGGCATGATTTCCACATCGGCAATGGTTTCCAACCAAGAAGTCTGATTGGAATGGTGTTCCATGTGCGTTATAAACACAACAGGGCGTTCATTTTCAGCGAGATGTAAGCGGGATTTGAATTTTTCGTGAATTTTCAAGCCCAAAATCCGTTGCAATTTATTGACGGCCCCGGTCATCCCGTGTCCGGTCATAATCAAAATATCGTCACCGGTGGCATTGACATGTTTTTTGATAATCTCACGAGCTTCTTCGTAAGCTGTCGTCATAAAATTACCACAATAACTGGTTTTGGTATGGGTATTAGCCGTAAATGGACCGAAATCATCTGAAATTTTTCGTTCAATAGAGGTAAACAATCTGCCACTTGCCGTCCAATCGGTATAAACTAACGGCATGGTACCGTAAGGCGTTTCTATCACCTCGTCAATACCAATAATATTCTCTCTAAATGTATTGAAATAGGAAGCTAAACCGGACATACTATAAAAATTTTTTTTTGATTTCAGTTATCATATCATACGCCAATTTTTCAGCTTGTTCTTGTGAACGTGCCTCCGAATAAATCCGGATTATCGGCTCTGTGTTCGATTTGCGGACTTGCACCCACGAATCGTTAAAATCTATACGTAAGCCGTCTTGTGTGTCAATTTCGGCATCCTTGTATTTTTCTGTAAAATAAGCAATGACTGACTCCAAATCAAAACCGCGTGTAACCGTCAATTTATTTTTACTCATAAAATATGACGGATATGTTTGCCGCAATGCCGACAAAGATTGAGCACTTTCTGCCAAATAAGACAGAATTAGAGCAATACCGAGCAAAGCATCTCTTCCGGCATGCAATTTGGGATAAATGACCCCTCCATTGCCTTCTCCGCCTATAACGGCATTGATTTCCCGCATTTTTTTCACCACATTGACTTCGCCGGTTTTGGCTTTATAATACTGAACCCCATAACGGTCTGACAAATCCTTTAAAGCTCTGGACGAAGACAAATTGGACACCGTATTCCCCGGATTTTTTGACAAAATATAATCGGCAACTGCTACTAATGTATATTCTTCCCCGAACATTTGACCGTTTTCATCTATCAATGCCAAACGATCTACGTCAGGGTCCACAACGATACCCAAGTCCGCTCTGGTTTCCGCAACCCGTTGCATAATATCTTGCAAGTTTTTTTCAAGCGGTTCGGGGTCGTGTTGAAAGTTGCCGGACACATCACAAAAAAGACAATCATAACTGACATTCAAAGCTTCTAACAATTTGGGAATAGCCAAACCGCCGGTCGAATTAATAGCATCAACAACCACTTTAAATCCGGCTTTTTTTATGGCGTCCGTTTGCACTTCATCCATAGACAAAATGGCGGCAATATGCTCATCGATATAACCGTTTGATTTGGTTTCTATCCGGCCCAAATCATCTACTTCGGCATAATTAAAATCATTTTTTGCTATGATATCCAATAATTTTTGTCCATCGGTTGCCGATAAAAATTCCCCTCGGTCGTTGAGTAATTTTAAAGCATTCCACTGTTTCGGATTGTGACTGGCTGTTAAGATAATACCACCGTCTGCTTGCAAACCGGTTACGGCCATTTCCACAGTCGGAGTTGTGGACAAACCCAAATCCACGACATCAATTCCCAAACCGGTCAGCGTATTTTGAACAATATTTTGAATCATAGGACCCGACAAACGGGCATCTCTGCCAATAACAACTTTTAGATTTTTATTTGAAAATTTATCCTGCAACCAAGTTCCGTAAGCCGAAGCGAATTGAACGGCATCCAAAGGGGTTAAATTATCGCCGGGACGACCTCCAATCGTGCCGCGGATTCCCGATATGCTTTTGATTAGACTCATTTTTAAGTTAGTTAAATGTTGAAAGTTGAAAGTTATTTTTATTGGTTATCTGGTTATTTGGTTATTTGATAGTCGGATGTCGGATGTATTATTCATTTTAAATTTTATTTTTTACCACAGAGTGATGCACTGAGCTTGTCGAAGTGCGGTCACTGAGCCTGTCGAAGTGTCCATTTTCAATTATCTCTCATCACTTATCCCTTGTCTCTGTATCTCTTATCCAACTCGCACTTTCTTCCACATTACCGCTTCAATTACTGAACTTGTCGAAGTATCCACTAGGCACTAGGTACTTTCCATTAGACACTTTCCACTTCCCTTTCCTTGCTTCAAAAATACTAAAATTCATTAAATACCAACATTTTTTCCAAAGCCGTTTTCAAATTGCTTTGAGGCGTGGCAATATTCAAGCGGAAATAATTTTCACCGTTTTGTCCGAAAGATTTACCGTCGTTGAGGGCTAATTTGGCTTGATTTATCAAAATATCTTTAACTTTATCATGTGGTAAATTCAATCCTGAAAAATCCAACCACATTAAAAAAGTACCTTCGGGCTTTACAGGTTTGATTTCAGGTATATGTTCAGCCAGATAACCGGTCACAAAATCGATATTAGTTTGTAAATATTTTAACAATTCCTCGAGCCATGCTTCACCTTTTTTATAAGCCGTTTCAAAAGCGATATTCCCGAAAATATTGCCGAGAAAAAGATGCATATCTTTAATTTTATTCCGGTATTTTTGTCTTAAATTTTCATTGGGAATAACAACAATCGACGTAGATAATCCGGCAATATTAAAAGTTTTACTTGGAGATGTAACAGTTACTGTTTGTTGTGCCACTGCTTCATCGATACTTGCCAAAGGTGTGTATTGATTAGGTTTGTAAATAAAATCCGCATGAATATCGTCAGAAAGAATAATAAGATTGTGTTTGACGGCAATTTCAGCCAATTCTTCCAACTCGTCCCTGCGCCATACCCGCCCGACGGGATTATGCGGATTGGCAATAATAATCATCTTGGTTTGCGGATCAATGATGCTTCGCATGTGGTCAAAATCCATACGATAATTACCTTCTGCATCCCTTTGTAATGGATTTTCAATCAATTGACGAGCGTTTCCTTTAACCACATCAAAAAACGGATGATATACCGGCGGCTGTATGATGATTTTGTCTCCTTCGCCGGTCATACTCAAAACCGACAAAGCCAAGCCACCTACAACTCCCGGACTGAAATCGAGCCACTGACGTGACACTTTCCAACGGTAACGCTTTCTTGCCCAACGCATATAACTTTCAAAAAAACCTTCTTGACGCATCGTATATCCCAAAACGGGATGTTCCAAACGTTTTTTGATAGCATCCAAAATAAAATCCGGTGTGGCAAAATCCATATCGGCGACCCAAAGTGGTTGTAAGTCATCACGACCAAAGAAAAAAGACATCTTATCGTATTTGATACTACCGGAACCCTTGCGATCAATCAGCCGGTCGAAATTGTAATTCATAAGAAATATTTTGAGTTCAAATGTAAGGAATATTGACGTAAGTCGAAACAAAAAAAATTATTTAAGTACGATATTTATGGCATTAAATTTGTTTTTTCATAATAGATTTTCAAACAAAATTTTTTAATTTTACCTGAAAAAGAAAATATTATGCTTTCGAATGCTTCAAAATATGCTATCAGGTCGGTTTTGTTTTTAGCGGAAAACAGTTCCGAAAAATGTAAATTCGGGGCTAAAGATATTGCTATGGAATTGGAAATACCCCTGTCTTTTATTGCCAAAATTTTACAAAAACTGGCAAAAGAACAGGTTATTTCATCTACCAAAGGACCGGGAGGCGGTTTTTATACATCAAAGAAAAATTTAAAAAATAACATCTGTACTATTTTGAATGTCATTGAAAATGAAAATATTTTTGAAGGTTGTTTCCTCGGACTACCCCGTTGCAGCGATGAAAATCCTTGCCCTATACATTTTATTGTAGCCCCTTTTAAAGATGCATTGTTAAATAAATTTGAAAATCAAACCATTGAAGATTTTGCAAAAGAAATTAAACGGAACGGTTCGTTCTTATCATTAAAAGGAATCGATTTGAAAAGTAAAGATTTGTTAAAATAACCTATTCATTAAGGCACATAACACACTATGAAACGGAATAAATCTTCACTTCTCATTTCTCTAAAATAAAATAGCATTTAAAGTCTAATCAGTAAAGCCTCAACAGGTATCGCAAAAATCTTATTTTTTTTAAACATTTTTTTTGGCAACTCAAAAAAAAACTATAAATTTGCACCGCTTTTAACAGCATTGGCCTATGGTGTAACTGGCAACACGTCTGATTTTGGTTCAGAAGAGTCTAGGTTCGAGCCCTAGTAGGCCAGCAGAAATTATGAATTATCCCGGAACTTTATCAGGTTTCGGGATTTTTTTTGGAAGCGATAAGTAGGGCGAGAAGTTTATCCCGTTAAGCGACGAAGGAGCAACGGGAAGCCCTAGTAGGCCAGCAGAAAGTGGCAATCAAGAAATTTTTTTACCGGGGACATATCCTTTACAAACCGATACAAACGAAAATTTGTTTGAAAATCAAAAAATCTTTCACAAGAATTCCCTATCTTTATCATCCCAAAACGATATAATTGACGTCACAGGTAAAAATCATAGAATGTCCGCGCGATGCGATGCAGGGTATTAAAACCTTCATCCCTACGGCATCCAAAATAAGATATATCCAAAGTTTACTCGATGTGGGATTTGACACTATCGATTTCGGTAGTTTTGTATCGCCCAAAGCCATTCCTCAAATGCGTGACACGGCACAGGTGGTAGAAGCTTTGGATTTATCGGCAACGGATACCAAACTCTTGGCTATTGTCGCCAACCGTCGCGGTGTCAATGATGCCGTACAGTACGAGCAAATCTCTTATTTGGGGTATCCATTTTCGTTATCCGAAATATTCCAAATGCGTAACACCGCCAAAACCATTACCGAATCTTGTGATTTGCTGGCGGATATGATGAATATCGCCGATAAACATCATAAAAAAGTCAATGTCTATTTTTCAATGGGATTCGGCAATCCTTACGGAGAACCGTGGCATGAAGAGATCGTTGAAGAATGGGTAGTTAAAGTGCGGGCTATCGGGGTCCGTCTAATATCCTTATCTGACACAGTTGGTACGGCTGATGTGGAAAGTATCCGGCGGATTTTTTCATATTTAATTCCCAAATATCCCGATATCGAATTTGGCGCCCATTTACATACACATCCCAAGACTTGGTATGATAAAGTGGATGCCGCCTATACAGCAGGATGCCGCCGGTTTGACAGTGCCATTAAAGGCTTCGGGGGTTGCCCTATGGCCAAAGACGAATTGGTTGGAAATTTGCCAACCGAAAAACTTCTTTCATATTTTTCTCAAAAACATATACCTACGTCTATTAACCCATTGGCTTTTGAAAATGCTTACAATGAAGCTCAACGTGTTTTTTTGGGAAACAACCTTTGAGTTGAAAGTTTATAATGTTCATAATGTTTATAATGTTCATAATATTGAATATTTGTAGATACATTGCATAGTAACGCCTAAATAAAATACCTGACCTCAATACAATTTGCTCCTATGTCATGAAATTACTCAATAATCTACTTCTCAATTTATCAATTTTAAGGTAAGATTATAGTTTGAAGCAACAATTAATCATCAAAATATAAAGTATTCTAAGAACCATAACTTTCAACTTTTTACTTTCAACTTTCAACTTATATAAATCATCAATTCCTCAAAAAAATAACTAAATTTGTAGCAGAACCAAAATTATATGATTTCGCAATTTAGCTTTATCAATTCCATTGCCACTTGGTGGTTCAGTAAGCGATTATCCGATTTGCGGTTGTTTATCAAAAATCCTGTCAATACACAAGAAGAACAATTGCACTTTTTGCTAGAAATGGCGACTTATACCCGTTTCGGTAAACAATATCATTTCCGGCAAATTAAAGATATTGACAGTTATCAAAAAGCAGTACCATTACAAAATTACGAGACTTTATTCCCTTACATTGAAGCAATGATACAAGGCGAACCTGATGTGTTGTGGCATGGTAAAGTCAAGTGGTTTGCCAAGTCGAGTGGAACGACCTCCTCACGCAGTAAGTTTATTCCCGTTACCCAAGAAGCTTTGGAATTAAATCACTTTCAAGGGGGCAAAGATGTAATTGCTTTTTATCTGCACAATTATCCCGATTCCAAACTTTTACAAGGCAAAACCCTCAAACTCGGCGGTAGCAAAAAATTGCTCAAACACAGGGAAGCTTATGTAGGAGATTTGTCCGCCATAATGATTGATAATTTACCGTTTTGGGCTAATATGGTTACCGTTCCTGAAAAAAAGACCGCTCTGATGTCCGATTGGGAAGAAAAATTGGATAAGATTATAGATGAAGCCCTTCGTTCCAATTTGACCGGCTTGGCCGGTGTGCCGTCGTGGATGCTCATGTTTCTAAAAGAAGTTTTACACCGCACCGGTAAATCGCATATTTTGGAAGTGTGGCCGCAATTGGAAGTCTTTTTTCACGGAGGGGTCAGTTTTACGCCTTACAGGGATGCATACCGCAAATTATTCCCGAGTAACGAATTTCATTATATGGAAATTTATAATGCTTCCGAAGGTTTTTTTGCCCTGCAAGACCGCAAAGATACCGACGATTTATTATTAATGCTCAATTACGGTATTTTTTACGAATTTATCCCTATGTCTGATTATCAAGGTATTCATTCTGAAAATGTTATGGCACTAAAAGACGTTGAACCCGATGTCAATTATGCCATGGTTATTTCGACCAATTCCGGCTTGTGGCGTTACATTATAGGTGATACGGTTCGTTTTACCTCTGTCAGACCATACAGGATAAAAATTACCGGCCGGACCAAACATTTTATCAATGCTTTCGGCGAAGAAGTCGTCATTGAAAACGCTGACCGGGCAATTGATAAGGCGGCACATTTAACCGGGGCCGAAATCAAAGAATATACTTTAGCCCCCATTTATATGCAAACTGATAAACAAGGGTACCACCAATGGTTGATAGAATTTGATAAAGAACCGGATGATTTTGAAAAATTTAAAAAAATATTGGATGAAACTCTGCAACAAATCAATTCCGATTATGCCGCCAAACGCTATAAAGATATGACCATGCAAACTCCGGTTGTTGTAAAAGCTCGTCCCGGATTATTCTATGAATGGCTCGAGAAACACGACAAACTAGGTGGGCAAAACAAGGTCCCTCGCTTGCAAAACGACCGCCAACTTATAGAAGAACTGCTCCAATTAAATCAAAAGCCGTAACTTTGTCTTTGCGATATTCAATACAATGATAAAACTGCATAAAAACGATTATCAATTACCCCATCTCGAACTGCTTGCCAAACAAGTAGTGGAAGGGACATTGGTAGGGCTGCACAAAAGTCCGTTTCACGGGTATTCTGCCGAATTTTTAGAACATAAAATTTATGTGCCCGGCGAAAGTACCAAATTTGTCGATTGGAAATTATACGCCCGAACCGATAAGCTTTACACCAAAAAATTTGAAGATGAAACCAATTTACGGGCACATTTTATCATTGATAATTCTTCCTCCATGCATTATCCTATACGGAAAGGGTTTGATATAGAACATTTGAATAAAATTCAGTTCTCTGTGTTGGCTACTGCCGGATTGATGGAAATACTGAAAAGACAACGTGATGCCATCGGAATGAGTATTTATTCGGATACTTATGAATTTTATGCCAAAGAAAAAAATAATCCGAAACACCACCGGATGTTATTAAACCGGCTGGAACAGGTCTTAAACGACACAAAACCACAAAAAACCACAGAAACTTATCGCTACCTGCACGAAATAGCCGAAAATATCCACAGGCGCAGCTTGATTGTGCTTTTTACCGACTTGTGGGAAGTACGTCAAAACAAAACTGAACTTTTTGAAGCCCTGCGTCATTTGAAATACAACAAACATCAAGTCATACTCTTTCATGTTTTTGATTACAAAACCGAATACAGTTTCGATTTTCCTAACAAAGCCACCAAGTTTGTCGATATAGAACACGGGACACATCTCAATATCTACCCCCAACAATTTAAAGAAGCTTATGAAAAAGCCGTTGCGGATTATTTCAAACAAATCAAAGAAAGTTGCTATAAATATAAAATCGATTATATCCCCGTAGATATTGCACTCGGTTTTAAACCGGTTTTGGTGCCGTTTTTATTAGCAAAATAGCCCCCTTATTTTTTTAAACGTTCTGTCTCTTCTTTAAATTCCGATTCTTGGATATTATCATCGATATCTTTTCCTTTTGAAAAGTAATAAGTTAAACTAAAATATACTGTGCGTGTATTATATTTGATACCGGATGAATCTACAATATCATTTTGTATATAAGTCGTTTGAGTTTTTGAGGTATTAAATATATCATTTATGGAAATATCAAATTCAAAATTATCGAAAACCGGAATATTGATATCCAAGCCGGTATTAAACATCTGTGCATATCGGGTTTGATAATACCTGTAAGGCGATGAGTAAGAGACACTTAACCCACAAGAAATATCTTTTGGTAATTTGAAATTTCCTTTAAGTGAATAATTAAAATATGTCGATTGAGTTTTTCCGCCCATGTATTTATAATCAGAAAAATGAAGATTTAAATTGTTGTAAAATCTAATTTTATCAGAAAATTTAACAGGTATATTGATAACCGATAAAATATGATGACCTCTACCTTCATTGGCCGGGTAAGTAATCAGACGATTAATTAATGTATCAAATTCTTTTGTAAATAAAACGGCATTGTTTTCAAAATAATATTTTACAATAATATTGTAGTTGTTTTTTAAAGTTAGCCCGCTTTGAACAATATATTGATTGGAAGGTTTTAATTGACTATTGCCTTTGCTTGCATTGATATGGTCGGTATAAAATACAGTGTTGTCAAAAAGATAATATTTCGGTCGATGAATTTTTTTGGTCAGATAAATATAAATAGAATTCCTTTTGAAATTTATATTATAGACCAGATAAGGCGAAAAATTATAATATGCTTTATTTGTAGTAGCGGTACCGCTATTATTTTTAAATTTATAAATCGTTTTTTCCAATGTCAACCCCAGATTTAAATACGCATGCTTAAAATTTTGCAAATAGGTTGAAAAAAATGTATAATTATTTTCGTTGAACAAAAAATCTTTATTAAAATTAAATTGCTGATTTTGAGCAGATTGATAATTGTGATAATAATCATTTTTGTCCTTTGAATATTTAATACCTATTCTTAATCTATTTTTATTTTTATCATCTTTTTCATAAGTAAATTTTGTAATAAAAAACGCATTATGATCCTTCTCATTCTGTTCAAACGAATGGTTTACAGGCAAACTACCGGATTGAAAAATACTATCTGTTTGTTGGAATGGAATTATATAATCGTTATACCGGTATTCGGCATTTAATTTAAAATTGGATCCGGTTGTATCGATTTGAGTTTGAAAATTAAAAGATAAAGTATGTGCTTTATCTATATGTTCAAAATCTCTGCGATTGACGGAGTAATAATCGATATGATTTTGGTTGATATTGTTTTTGGTAATTGTCTTATAATCGGCATCTTCATCATTCATAAAATCATACAACAGACTTATTTTTGTTTTGTGCAGTTGGTATTCGTAGCCGATATTAATTCCCTGTGATATTCTGTTTAAAATCCCGTTTCTAGTGTAATTATCGGTCAAATCATTTGATACGAATTTTCCGTTTTCGTCAAATTTTGTTTTGTGATATTCTTTGTAAACTCCCGTCCAAAATCTGGAATGTTTATAACCGAAAAAAATATCGGCTCCCGTTGTATATCCCGAAAAAGAATTATATAAATAAGTCGCATATAATGAACCCGAAAGTCCTTTTTTGTAATCCATTTCTATTTTGATGATAGCATTTTTATTGCTTCCGATTGAAGAATCGGGACGGTCAATAACTTCGATGGATTTGATATTGTTAGATTTCAAATTACCGAGAAAGTTTGAAATTTGTTGTTCTTTAAGATGTAACTCATTACCGTTCAAGATGATAACGATGTCAGAACTACCTAAAACTTTATAGCCGTCTGTTATATTCGGGGCATATTGCAATATTTCCAAAGCATTGCCTTTGTTTTGTAATTCGGTGCCTTTTACATTCAAACGTATACCGTTATTACTAGCGGTTACAATTTTTTTTCTCCCTAAAATGACAACTTCCGAAAGATTTTCAATTTTTTGATTGATTTTAATAATCCCTAAATCCACGTTGTTATTTACATAAATTTCGGTATTATAAAAGATATTACCTTTATCTTCAATCTTTAACAAGTATTTTCCTTTTGATAAATCAATATCAAAAGAACCGTCTTCTTTTGTAAAAAAATAACGCTTATAATCATCCTTTATCTTTGAAACAACAATCTTTATGTTAGGTATGGGAATACCATATTGGTTGCCGACTTTACCAAATACTTTAAATTTAAATTGTCCATATAGCGTATAATGGAAGATGCTTGTTAAATAAAAAACGACAATTTTTAAAACAACCCCCCCCTCATTAAACCTAATTTTTTAATTTAAAACCAAATATAGCAAAACTTTTATTTAAAAAAATAAAATGAGATGTTTATTGTAACAAAAATTATTATCTTTCGTTTTTAATTTAACAAAAAAATAAAAATATCATGAAAAAGAACCTTTTATTAAGCATTGTTACACTCCTTATTGCCGGTATTGTTTCAGCTCAAACTGCCGATGAAATTATCAACAAATATCTTGAAAATATCGGTGGAAAAGACAAACTTGAAAACATTAATGCGATTCATATTCAAGCATCTACAAAAGCTCAAGGTGTGGAAATCCCGATTGAAATTTACATGACAAAAGAAGGCAAACAATTGATTGCAACCGAAATTCAAGGAAAAAAAATAGTGCAAATAGGCTTTGACGGAACAACGGCTTGGCATACCAATTTTATGAACATGAAAAATGAAAAAATGGATCAAGAAAGTAACGAAAATCTTAAACGGAATTCTGCCGGAGAGTTCATCAGTCCGTTCTTAAATTATAAAGAAAAAGGATATAAAGTTGAATACATGGGAAAAGAAGAAGTGGAAGGCACGGAAACTTATAAAATAAAATTAACCCAAAAACCTGAAATTAAAGACGGTAAAGAAGTTAAGAATGAAAGTTATTATTATTTTGATACGGAAAATTATGTTCCGGTAATGGTAGAGTCGGTTATAGATGAAGGCCCGATGAAAGGCGCCAAAATACAAGAAATTTTTAGTGATTATCAAGAAGTGGACGGCGTTTATTTTCCGTTTAGTATGATGACGAAATTTAACGGTCAAAGCGGACAAGAAGTTAAGGTTAGTAAAATTGAGATTAATCCGGATATTGATAATAGTATTTTTGAGTTTAAAGAAAATAGTAACAAGTAGCGAGTAGCAAGTATAATATTCATTTCGACAGAACTTTTACGACGTAAGAGTAAAAGAAACGAGAAATTTAAAATCAATAGATAATTTAGAATTAAGTTGAGATTCCTCGTCACCCGCACCTCGCTCTGTCGGAATGACAGCTATAATCAAATAACCAATTAACCAATAATAATGAAAAAACTTATCACATTATCAGCCGTTTTTATTGTATTATTCTCAAATGCCCAAATCAATAAACTTACCGGCAAACAAGTTTTCGGCGGATTACGTGCCAGACATTTGGGACCCACCGTAACCAGCGGCAGGGTTGCAGATATCGTCGTTCATCCTACGGATAACAATATTATTTACGTAGGAAGTGCCGGTGGCGGGGTTTGGAAATCACAAAACGGCGGTTTTGATTTCGTCCCGGTTTTTGACAAACACAATTCATCAATCGGATGTATTGCGATAGACCCTAAAAATCCCGACCAAGAGGTATGGGTAGGCACCGGTGAAACTTGGACCCGTAACAGCACCTTGCCCGGAGATGGCCTGTATAAATCTACCGACGGCGGTGCCAATTGGAAAAAAATGGGGTTTGACGACTCCGAACGTATCAGCAGTATCGTCATTCATCCCGAACACCCCGATACGGTTTATGTAGCGGTTCTAGGTCATCTTTGGGGCGATTACGACAAACGTGGCGTATATAAAACCACTGACGGCGGTAAAAGCTGGAAAAAAATTCTTTCCGGTAAAGCGGACACCGGCGTTTCAGACTTGATAATGGACCCGCACAATCCCGATATTATGTATGCCGCTCTATGGCAATTCCGCCGCACACCCTGGTCTTTTAATTCCGGCGGATACGAATCGGCTTTGTTAAAAACCACTGACGGCGGTAAGACATGGTACAAAATTCACAACGGTTTTCCCAAGGGGAAACTCGGACGGATAGCCATTGCCATTGCCCCTACGGATTCCAATCGCTTATATAGTGTCATAGAATCGGAACACGCTGACAAAAGCGGCTTGTATGTCTCCGACGACGCCGGGGCACACTGGAAACTAACCAACAAAGATTTCAATATCACTGTCAGGCCTTTTTATTTTGCCCGTATAGCAGTTGACCCGAAGGATAAAAACATCTTGATAAAAGCCGGTTTCTATCCTAAAATCAGTAGAGACGGCGGTAAAACCTTTAAACAATTAAGTGACATGCACCCTGATATACACGATATTGTTTTTGACAAAGACAATCCCAACCGGGTGTATTTTGCCACAGACGGCGGTTTTTATATTTCTTTGGACAAAGGCAATACTTGTGTGCAATGTCGTAATTTGAATGTCGGGCAATATT
>JALWFE010000129.1 GCA_027039975.1 Flavobacteriales bacterium
ATTTAAGATTAAATTTTAAAAAGAACTTTTATTTAATATTTTTTTTGTAATTTAGTTTTGAATAATATTTAATTTATGACAGAAGCACAAGCAATCGAATTAAAACAAGCATTAAAACGTTATTTCGGATTTGACCAATTTAAAGGTCTGCAAGAAGAAGTAACCAAAAGCATTATGGACGGGCATCACACTTTTGCCGTTATGCCGACCGGAGGCGGTAAATCATTGACCTATCAATTACCTGCATTGCTTAAAGAAGGAACAGCTATCGTGGTATCACCATTAATTGCATTGATGAAAAATCAAGTGGATGCTTTAAGGGGGATTTCCGAAAATCCCGGGATTGTGCATTTACTCAACTCCACATTAAACAAAACCGAAACAAAACAAGTCAAAGAAGATATCCGTAAAGGGATTACAAAATTACTTTACGTAGCGCCCGAATCACTAAAAAAAGAAGAAAATGTAGAATTTTTACGCACTGTAAAATTGTCTTTTATTGCCATAGACGAAGCCCATTGTATTTCGGAATGGGGGCATGATTTCAGACCTGAATACGGTAATCTTAGAAAAATTATCGATGAAATAAATCCTAATCTCCCTATTATCGCTTTGACCGCTACGGCTACCAAAAAAGTTCAAGAAGATATCTTAAAAAATCTGCATATCCAAGATGCCAATGTTTTCAAAGCCTCGTTTAACCGTCCTAATCTGTTTTATGAAGTCAGGCCAAAAACGAAAGATGTTGATAAAGAGCTGATAAAATTCATTAAACAACGCGAAGGACAATCCGGCATCATCTATACATTGAGCCGCAAATCCGTTGAAAATTTGGTTCAAATACTGCAAGTAAACGGCATAAAAGCCATACCTTACCATGCAGGATTGGACAGTAAAACCCGCTCCAAACATCAAGATATGTTTTTGATGAACGAAGCGGATGTCGTTGTTGCAACCATTGCATTCGGTATGGGAATAGACAAGCCCGATGTTCGCTTTGTCATTCACTACGATATGCCCAAAAGTTTGGAAAGTTATTATCAAGAAACCGGCCGTGCCGGACGTGACGGTGGTATCGGTCATTGCTTGGCATTTTACTCATATAAAGACATCGAAAAACTCGAAAAATTCATCACACAAAACAAAACCATAGCCGAAAAGGAAATAGCAACGGCATTGCTCAACGAAGTAGTGGCTTATGCAGAAACATCGATATCACGCCGTCAATTTTTACTGCATTATTTCGGTGAAGAATTTGACCCGGCAACAGGTGAAGGCGGTGATATGGACGACAATGTCCGCAATCCGAAAAAGAAAATAGAAGCCAAAGACGATGTGGTTAAAATCTTATCGGTTATCGACAAAACCAAAGAGATATATAAATCCAAAGAAGTGATAAACACGCTGATTGGCAAAGAAAACGCTTTGATCAAATCTCACAATACACACAAACAGGATTTTTTCGGTATCGGCAAAGACAAAGACGAACATTTTTGGATGGCATTGATACGGCAATTACTGGTTGCCGGTTATCTTAACAAACAAATTGAAAATTACGGTGTTTTACAATTGACGGAAAAAGGACGGGAATTTTTGAACAATCCGCAATCCTTTATGATGACCGAAGACCATAAATATGATGAAGCCGTTTCGACTGCCAACATCGGTAAATCAGCCGTCGCCGATGAAAAATTACTCAAAATGCTCAAATCATTACGGCAAGACGTATCCCGTAAAAAAGGCGTCCCGCCTTATGTCATTTTTCAAGAACCTTCACTGGAAGATATGGCGCTTAAATATCCGACAACCATTGAAGAAATGTCCAAAATTTACGGTGTCGGTGAAGGTAAAGCCCGTAAATACGGCAAACCTTTTGTGGAACTGATTGCCAAATATGTAGAAGAAAACGATATTATCCGTCCCGATGATTTTGTTGTAAAATCAACAGCCAGCCGTTCAGCGCTTAAAATATTCATCATCAAAAGCACTGACCGGAAAATACCCCTCGACGATATTGCCGCCTCCAAAGGATTGACCATGGAAGAACTGATAAAAGAAATGGAACAAATCGTTTATATGGGCACCAAACTCAATATCGATTATTATTTGGAAGAAATCTTTGACGAAGAACAGCTCGAAGAACTGCACGATTACTTTATGGAAGCCGAATCGGATAAAATCAGTCTGGCTATGGAAGAATTTGAAGGCGAATACGAAGAGGAAGAATTGCGTTTGTTTAGAATTAAATTTATCAGTGATATTGCTAATTAGTTGCTAGTTACAAGCATCAAGTAACAAGTAGAGACGTACAATCGTGCGTCTGTCTTATTTTTTAATCCGCTCCGTCAAAGGTCTCCCAACTTCAGCTCCGTCGTGGATCTACCTATCCAGGCGGTATATACCAAATAAGGGCAACATCTCGGTAATACAAACAACAACAGGAAGATCTATACATTATTTTCACTTCTAACCAACCACAAAACTCGTTAAAAATCAACAATTTATTTTGTTTTAAACTTTTCAAAACATTTCAATCTTAATTTATTTTTTTTATCGTATTTTTGCACAAGTTTCAAAAAGCAAATTTATGCATAAGAATATCAAACTTACGGTAGCAATCATCATTTTCGCATTAGCAATCTGGCAATTTGTTGAAGGTTATATTGGAAACGGTATTGCTTTGATTGTCACAACTTTAATTGTCCTGTTTTTTTATGTCAGAAACGAATATTTATTGCTGGCTTTTTTACGCTTGCGTAAAGAAGATATGAACGGTGCCGCCAAATGGCTTGCCAAAATTAAAAATCCGAAAACCCAATTGATTAAGCCGCAAGAAGCTTATTATTATTTACTGAAAGGTACTTTGATACAACGCGAAAATTTACCGCAATCCGAAAAATATTTCCGTCAAGCCCTCTCCACCGGTTTGATGATGGACCACGACAAGGCTATGGCCAAATTGAACTTGGCAGCCATTGCCATTGCCAAACGGCGTAATCGCGAAGCGATTAACCTGCTGCGCGAAGCCAAAGAACTGGACAAAAAGAAAATGTTTTTGGACCAAATCAAAGAATTGCAACACCGTATCGACCCGACTACAAAAGGTAGAAAATTTGTACCGAAAAAAAAGAAACGCCGAAAATAGTTTGACTACATCTTAACGGTTAAACGATAAACAACTTATCTTTTTATAATTAAAACTGACAATTTAATTCTTATGAAAAATCAAAAAATAATCACTATCTCCGGAAAAAGCGGTTTATATAAACTCCTAACCACTGCAAAATCAGGGATTATCGCCGAATCTTTAATCGATAAAAAACGGATTATGACACCTTTTACAGCCGTTTCCGCATTGGACGAAATTGCCGTTTTCACCGTTGATGATGAAATCCCTCTTTGGCAAGTCTTTAAAAAAATAGCTGAAAAAGAAAATTACAAACCGGCCATTGACCACAAATCGGACAAAAATACTTTAACGGTTTATTTTAAAGAAGTAATGCCGGATTATGACGAAGAACGCGTCTATCCGTCACATATCAAAAAAATCTTGCAATGGTATAATATTTTGCAAAATACCGGTTATCTAAAAACGTTTTTGGAACAAAAAGAAGCGGAGAATAAGGAAATGAAAAATGATGACGGGGAAAAAGGAAATGAATCGTGAAGTAACGAATATTTACTTTATTCCCGGTAATTCCTGTTGCGATACAAGTAAATCTTTAAACAAATCACCTTTTTCTTTGATACGTTGTGGAACAGTTAGAATATTAAAATCCGTTATTTTTGATGCCCAGGTATGAAATTCCAGACAGGCTTTGGATACCAAATATATAATTCCCGCCCGGCTTTTTACCACAGGAACTTGGATGATTTTGTCTTGACTCATTTCGTGATAAGGATAACTTTCGACCAAACCCGGAAGTACGGATTTAAAATCACGTTTGTAGAATGAAACCCCGCTTAAACCCTGTGGAAAATAATGTAAAGTGACCGGACTGTCTTCCAAATACGGCATCATTACAGTCGATACATCTTTATAATAGGTCACCAAATCCAATTTGGTAAAATTTTCATCACGCCAAAAAATTTTTCCGGAATATTTGATTTCTATTTCAAAACCGTCAATTTACCAGTAAACAGGAGCGCCTTCTTGTAGTGCCATAATACTTTTAGTTTTTTTCAATTACAAACTTACGATATTTCTTTACAAAAAATATCAAAATTCCTTTTATTATTTTAAAACAAATTTTACTTTTGGAAAAAAATTATTATGGAAAAATTAGTAGAACGGTTTATCAAATATGCCAAGATAGATTCGCAATCCGATCCGGATTCCAAGACAACACCTAGTACGGAAAAACAATGGGATATTGCCCGTGAATTGGTCAAAGACCTCAAAGAAATAGGGATGCAAGATGTGGAACTTGACGATAAAGGTTACGTATATGCCACATTACCGGCTAATATTGACAAAGATGTTCCGGTGATCGGATTTATAGCTCATTACGATACCGCTCCCGATTACAACGGCGCCAATGTCAATCCGCAAATCGTTGAAAATTATGACGGAAGCGATATTGTTTTAAACAAAGAAAAAGGGCTTGTTTTATCGCCGGATTATTTTCCCGAATTAAAAAACTACACCGGTCAAACAATTATCCATACCGACGGCAATTCTCTTCTCGGTGCGGATGATAAAGCCGGTGTAGCGGAAATCATCGATGCCATGGACTATTTGATAAAACATCCCGAAATTAAACACGGTAAAATCCGTGTAGGTTTTAATCCTGATGAAGAAATCGGTTTGGGGGCGCAAAATTTCAAAGTGGAAAAATTCGGTGCCGATTGGGCTTACACTATGGACGGTTCATCGGTTGGCGAACTGGAATTTGAGAATTTTAATGCAGCCGGTGCCAAAGTTAAAATTCACGGTAAAAGTGTTCATCCCGGATATGCCAAAGATAAAATGATTAATTCCATGTTGATAGCCGCCGATTTTATCAAAGCATTTCCGGAAGACGAAACTCCGCAAACTACAAGCGGATACGAAGGTTTTTATCACCTGCACAACATGAAAGGTGATGTGGAACTCACCGAATTAAATTATATTATCCGTGATTTTGACCGGCAAAAATTCGAAGACCGTAAAAAGTTTTTTGAAAAAGTGGCTGATGATTTCAACAAAAAACACGGCGAAGGAACCGTAGAAGTGGAAATAAAAGACCAGTATTACAATATGCGCGAAAAAATCGAACCGGTCAGGCATGTTGTCGATATCGTGGAAGAAGCTATGAACGATTTAGGTATCAAACCTATCATCAAGGCTATTCGCGGTGGTACGGATGGTGCACAATTATCCTTTATGGGTTTACCTTGTCCCAATATATTTGCTGGCGGATTAAACTTTCACGGACCTTACGAATATGTTCCGGTAGAATCTATGCAAAAAGCCCGGGATTTAATTGTAAAAATTGCAGAAAAAACCGCTCAAAAATTCGGAAAATGATTAACTTGCAACCTGTTCTGATGACGAACAGGTTGTTTTTTTATTAAATCAATAATTTTTCATTATGAAAATCAATACATTTATCAATCGTCATTTAGGTCCTCGTAAAAAGGATTTACCAGCAATGTTCAAAACTATCGGTGTTAAAGATATGAAACAATTGATTTATGAAACCATACCCGATAACATCCGGTTAAAAAAAGATTTGGACCTTCCTCCTGCTATGACGGAAACGGCATTTATGAATCATATTCAAAAAATAGCCGGACAAAATAAGATTTTCAAAAGTTACATCGGTTTCGGATATTACAATACGGTTATGCCGGGCGTTATTCAACGTAATATCTTGGAAAATCCGTCTTGGTACACTTCTTATACACCTTATCAACCCGAAATCTCACAAGGGCGCTTGGAAGCTCTTATCAACTATCAAACCATGCTGGTGGAACTGACCGGATTGGATATTGCCAATGCTTCATTGTTGGATGAAGCGACTGCCGCCGCCGAAGCTATGTTAATGTTTTACAACACCCGTACCCGTAAACAAAAGAAAGCAGGCGTCAACCGTTTTTTTGTCGATATGGATATTTTTCCGCAAACCATGGCAGTACTCGAAACGAGAGCCGGTGCATTGGAAATTGAAATTGTTAAAGGCGATTTTAGAACGGCACATATCGATGAAACCTATTTCGGAGCATTGGTACAATATCCTGCGGCTTCCGGAAAAATCAATGATTACAGGGAGTTTAGTCAAAACTTAAACAGCAAGAACATACCTTTGGCTGTCGCTGCCGACTTGCTGTCCTTAACACTTTTGATTCCACCCGGAGAGTGGGGTGCCAGCGTTGTCGTCGGCAGCACACAACGCTTCGGTTTGCCAATGGCTTACGGCGGACCGCATGCCGGTTATTTCGTAGCCAAAGAATCTTACAAACGCAATATACCGGGACGGATTATCGGTGCAACTGTTGATGCACAAGGCAATAATGCCTTCCGGATGGCACTTCAAACCCGCGAACAACACATTAAACGCGAAAAAGCCACTTCCAATATTTGCACGGCACAAGTCTTATTGGCCATCCTGTCCGGTATGTATGCCGTGTATCAAGGACCGGAAGGTCTCAAACAAATTGCCGGTAATATACACCGTTTGACCAAAAAATTATTTTTCGGATTGATTGAATTAGGGTACCAACCGGTACACGATATATTTTTCGATACCCTCTTAATTCCCGCCAAAGTAGATAAAATCAGACCCGTAGCCGAAGCCAATCAAATCAATTTCAATTACTTCCATGGCGATAATTTAGTGGCTGTTTCCATCGATGAAACAACTACTGATACAGACATTGAAAAAATATTGGAAATTTTCTCGTTTGGCAAAGAAATTCCGGCTGTCAAAGATGATTTTGACGTTATTCCCGACGAATTATTACGTACGGATGCATTTATGCAACAAGAAGTGTTTAACCGTTATCAATCAGAAACGGAGATGATGCGTTATATCAAAAAGCTGGAGAAAAAAGACTTGTCTCTAACTCATTCGATGATTCCGTTAGGTTCTTGTACGATGAAACTCAATGCCGCTACGGAGATGTTTCCTATTGGTTGGGAAAAATGGAATGCTTTACATCCTTTTATACCGAAAGACCAAGCCCTTGGTTATGCCGTTATCATCAAAAATTTGGAAAATTACCTGAAAGAAATCACCGGATTGGATGCTGTCAGTTTGCAACCGAATTCCGGTGCCGCCGGAGAATACGCCGGGCTGTTAGCTATTAGAAAATACCATCAAAGCCGTGGCGAAAGTCAACGCCATATCGCATTAATTCCCGCATCGGCACATGGTACAAATCCTGCATCCGCCGTTATGTCGGGACATAAAGTTATCGTAATTAAGACCACACCAGAAGGCAATATTGATGTGGATGATTTACGTGAAAAAGCCGAACATTACAAAGATACTTTATCGGTATTTATGGTGACCTATCCGTCCACGCACGGTGTTTTTGAATCGGCTATTAAAGAAATGACGGAAATCGTGCATCAAAACGGTGGACAGGTTTATATGGACGGCGCCAATATGAATGCACAAGTAGGATTGACAAATCCCGCTTTAATAGGAGCGGATGTATGTCATCTCAATTTACATAAAACTTTTGCCATTCCACACGGCGGTGGCGGACCCGGTGTCGGACCGATTGCAGTCAAAAAACATTTGGCGGATTTCTTGCCTTCCCACCCTTTAATAAAAACCGGTGGACACAAAGGCAGCGCCGTAGCTGCTGCACCTTACGGTTCCGTATTGGTTAGTCTGATTTCTTATGCTTACATCCGGATGGCGGGTCCGGATGGCTTAAAAAAAGCCACGGAATATGCCATTTTAAACGCCAATTATCTCGAAGCACTACTCAAAGACTATTATCCAGTGCTTTATACCGGTGAACATGGTAGAGCGGCGCACGAATTTATTGCCGATTGCCGGAAATTTAAAGAAAAAGGTATCACCGTAATGGATATCGCCAAACGTCTAATGGACTATGGCTATCATGCTCCGACGGTATCGTTCCCCGTTCACGACACGCTGATGATAGAACCAACCGAAAGTGAAAGTAAAGAAGAAATCGACCGTTTTGCAGAAGCTATGATAAGTATATGGAAAGAAATTCAAGAAATTACGGACGAAAACACTGATAATCCGCTTAAAAATGCGCCTCACACCCAGGAAATGGTCATCAGTGATGTGTGGTTTCATCAATATTCACGGCAAAAAGCGGCTTTTCCGTTGCCTTATATCAAAGAAAACAAATTTTGGCCGTCAGTTGCTCGCGTTGACGATGCTTACGGAGACAGACATCTCCACTGTACTTGTGATCCTATTGAAGCATACGAAGAACAGGATAGCTAATTGAGGAAGTGAGGAAGTGAGGAAATGAGGAAATGAGGAATTGAGGAAATGAGGAAATTGTTTGTGGTGTCATTTCGACAGAACGACGAAGGAGCGACAGCCTGTCCCGACTTTCGTCGGGGAGAAATCTTTATTATTTTTGATGAATTGATGAGATGAGGAATTGAAAGGTAGGTCACTGAGTGATCCCTATCCAGACGAAAGTCGGGACGGGATTGTATCGAAGTGAGGTCACTGAGTGTCCCGTCACGACGGAGAAGTGACGGGATGTATCGAAGTGCCGGGTTGATGAAACGAATAAAACACTTTGAAATAACAAACAATCATCAATGAAGAAAATACTCATTGAATTGGAATAAATCATCAAAAAAACCATTTGCTCATAAAAAAAATAGTTGTATCTTTGTCGCTTGAAATTAAACATACATAATAATCATTTAAAAAAATATTGGCATGTATTTAACACCTGAAATTAAAAAAGAAATCTTTGCAAAGTACGGTAAATCGGAAAAAGACACCGGTTCACCGGAAGGACAAATTGCGTTGTTTACATACCGTATCAACCATTTGACCGAACATTTGAAGAAAAATAAACATGATTACAGCACCGAAAAAGCTTTGGTCAAGTTGGTAGGAAAAAGACGCAGTCTTTTAAATTATTTGAAAAATAACGATATTGAAAGATATCGAAAAATTATTAAAGAATTAGGCTTACGTAAATAAGTCAAAACAAATAAAAAAGGGCGGGCAACTGCCCTTTTTTGTATTTATCAAACTCATTTGTCAGTTATAACAAGCTGATTTATATTAAATTAAAAATTTATGAAACCAAATCCAATCACTGAAACCATACAACTCGACGACGGACGAACCATAACGATAGAAACCGGAAAATTAGCCAAACAAGCCGATGGTTCGGTTGTAGTTAAAATGGGGAACACCATGCTTTTGGCTACTGTTGTATCGTCAAAAGATATAAATCCCGATGTTGATTTTTTACCGTTAACGGTTGACTATCGCGAAAAATTTGCATCTTCCGGTAGATTTCCCGGTGGATTTTTCAAGCGCGAAGGACGTCCAAGTAATGAAGAAATTTTAGTGATGCGATTAGTCGATCGTGTCTTAAGACCTTTATTTCCAAAAGATTATCATGCCGAAACGCAAGTTATGATTCAATTAATGTCACACGACGAAAATGTGCAAGCCGATTCATTAGCCGGTTTGGCGGCATCTGCGGCTTTATCCGTTTCGGATATTCCTTTTGAAGGACCTATATCGGAAGTGCGGGTTGCTAAAATTGACGGCGAATTAGTCATCAATCCCGATTATGAATCCACAAAAAGAGGTACTATCGACTTAATGGTGGGTGGTACTGAAGATTCGGTTACAATGGTTGAAGGGCAAATGAAAGAGGTCAGTGAAGAAGAAATGATTGAAGCTATAGAATTTGCGCACCAAGCTATCAAAAAACAAATAGAAGCTCAAAAAAGACTGGCTGAAAAAATTGCCAAAGCTTTTCCGAAAAGAGATTATCCCAAAGACGAAGAAGATGAAGCTTTGTATGAAGCCGTAGAAAAAGCGGTTTATGACAAAGTTTACGCTATTGCTAAAGAAGGCACGGCCAAGCAAGAACGCAATGAAAAATTTGAAGCTGTCAAAAATGAACTTTTGGAGACTTATGACGAAGAAACATTGGAAGAAAAAGGCAAATTAATAGAAAATTATTTTCATAAAGTTATGAAAAAAGCCGTTCGTGATTTAATCTTAAATGAAGGCTTGCGTTTGGACGGCCGTAAAACCGATGAAATAAGACCTATTTGGACAGAGGTCGATTATTTGCCTTCGGTTCACGGTTCGGCTATTTTTACACGTGGCGAAACACAAGCATTGGCAACAGTAACCTTGGGAACTTCACGCGAAGTAAATTTGATAGACGGTGCCACATTGCGAAGTGAAGAAAAATTTTATTTACATTACAATTTTCCGCCGTTTTCAACCGGAGAAGCCCGTCCTATACGTGGAACTTCACGCCGTGAAATAGGCCACGGACATTTGGCACAACGTGCTTTGGAACCAATGGTCCCTGAAGATTCACCTTACACCATCAGAGTAGTATCCGACATTTTGGAATCCAACGGTTCATCATCCATGGCTACTGTTTGTGCAGGATCTATGGCACTTATGGACGCCGGTATTCAAATGAAAAAACCGGTATCGGGTATTGCTATGGGATTGATTTACGATGAAGATACCAAAAATTATGCTGTTTTGTCCGATATTCTCGGTGACGAAGATCATTTGGGTGATATGGATTTTAAAGTAACCGGCACCAAAGACGGTATCACCGCCTGCCAAATGGATATCAAAATCAAAGATTTAAAACGGGAAATACTTGAAAAAGCTTTACATCAGGCAAAAGAAGGCCGTTTGCATATTATGAACGAAATGAATAAATCCATTTCCGAACCCAGACCCGATGTTAAGGAATTTGTCCCTAAAATGGTCAAAATCGAAATTCCCAAAGATTACATCGGTGCTGTTATCGGTAAAGGTGGTAAAGACATTCAACAACTTCAAGATGAAACAGATACAACAATTGTAATAGATGAAATTGACGGCAAAGGCGTTATTGAAATTATGGGAACCGATATGGACAATATCCAAAAAGTCTTGGATCGTATCGCTATAATTACATTTGAGCCGGAAATTGGAGAAGTTTACGAAGGTAAAGTGGTGGCAATTAAAGATTTCGGTGCATTTGTAGAAATTGCTCCCGGTACGGAAGGTTTGTTGCATATCTCAGAAATTGATTGGAAACGTATAAACAAAGTAACCGATGTTTTGAAAGAAGGAGATACCGTCAAAGTTAAATTATTGGGCTTTGACAGAGGCAAAATGAAATTGTCAAGAAAAGTGTTATTACCACGTCCGCCCCGTAGAGATAAACGACCCGGACGTCACAATTCATAATCATAAAGCTTGTCAATTCGGCAAGCTTTTTTTTGTGATATTTTGTGATATTATTACATTTATCAAACAAAAATTTTTATTTTAGCTAAAAAAAATTTCAATGTATTTGGAAAGTATCGGGAAATATGCATTAATGCTCAAACAGGTCTTTAAGAAACCGCAAAAACCTAAAGTTTTTTGGGAAAATTACTTTAAAGAAGTAGAAGATTTGGGCATTAAATCCATTGGTTTGGTAAGTTTTATTTCCTTTTTTATCGGTGGTGTTGTTACTATTCAAACTGCAAGAAATTTGGATAATCCATTGATTGATAAAATGTATATCGGATATGCTACATTAAAGTCTATCATTTTGGAATTTTCCCCGACGTTTATATCTATCATTTTAGCAGGTATCGTCGGCTCATACATTGCCTCGACAATCGGTACGATGCGAATTACCGAACAGATTGATGCTTTGGATGTTATGGGCGTTAATTCGTTGAATTATCTTGTTCTGCCAAAAGTTGTTGCCGCTGTCAGTTTTTATCCTTTTTTGATTGTAATCAGTATGTTCCTCGGTGTTTTCGGCGGTTGGGTTGTCGGCAATATGACCGGTATGGTTTTATCAAATGATTATTTGACAGGTATCAGATACACATTTGACAGTTTTGATATTACTTACGCTTTAATCAAAACTTTGGTTTTTGCATTTTTTATAGCCACCATACCATCTTATTTCGGATATTATGTCAAAGGCGGTTCACTCGAAGTGGGACGTGCCGCCACACAAGCCGTAATATGGACAAGTGTCAATATTATCATTTTCAATTATATTTTAACACAGTTGTTATTAAGTTAAATGATAGAAGTCAAAAATTTATATAAATCGTTCGGAAATAAACAGGTATTAAAAGGTATTTCAGCCGTCTTTGAAACCGGTAAAACCAATATGATTATCGGACAAAGCGGTGCCGGTAAAACCGTATTTTTAAAAAGTATGTTGGGATTGATAAAACCCGATGACGGTTATATCTCATTCGATGGCCGTATCTGGGAGCAATTATCTTTAAAAGAACAAAGGCAAATCCGTAAAGAAGTAGGTGTTGTTTTTCAAGGTAATGCCTTATTTGATTCTATGACAATTGAAGAAAACATCAAATTTCCGATGCGGATGTTTACAACGATGACCCCGGCTGAAAAAAAAGACAGGGTTAATGAAGTTTTAGAACAAGTCAATTTGGAAGGTATCAACGATAAATATCCTGCTGAAATTTCCGGCGGACAACAAAAAAGAGTGGCCATAGCAAGGGCAATCGTTTTATATCCGAAATATCTTTTTTGTGACGAACCTAATTCGGGGCTCGACCCGAAAACCGCCATTTTGATAGACAACCTAATCCACGATTTAACTGTGCGCTACAACACTACGACCGTTATCAATACACACGATATGAACTCTATAATGGAAATCGGGGAGAAAATTATTTTTCTAAAAAACGGTCATAAGCAATGGGAAGGTGATAAATCTGATATTTTCTTTACGGATAATAAAGATTTGAATGATTTTGTTTTTTCATCATTCTTGTTTAAAAGAGTGAAAGAATTAGTTCAAAAAGAAGGATATTTCGGTTAAAATTTAAAATTTTATATGTGGCAGTCTCGGACAGAATTATTACTGACAAAAGAAGGGCTCAGGAAGTTACAACAGGCACATATTTTAATTGTAGGATTGGGTGGTGTCGGTTCGTATGCCAGTGAATTTTTGGCACGCAACGGTACCGGACATCTGACTTTGGTGGACGGTGATAAAGTGGATATCACCAATATCAACCGCCAATTACCTGCTTTACATTCTACAATAGGACGCTTTAAAACCGAAGTAATTGCAGACAGATTAAAAGATATCAATCCCGGCATCAAATTACAAACTATTACACGCTTTATAAAACCCGGGGAATTTCAAGATTTGGTATCTCTTGACAAGTTTGATTATATTATCGATGCTATCGACAGTGTTTCACCTAAAATATATTTGATTTTGGCCGCCAAACGTCAAAAAATCAAAATTATATCGGCTATGGGTGCCGGTGGCAAAACGGACCCTTCAAAAGTCAAAGTGACTGATATATCCAAAACACGGGAAGATTTTCTAGCCCGTATTATCCGTAAACGCCTGCGTAAACACGGCATTCAAAAAGGGGTTAAATGTGTATTTTCTACCGAATTACAAAACATAGAAAGTTTGCAAATGACTGATAATGAAGAATTTAAAAAATCACATTACGGCACTGTTTCCTATATGCCGGCATTATTCGGCTTATTTGCCGCGGCTACGGTTATCAGGCATCTGGTCAAATAATAGCAATAAACTCAATACATTGGATTTCTAGAAACCCGGTAGAGTTCTTTTTTGAAAAATAAATTTTACAAAATTCTACTTTATAAATTCCGTATCTTTGCAAAAAGATAAGTTTTAAGCCCCGAAAACTACTGTTTTAAAAAAAATGCAACCAATCAATTCAAATATCATTGCCAAAGGCATTGTCAAAGCGATATTTTCACTCTTGGCGGTTTTATTGCTTTTATGGTTTTTATACAAAATAAAAATCGTCATTATTTATATTTTGATTGCCTTGGTAGTCTCTCTGATAGGACGTCCCGTAAAAAAGTTTTTTAGCTCAAAATTCAAATTGAACGATACACCGGCCAGTGCTTTAACCCTATTGTTGATATTGAGTATTTTCGGTATTTTGTTTGCCGTATTGGTGCCGATGATTGTCCAACAAGCTCAAAATTTATCGGCATTGGATATCGATAACTTTCAACAAAAAATGAATTTGCTTTTGGAAAATATCAAAACTTATTTGCATCAAAAAAATATTGGCATTTTAGACGATTTTACCTTTCACAATGTTCTGGCACAAATCAATTTAAAAATACTACCCGGTTTGTTTAATTCCATTTTTGAAATTTTGGGAAATATCATTGTCGGAATTTTTGCCGTGAGTTTTATTTCATTTTTTATGTTGAAAGACAATCAATTAACTGCCAATTTTCTGTTCCGGCTTATTCCCGATGATGACCAAGAACGTTTTAAAGCGGTTTTTTCCAAAATCAAAGATTTACTGTCGCGTTATTTTATCGGAATCAGTATTCAAATAACAATTATTTTTGTTCTATATACTATTTTATTAACTTTTTTAGGCGTTGAAAATGCTGTTTTTATTGCCCTGATCTCGGCATTGATGAATTTGGTACCATATATCGGTCCGGTAGTCGGTTGGATTATTATCATCAGTTTGTCAATGACTTCACAACTCAATGTTTTGGATAGTACTGCGTTAATCCATTTGGCCAGAAATATTACCATCGGATATATCATCGTGCAAATTTGGGATGCTTTTGTCGATGTACCGCTAATATATTCCAAAAGTGTCAAAGCACATCCCTTGGAAATATTTTTGGTTATTATGATTGCAGGGGCTTTGTCCGGTGTGCTGGGTATGATTATTGCCGTCCCGACTTATACAATGTTACGCTTATTTTTTAAAGAATTTTACGAAGAATATAAATCACAATTTACCATTTGGTAAAGAGGTTTTTACGAGGTAAATTTGAGAATGAAATTATAATGTCATCCCTTTGGGGTTCTATCGGTATTTCTTGCCATTTATTGCTACAATCATTTCACCCCTTCCAGGTTCAAAGGTTTTTAATTGGATATTTCTACTAACAGGGCGCCCCTAACGGGGCTAAATGGTTGTTTTTTCATTATATATCCTACTAACAGGACGCCCCTAACGGGGCTAAATGGTTGTTTTTTCATTATACATCCTACTAACAGGGCGCCCCTAACGGGGCTAAATGGTTGTTTTTTCATTATACATCCTACTAACAGGGCGCCCCTAACGGGGCTAAATGGTTATTTTTTCATTATATATCCTACTAACAGGACGCCCCTAACGGGGCTAAATGGTTGTTTTTTCATTATATATCCTACTAACAGGACGCCCCTAACGGGGCTAAATGGTTGTTTTTTCATTATATATCCTACTAACAGGGCGCCCCTAACGGGGCTAAATGGTTGTTTTTTCATTATATATCCTACTAACAGGGCGCCCCTAACGGGGCTAAATGGTTGTTTTTTCATTATATATCCTACTAACAGGACGCCCCTAACGGGGCTCAATCAAATCGAAAATCTAAAATCGCAAATCTGAAATCTGAAATGAATAGTCACCTTCGGGGTTCAATGGATTTTTTTTTAAGATTAGCCCCGACGTACGTCGGTGGCGACCCGTTAGTAGCAAACCGAATTTTCGAAAGAACATAAGCCCCGTAGGGACGACCCGGAAAAAATTGTAAAACAAGATAAAGCGGGTAAATATTCCGTCGGGGTCGGGAGACCCACGACGGAGCGGGCGAAAATATGCCGTCGAGGTCAGGGGACCAGCAACGGAGCAGAGCAAGGTTTTTTAGTATCTTTTAGATATTACGTAGGGGTCAAGGTACACACAACGAAGCAATTAAAAAAACATTCGTGAATTAGTGGCTATATAATAATCTGAAATCAAAAAAAAATTTATCTTTGTTTATCTTAAATAAACAATTAAAACGTTTTGAAATCAAGAAAAATTGTTATCACCGGCGGGCCTAGCACCGGCAAATCTACTGTTATTAAAGAATTGAAAAACAGGCAATTTGCTTGTTTTGACGAGGTATCGCGCGAGATTATCAAAAAAGCACAACAAGAAGGTATCGAACAATTGTTTTTAGCCGACCCATTGCTATTCAGCCGTAAACTCATCGAAGGCCGGCTCAAACAATATTACGAAGCCGACCAAACAGACCAACCGCTTGTATTTTTTGATCGGGGTATCCCCGATGTCAATGCTTACCTACGGTATATTAAACAACCTGTGCCGGATAAATTTGAAAAAATTACCCGCGAACATCCTTACGACCGGTTGGTTTTTATTATGCCGCCTTGGGAAGAAATTTACACTAATGACGCCGAACGTTACGAAAGTTTTAATCAAGCACAACTTATTCATAACAAATTGGTTAACTATTACAAAGAGCTGGGATATTTTTTAATTTTCGTTCCCTTCGGAACGGTGGAAAAACGGGTTGATTATATATTGGACAGTATCCGAAAATATTCGTAATTGACCAAACCCATAGACATATTACAACGTTATTGGGGGTATGACAGTTTCCGGTATCCACAAGAAGAAATTATAAAAGATGTGATTACCGGCAAGGATGTTATCGGTATTTTACCAACCGGTAGCGGCAAATCCGTCATTTATCAAGTAGCCGGTCTATTGTTGGACGGTATTACGGTTGTCATTTCACCACTCATTGCCTTAATCGAAGATCAAGTAACAAACCTGAACCGGCGTGGTATCAAATCTATTGCGCTTACAGGACAACTAAATTTCAAAGAATTGGAACGTCTTTTTGATAACGCTCAATTCGGAGGCGGCAAATTTCTTTTTTTATCGCCCGAACGCTTACAAAACGATTATGTCAAAAAACGCTTGGCTCGGATGCCCGTAAAATTGATTACGGTTGATGAAGCACATTGTATTTCGGAATGGGGACACGATTTCAGACCATCTTATACCAAAATCCATCAATTACGTGAAATATTACCCGGTGTGCCGGTGTTGGCTTTGACAGCCACTGCCAAAAAAATAGTTGTCAATGATATCGCTACTTATTTGGAACTGGTCAATCCCGTTATTTACCGGATCTCTGTTGTAAGACCAAACATTGCCTATAAAGTTTATCATTCGGGACAAAAAATTAATGCCCTGATTCAACATTTGAAAAAGGATCAAACAGCCATTGTTTATGTCAAAACCCGCAAAAAAACATACCAATATGCCCGGTATGTAGCTCAACAAGGCTTTAAAACGGCTTTTTTTCACGGTGGTATGTCTTATGATGAAAAACAAGCGGCACTGAACAACTGGCTACAAAACAAAACCCGAATTATGTTTGCCACAACTGCTTTCGGGATGGGCATAGACAAGCCGGATGTAAGACAAGTCTTACATCTGGATTTGCCGGCATCGTTGGAAAATTACGTGCAAGAATCCGGGCGTGCAGGACGGGACGGCAAACTTTCGGAAGCCATAATATTCATCGACAATAATGATTTGGATAATTTTGAACAAAATTACCTAAGTTTAATTCCGGAACTCGATTTTGTTAAAAAAGTATACCATAATCTATACAATCATTTTTATATTGCAAAAAATGAAGGAAAAGATTTGGAATTTAATCTGAATTTTACCGGTTTTTGCAAACGTTTTCAACTGGATATTATTAAAACATTGAATGTATTACAAATACTGGAAGCGGAAGAAATCATCAAAACCACACAAACCCGTAAATTTTTTCCAACTGTTAAAATTACCGTAAGTCCGTTTGAAATCCGGTCATACATCAAAAACAAACGTAAAGGCTATCAAATTCTCGATTTTTTTGTCAGAAGTTATACCGATATTTTTTATTTGGATACTAAAATAAATCTCAAAAAAATTGCTGAAAAAACAGGCTTGGAACCTGTTCAAATCGAAAATTATTTAAAAGAATTACAAAAAAAACAAATTATTGATTATCAACCTGCCGGAGATATTTTTTTAATCCATTTTCTCGAAGCTTATAACGACAATTTATTTTTATATCACAGTAAAAAAATCGGACGGCGTCTAAGATTGAAAAAATCCCAACTCAAACAGGTTTTGGCTTATATTAAAAACCGGAATAAATGCCGCAGTGTTTTTTTAGCCGGATATTTTGGCGAAGATGATGTTAAAGAATGTGGTATATGCGATATCTGTTTATCCCGGCAACATTCCATGACAGAGCAAGAAGTTCTTCAAAAAATTTTGTCGATGCTTCAAGAAAGATGTTTGAGAAAAGATGAAATTCAACGAAATTTTAATACGGATATCACACCCTATCTGGACAAACTGATAGAAAATAATAAAATTGAAATGTCAAGCGGTTTTAAATATTGCATAAAAAATGTATAAGTTTGTTGTTACTTTTCAGCAGATTGTTTATATTTGTGTAACATTATTTACAAGTCAAAAAAACTATCAAATATGAAAATAGGTGTCCTTAAAGAAACCCGCAAAAATGAAAAACGTGTAGCTATTACGCCGAAAATTGCCAAAGATTTTATCAATAAAGGTTTTGAAATTTTAGTTGAAAAAGATGCCGGATTAGCTTCGGCTTACGATGATGCATCATATAAAGATGCCGGCGCCAAAGTGGTATCAAAAGATGAGATTTTTCACGATTCGGATGTTATTGTCAAAATTAATCCGTTAGATGACAGTGAGATAGCTAAATTAAAAGCCGGGCAAGTGGTTATTTCGATGGTTTACCACCGTTTGCAACCGGAGTTGGTTCAAAAAATTGCCAAAAAAGGTGTCAGTTTGTTTTCGATGGATGCTATACCGCGTATTTCGAGGGCGCAAAATATGGATGTTTTATCGTCTCAAAGTAATTTGGCCGGTTATAAAGCTGTCATTCTCGGAGCCGACTATATGACTAAAATATTTCCTTTGATGATGACAGCGGCCGGAACTATCACGCCTGCCAAAGTTTTGATTTACGGCGTCGGTGTTGCCGGTTTGCAAGCTATTGCCACTGCCAAGCGGTTGGGTGCTGTGGTTGAAGCCACCGATGTGCGTCCCGAAACCAAAGAACAAGCAGAAAGTTTGGGAGCTAAATTTATCAGCGTTGAAGCCGAAACAGACGATATATCCGAAGGTGGATATGCCAAAGAACAAAGTGAGGAATTTTTGCAAAAACAAAAGGAAGCTGTAAACAAGTCGTTGTTTGATGCCGATTTGGTCGTTACCACTGCTTTGGTTCAAGGCGCCAAAGCACCGGTTTTGATTAAAGAAGACCAAATCAAACAAATGAAACGCGGTGCCGTTATCGTGGATATGGCTGTTGAAAAAGGTGGCAATGTCGAATTGAGCGAACCGGATAAAATTGTTGAAAAATACGGTGTTACCATAATCGGACAAACCAATTTGCCTTCGACACTCGCTACCAATGCCAGTGAACTATATGCCAAAAATTTGTATAATTTTATCACTTTTATGGCTGACAATGAGCATTTCCATTTTGATATGGAGGAAGAAATCACCAAGCATACGCTATTGGTCAAAGACGGTGAGGTGTTGGTTGGTAGTTGATGAATTGAGGAATTGAGGAATTGAGGAATTGAGGAAATGAGGAATTGAGGAAGTGAGGAATTGAGGAAATGAGGAATTGAGGAATTGAGGAATTGATGAATTGAGGAATTGAGGAAATGAGGAATTGAGGAAATGAGGAAGTGAGGAATTGAGGAAAGATGAGTTGATGAGTTGATGAGTTGATGAAAGTGCGCATTTTGTCCGGTGTTATTTTTTTCTTATATTTGAAATAAATTCATTTTATGCCTGCCGGACAACATATCAAATTAAAAAAACTCTATCATCGCGGAGCGCATCATATCGGCATTTATTTTGATTACGATGCTGAATTGGTTTCCCGTATAAAAACCTTAGATGGTATCCGTTTCAGTAGGACTAACAGATGTTGGTATTTGCCTTTTACCAAAAAAAGTTTGACGGCCATTAAATCATTGTCAATCCCTTACACACTTGACCATAGTGTTTCTGTTTTGGAAAACAAAACAAAAAATTTTCGACCGAAACAACCGGAAGTACAAGTTCCGGCTTCTTATAAAAAATTGTTGTATCAAAAAAGATATAGTGACAATACTATTAAAATATATTTGAGTTACTTCCGTGATTTCATTGCACATTTTCATGACAAAAACATTGATGATATCAGTAAAGAGGAGATTAATGCTTATATTTTGAAACTCATCAAAGAGAAACGGATTTCCATCAGCCAACAAAATCAACGTATCAATGCCATTAAATTTTATTACGAAAAAGTTTTGGGACGACCGAAGACATATTATGATATTGAAAGACCCCGTAAAGAAAAGAAATTGCCGAATGTATTGAGTAAAGAGGAGGTCAAACGGATTTTGGACAAAGCTAAAAACAAAAAACATAAAGCCATATTAGCGTTATTGTATTCTTGCGGATTGCGGAGGAGTGAGATTATCAATTTGCATATTACGGATATCGATTCGTCACGTATGTTATTGAAAGTCAGAGGGGCCAAAGGCAAGAAAGACCGTTATGTTCAGCTGTCAGCCAGTTTGTTGCCCTTATTGCGGGAGTATTACAAAGAGTATAAACCGGAGGTATATTTGTTTAACGGTCAAAACAAAAAGCAATATTCAGCGAGTAGTATTTTAAAATTGATAAAAAAATATGCGAAACAAGCCGGTATTCAAAAAAACGTCACACCACATATGTTACGACACAGTTTTGCGACGCATCATTTGGAACAAGGAACAGATTTACGTTATATACAACAATGGTTAGGACACAGTAGTTCGAAAACAACAGAGATTTATACGCATGTTTCGGAAAATGCTTTTCATAAATTTAAAAATCCGATAGATGATATACTTTGATTATTATGGAGCAATTAAGGTATCTAAAAAAGTTCCGCATACACAACCATTTTTTGGAATATAAACGTAACTTTTTTTGTGATATAGAAAAAATATAGTTAATTTTGTGGAGTATATTCATACGTTGTGCAGAACGTAAAAAGCGCCCGCAAGAAAACTAATCTTTACGCAGATGTTTTGCGAAAATTTTACGAAAATTTTTTCGACGATTTTTGGTATAATT
>JALWFE010000130.1 GCA_027039975.1 Flavobacteriales bacterium
CTGCGATTGAGAAACAAGAATTTAACAAATTTGATGCTGCCGGACATTTTGATTTGTCCGGTATGGAATACGCTTCCGATTCTTCAGCTTATGCCGTTAACATCAGTAAAGCCAAGGTTAACATCACTCCTCAAGCTCTTGAAGTTCAACAATTTAGTTCAAAAGTTGGTGACAGTGATTTTGATATTAACGGAAAGGTCACCAACTATATCACATATTTTTTGAAGAAAAATCAAGTCTTGAAAGCGAACTTTAACATGCATTCCAACTATATCAATCTGAATGAATTCATGACGGATGAGGAAGACAGCTCTACTACTGAAAAATCACAAGACAGCTTGATAAAGATACCAAAGAATTTGGACATTATTTTCAATGCATCGGCAGACAAAGTCCGCTATAAAGATATGGACCTAAACGACCTGAAAGGAACCATTGTTGTAAAAGACCAAAAAGCCGGATTGCAGACTGTTTTGGCTAAAGCTTTCGGAGGTAATATCAAACTTAATGGTTCTTATGACACATCGAGTGATGTTGCCAAAACCGCTATGAGTGTCAAAATGGAACAAGTAGCTATCAATCAAACAGCCAGCAAAGTCAGTATGTTACAAAACTACACACCGGCTTTGCAAAAGATAAATGGCGATTTGTTCACAGATTTTCAGATGGCTGTTGACTTGGACAATAAGATGAATCCGGACTTCAAAACTTTGGGTGCTGCCGGTATTTTCAAAACTAATACTATCAATGTCAGTGGTATAGATGTGATTAAAAACATTGGTAAAATGCTAAAAATTAACGCACTTGACAATCCTAAGATAGATAAGGTTAAAGCACAATTTGAAGTAGAACACGGAACGATGCATATCAAACCTTTCAACTTTAAGCTCAATGATATTTCATCAGGTCTTGAAGGGTCTATCAGTGCTGACAAAAAAATCAATTTTGTACTAAATATGGATATCCCGCGTGACATGTTAGGCAGCAAAGCCAATGAAATTGTTAGCAATTTGATTGGTAAAGCCAACGCTATGGGGCTGAATTTGTCCATGTCAGATATTATCAAAATGAAGTTTAAGATTACCGGTGATTTTTTGAGTCCCAAAATCGTACCGGTGATAGCAGGCACCAAAGGACAATCTGCACAAGAAGTTGTTAAAGAAGCAGTTACACAAAAAGTTGAAGAAGCCGTAGATGATGCTAAAGAGAAAGCGCAAGCAGAAGCCCGCAAGCAAGCTGACAAAATATTGGCACAAGCACGAGCGCAAGCTGACAAAATAAAAGCAGAAGCTAAAAAAGCCGCCGATAAAATTCGCGCAGAAGCCAGAAAGCAAAAAGACGAATTAATAAAAAAAGCCGGGAACGATCCTATTAAAAAAATGGCTGCTGAAAGTTTGGGTAAAAATTTAGTAAAAAAAGCAGATGAAAAAGCCAATCAATTGGAAACCAAAGCGCAAAATAAAGCTAATCTGATTATGAAGAATGCACAAACTAAAGCGGATAAGTTGGTCAATGGGATTAAGTAATAGCTAACTGAAATCAAATTTGTAAGGATAGTGAGGGAGGCGTTTTCTAAACGCTTCCTATTTGCTGGCATACATTTTCACGTCATCTTCGCTAATTTCATTTCCGCCCAGAATAATTAAGCGTTCAACAACGTTACGCAATTCTCTAATATTGCCCGTCCAATCATAATCTTGTAATAATTTGACGGCTTTATCACTGAATTTCTTAACTACTGTCCCTTGCTCACCGGCTATCTTTTTGGCAAAATGTTCTATCAATAACGGAATATCTTCACGCCGTTCATTCAAAGAGGGAACTTCAATCAAAATAACCGCCAAACGGTGATATAAATCTTCTCTAAAACGTCCTTCAGCAATTTCTTTTTTCAAATTTTTATTTGTAGCAGCAATAACCCGTACATCTACTTTGATATCTTTATCACTTCCTACACGACTGATTCTACTTTCTTGTAAAGCACGTAGTACCTTGGCCTGTGCCGATAAGCTCATGTCCCCTACTTCATCGAGAAAAAGTGTACCCCCGTTAGCTTGTTCAAACTTTCCTTTTTTATCCTTATAAGCACCTGTAAATGACCCTTTTACATGACCAAACAAGACAC
>JALWFE010000131.1 GCA_027039975.1 Flavobacteriales bacterium
AACCACCAAAGATGAACACAAGAAATTTCTTTTTAACAGTTGGCACCGGGACAAAATTTTAAATTAAAAAAAAAAAAATTATTTAACAAATAATTAGCACCACCCTGTCAAATATTTAAAAAATAATATTTTAATTTTGTCTCGTTAAAATAAATTGCAGAACTTATGAAATATAAAATTTTCTCTTTATTGTTTTTATTTACAAGCATCCTTTTAGCACAAGAAAAAAAAGAAACCAAAGTTCCGAAAGGACACTACAATACCAGCAAATTCCGTCAGATAACCGACTTATTACCAACTCCTAACAGTTACAGGACGGCTTCGGGTGCACCCGGACCGGATTATTTTCAAAACCGGGCCAACTACGATATGGATATCCGGCTTATCGATGCCAAACAACCTCGTCTGGAAGGTAGCGAAACCATTACATATTTCAATAATTCGCCCAACGACCTCGAATATTTATGGGTACAATTAGACCAAAACAGACGCGCTCCCAACTCATATTCCGATCTTATCAACGACGACGGCAGCAACGTAATGTTACGCCCCGGAAAATTCATCTCAAAATACAGTAATGAAGGTTATAAAGGCGGTTTTCATATTACAAAAGTCGTTGATTTACAAGGCAATCCTTTACCTTACACGATTAACCATACCATGATGCGCATCGACTTGCCGCAGCCGCTCAAAGCCGGCAAAACGGTCAGCTTTAAAATAGATTGGTGGTATGATATCAACAATTTTGCCGAGGATTGGGGACGTTCCGGCTACGAACATTTCAAAAAAGACGGTAACAATTTATACATCATTGCTCAATTTTACCCGCGTATGGCCGTCTATGACGATGTCAACGGCTGGCAAAATTTACAATTTATCAAAACCGGCGAATTTGCCTTGCCTTTCGGTGATTTTAACGTCAATATTACCGCTCCGGCCGACCATATTCTCGACGGAACCGGTGTTCTGACCAACCGCAAGGAAGTCATGAGTAAAAAACAATATAAACGGTACCTGAAAGCTCAAAAAACTTATGACAAACCGGTGATGATAGTTACCGAAGACGAAGCCCGTAAAAATGAAAAATCACATACAAACAAAACCAAAACCTGGCGGTTTAAAGCCGAAAATGTCAGGGATTTTGCTTTTGCATCGTCTAGAAAATTTATCTACGATATGATGGCGGTCAAATTAAAAAGCAAAACCGTTATGGCAATTTCCATGTATCCGAAAGAAGCCCAACCGCTTTGGGAAAAATATTCGACCCGCACGGTTGCCAATACTTTGACCGAATATTCCAAACGCTTGTTTGATTACCCCTATCACAAAGCTATTTCGGTCAATGCGTTCCGTCAAGGTATGGAATACCCGATGATTTGCTGGAACTACGGACGCCCGGATGAAAACGGACAATACAGCGACCGCCTCCGCAATGGTATGATTAAAGTCATCACGCACGAAGTCGGACACAATTGGTTCCCCATGGTGGTCAATTCCGACGAAAGACAATGGATGTGGATGGATGAAGGCCTGAACACCTTTACCGAACTGCTGGCCGAACAAGCTTATGAAAAAAAATTAGGTTTCAAACTGTATTCGAGAGGTTTACCCAAACAAGTGGTACCCTTTATGAAAGGTGACCAAAGCAAGATGAACCCCATTATGAACAATTCCGATTTGATGTACAACCGCAGCATGACGGCATACAGCAAAGCCGCCGCCGGATTGTATATGCTTCGTGAAGTTATTTTAGGGCACGAACTTTTCGATAAAGCTTTTAAAACTTATGCCAACCGTTGGAAATTTAAACATCCCGAACCGGCAGACTTTTTCCGCACAATGGAAGATGCTTCAGCGGTTGATTTGGATTGGTTTTGGCGCGGCTGGTTCTTTACCACAAGAGTCAACGAAATGGCTATTGCCAAAGTCAGTAAATTTTACGTCACCGACAAACCCACCGAACGCATCAAAAACATGGCAAAAAGTTATGGTATGAAAGTAGAGGATTTTCCGCCTTATGTTTCCTTGATTACCGAAGACAGCCCCGATTTTACACCGGATATGAAATCCAAAAAATCTTTCTTGCAAAGAGCTGTTAATTTGAAGCAGTTTTTAAATGAAAATTTTACCAAAGAAGAAATCAAACGCTTGAAAATGCCTAAATATTTCTATCGCGTTGAGTTTGAACAACATGGCGAGTTGGTGATGCCTATTGTGTTAAAATTGACTTACAAAGACGGTACAACCGAACAAGTGATTTATCCCGCCAAAATATGGCGTTTTAACGATAAAAAAGTCAGTAAAATGATACCGTCTGACAAAGAAATCGTTAAAATAGAATTGGACCCCGAAAACCTTACCGCCGATATAGATATGTCCAACAATGTCTGGCCTAAACAAAAACAAAAATCAGCTTTTGACAAATTAAAAGCCAAAGCCAAATATTGAAGCTCGCTGAATGATTTTGCAAAGTATGTGCAAATTGCATCGAATTGACCGTGTGTCCGACACACTTCACTGCTCCATTGTGGAATCTCCCGATGACTATGTTTCAGTATCACCCTTACGGGACTAATTTTTTTTCATAAATCCTGTTTATTACTGACGGGACACTCTTACGGAGCTGATATCGAATCAAAAAAAATCCATTGATTACCGTTGGTGAGACATCTTTGTAACATAAACAATAAAAAAACATTCTGTTTAGACGAACGGTCGTTCGTCTAAACGGAAATAAACTAAAAAAAACGCCAAAGATACTTGATAATGATACCAAATAAAGTAATCAAAATATAATTTAGTTACTATTCGTGCATTTGTGGCTTTTACGGCTTTACCGCCGTATCACAAAATCATCAAAACCCCGGCACGATGTTTCATCCAGAATGTGAACTTTTTCAACCTTTGACATAGGCGAACCTTGGTACAACCATTGCACAAATTCATTAAGAGCGGTTTCATCACTGCTCTCCACTTCAACATAAACACTGCCATCGGGTTCGTTGCGTACAAAACCTTTCAAATGTAACGACAAGGCTTTGTCTTGTGTGTATTTTCTAAACCAAACACCCTGTACTTTGCCGGTCACTTTGACGTTTAAATGTTTGCAAGACATAATTAGATAATTTAATCTATTGCAAATTTAATCAATATTGAAATAATGAAAAATTGATTTCGGTTCATAAAATTCTTCATTTATTGATATTTATTAACATATTGTTTTATGATAAATTTCCAACCAAAACAAAAACATTATAAACTTTATAAACATTACAAACTTTCAACTAATATATCCCCAACCACTTTTTAAAATCCTTAACCCTTTCGCGGGCGACAATCACATCTATACGGGTTTCCGGTTGCAAGATGATTTTCAAACGGCTATTGGTATATTGAACAATATCTTTTATTGCTTTTACCGACAGGATAAATTGCCGGTTGATACGGAAAAAATCATCCGGGTAAAGCTGTTTTTCCAAGATTTCCAGCGGTTGGTCATATATAAATTCTTCACCGGTATCCGTTACCAGCCACGTGGTTTTATTTTGGCTGTAAAAATAAGCAATCTCTTCAACAGGAATACTTTGCAAATGCGCACCATACTGTACACCAAAGCGTTTTTTAAAGTTACTGCCGGCATTTAATTTACCGATTAATTGTTGAATGTCAACGTTTTTGTCGATTGTGTTGCGAAATTTATTCAAGGCAAAACGCAAATCTTCTTGTTTGACCGGTTTGAGCAGGTAGTCAATACTGTTGAGTTTAAAAGCACGAATGGCATACCGGTCGTAAGCGGTGGTAAAAATGACGGCACTTTGAACCGGCACTTGTTCAAAAATCTCAAAACACAAGCCGTCGGAGAGTTGAATATCGGCAAATATCAGATCGGGAGCCGGATTTCGCTTAAACCACGCCACCGCCCCTGCAACGCTGTGTAGCAAAGTCCCGGCTTCAATGCCTTCCTTGGCTAACATCCGTTGCAAACGGCGGGCGGCAGGTTTTTCGTCTTCTATGATGATAACTCTAAACATTATTTGAAAACGGGGATTTTAACTGTAAAACTACCGGTATTTTTTACAATTTCAACCTGTGAATTTAATAATTTATAACGTTCAGCCATATTTTTTAAGCCGGTTTTTACTGATTCCGGTTTTACGGGCTTTGGATTTAGATTGTTTTTTACAACCAATTTATCATCTTCTACATAAATATCGATAGTCAATGGCGTTTCAACGGAAATTTTATTGTGTTTAACAGCATTTTCCAATAGCAACTGCAAAGATAAAGGAGGTATTTTGCCTTGTGGAATATTGTCCGGTAATGTGTAATGCAATCCGTCTTCAAAACGCATTTTGAGTAATTCGAGATATTGCCGGGCAAAATCGATTTCATCCCTTAAAGAAACCAGTTTTTTGTCCTTTTGCGACAAAACATATTGGTAAATACCGGCAAGTTTTAAGGTGAATTCTTCGGCTTTTACGGGATTTTCACCTATCAAAGAGGCTAAAACATTCAAATTGTTAAACAAAAAATGCGGGTCTAATTGTGATTTCAAACTTTCAAAACGCATCCGTTCGTTTTGGGTTTTCAATTGCTCGGCTCTGAGTTTAGCCGCTTCAATCTCTTTAAAAAAGTAACCAATCATAATAAATAACGAAACAATTAAAGCAAACATCACAACTACGAGGTATTCTATCAGGTCAAATTGAACAATTAACACGCTGAAATCTTGCTTGTTGATGATAACTTTAAAAAACCAGTTCAGAAAAAAGTAAATTCCCGCATTAACCGGTATGGAACCTAAAATACTGATTATTAATGTTCTTTGCGGATGTTTTTCCCAGCTCAAATATTTTCCGATGAAATAAAAATAGGTGTAATTACCTGAGGCAAAAGCTACCGAATAAATCAAATAATAATGAAAATATTTGTATGAAGCATGATTGTTTCCTAATATCAGATTTATTAAGAACACTATAAAAGCTACTACAATGGTGGTTTTGATAATTTTTTTTGTTTTCATAGTGGTTTATTTTTTATGATTAATCCACCACAAAGATGTGACAGAAATTAAGGTCTGGCAATTTTTTATTACCGGATTGTTGAAATTTGAGGATGAACCGTAATTTTCTCAAAAATTAAAAAAATACAATTTTATGATTTTTATCAAAAAAATGACCTTTGTTAATTTCCAGTTGTTGTTTTTCTTGTATTTTTGAAACATATTAATAAAAAATAAGATTATGAAATACCAATTAAGTTTAGCGTTCATTTTTGTTTTATTTTTTTCAAAAATGACAGCACAGGAAAAAAGTATTAAAGTTAACGGGCGTATCCAATTTGATTATGAATTTTTAAAAAGAGACAACGCAACGGATTGGTTTAACGGTAACGAATTCAGACGCGTTTATCTGTCGGCATCCGGTTCTTTATCATCACATTTTAAATACAAAGTGGAATTGGGATATGCACACGCCGCACCTACTTTCAAAGATTTGTATATCAAGTATGTCAACAAAAAACTGGGGAATTTTTATGCCGGTAGTAAACCCGAACCTACCGGTTTAGATATGGTTACCAGTAGTAAATACATTCCGTTTTTTGAAAGAGCTATGCTGACAGCTATGCAAAACGGCCGTAACGGTAGCGGGTTGCATTACGACAATTTTAATCTGTTAAACGGAAAAGCTTTTTTGCAAATGGCTATGACCAATAACGGTAGTGCCGGGCAAGGCTTCAAGGATGCCAACCTCGAAGTAGGTGAAAATTTTTCTGCCCGTATGGGCGTTTTACCTGTTTTTAACAAAGATAACCATACTTTGGTGCATTTAGGGGTCAATTTTGCCAACCGTCCGTATAAAGATTTGAAATTCAGACCGGAAAATCACATGGGGAGCAAATACCATTACGTTTTCCCCGGCGGGGATAACAGACAAACTTTGGGTTTTGAATTTGCCGCAGGTTACCGCTCCTTTACCGTGCAAACGGAATACAAAACTTTAACGGTAACAAACGATATCAATAAAAATTACGATGTCAACAGTTTTTATGTTATGGGAAGTTACCTTTTGACCGGCGAACACCGTCCGTACAAACACGGTGCTTTCAGCCGTATCAAACCGCAAAACGATATCGAACACGGTGGCTGGGGTGCTATCGAACTATTAGCCCGTTTTTCCAAAATGCAAATGTCCGGCGATGTAGTGGCCGCCAATCCCGGCAATCCGGAAGAAGTCAATAATCTGACTTTCGGATTGAATTGGTATTTGACCTCACATGTCCGTTTTATGTATAATTATGTCATAACCGATGATAAAAATACGGCATTAGGCAATTTGAAAGGTCATTTGTTCAGATTGCAGTTGGATTTTTAGAATATTTTATAAAATATTACAAGCCTCAAAAAAACTCCGGATAATGCAATTATACCGGAGTTTTTTTTAGTGTTTTTTATTTTTTTAGGCTAATATATTATTATAACAATAATTTTTTGTAATTTTATCATTAAA
>JALWFE010000132.1 GCA_027039975.1 Flavobacteriales bacterium
TTAAAATCTAAATTAAAAACTTTCTAAGCAAATATCTGCATTCAATGTTGAATTCTGAAATTATTTGTTCGGAAAATACAAAAATAACATTAATATTTAACCTGGTTCTACAAAAATAATCATCATAAGACATCGAATTTTGGTATTTTGTTGATAAAATGACATTGATATATTTTTTATATAAAAATTTAAGTAACTTTGCAAGTACACAAGAGAACTAACAATACAAAATATGAATAAAATATACTATATCTTATTTGGTTTGTTATATCCTTTAATATTACAAGCCCAGTTTGAAGATGACTTGCCTAAAATGATTTTGTATGATAATGCCGTGGATATTCAAGTTTATATTCAAATGGCTGCCAAAGATAAATTGTATCTGATAAACAATCTTAAAAAAGAACAAGCCGGAAAAGAACTGGATTATACTATGGCCATCATTTCCGAAAATCTGAGTAATATAGATTTGAATGAAGAAAATGAACAAATAGTAGCCAAACTAAAAGAAATCAAAGAAGTTTGGTACAAACTCAGCAAAAAGCTCACTCAAACACTTTCACCCGGCGATTTTAATAATTTATTTTTTGAAGTCAACACATTTGACAGACTTATTTCAGATTTGGTTGAAAAAATGCGTGAAAAATATGATTTACCTGACAAAAACCTGAATAAATATAATGATATTCAAAATTTACGGCGTCTGATCCAAAAAATTAATTTGAGCTATTATGCCAATTACCTGGGGCTAAGTAAGAGTTTTCAGCACGAATATCAAAAAAACATTGCCAGCGTTAACGAGTTTATTAAATCTAAAAGTAATATCTTTTTAAATGATGCAATAGCCGGCGAAAATTTTGCCGATATCATAGTCGATTGGAATTTTTTAAAAGCCAATCTACTCAGTAAAATTTCAAAAAATCCAAAAACGGTATTGAGCTTGGTTATGTCTATGGATTTTAAGTTGAAAAATATTAAAAACGCTTACGTTGAACAGTGGAAAAAAGATTTTTAATCCTCAAAAAAATTATTTATGAAACCTTTTAAAATCATCATATTAATATTTGCCATCAATTTTTTATCTGTCCCTGCTTTTTCTCAAATTCCGGATAATCCTATTAAAGAATTAAGCGAAAAATTATTGCAAAACGAAATGTTGTCTTACAGGTTTTTTAGAAATTTTGTATTTATAAAAACCAATACTTTCAAAAAGAAAACAATGGCTGATATGGATAAAGGGATTGCGTTATTTGACAACAATCTATCTTATATCGTTTTACATTTGCCTGAGCATCACAAAATACAACAGGATTTTTTAAAACTCCAAAATTTTTGGAATATTTACCGGCTCAATATTACAAATTTTGAAAAAGACAACTATCAATCATTAATTGTCAAAACCAAGAAATTACATAAATTCATTCATCAATTAAACAGTGATATTTTAGATAAACATCCAGGTTATTCAACCAATAAAAAACCAATCGAATTAGCTAAATTAGCCATTGAAAACAGTAAAAAAACCGATGCTATTGCGATAGTTTACGTATTACAAAAAGGGCTAAACTTCCCGGATGCCATAAATTATTTTGATGTAGATATGATTAGTTATAAAAAGAACTTAAAAAAAATAGGAAAATTCAAAGCTTTAAATCCAAAAGCCAAATCTTTGATAGATGACTTAAAAGCCATATTGGAATCCATTAAAATTTTATTACAAAAAGAAAATTTCAATCCGAAAATGATGTATGCTTACAGCAATACTTTCGGAAAAAAGAATTTTAAACTCTTTAATTATCTAATTCAAACCATTAACCAATGAAAAAAATAATATTACTTATCATACCTGTTTTATTTTGGCTATCAACCAATGCACAATACGGCGAAGTATTAGACGTGAGCGACGCCTTGCAAAGTGCGGTTGATATACGCACAGCCGCCGTAAAAATTGTAAAAGATTATCTTTACAGAGGTTTGAAAGTCAATTATGTTTCAGAGGAAAACGATGAAAATTTGTCAAACGGGGAATTCAGTTTGCTTCGCCTGGAATCTTATGCTCAGGATCATTCCGAAATAGAAGATCAAGTAAAAAAATTAGCTCATAAATGGGAAAAATTAAGAGTTTTGGCTATTCAAAAACCCAAAAAAGAGAAGATGCGTGGCTTGTTAAAAAGCTTAAAATCCTTTATACAAACAGCCAATGATTTGATTGAAACGATTAATAATTCCGGTAATATTACGACTTTGGAATATCAAAAAGCCGCCAATAACATGGAATTGCTGGCACAACAATTGGCTTTTTTGTATGCCCTTAAAATTTCGGGTATTAAAGATCAAACAATAGGTCATGAAATAGACCGTTGCGTCAATGATTTTCAAAAGGATTTGAACAAAACATTTTATTCCGGAGAAAACACAATTGATATTGCACAAAATTTAAAATCCATCCAAGCCGATTGGCAAATGGTTAAATCCGGGACCAAAAATCTCAAAGAAGGAACCGCTTTAAATACCATATATGTACTAATGGACAAAATCAGCGATGCCGCCCGCAAATCAGCCATCCTTTATCAAGAAAAAGTCAAAGCGGAATTAAAAAAAGAAAACAATAAAAATTAAAAAAACAACCAAGTCAAATAAAAACCTGCCAATTGCATTAAAATACCGATAGCAATTCCTTGAACAATTTCTTTAAAATCATGGGCACCCGAATATACACGGGCGGCTATTACCAAAGTCGCAATTATTATCATAATGGATAAGTAATTAAGAATATTAAGTTGCGAATAATAACTCCAAATAATAAAAAAAACTATGGAACCGGTTAGAGCCAACGTATGAATACTCGGTTTTTTATAAAAATAATTAAACAAAGCCAAAGTTAATACCGATAAAATTATTCCGAAAAAAAACGGGTATAATTCGATAAATTGATGGTATTTAATGATTTTTGAAAAAATGATGGTGTACACCACAAGTATTATTACCGAAAATAACAAACGCTCACGGGGATGCTGCAAGCAATAACCGGATATGCCTTTTGCCCGTAAAATAACACCAAAAAACAATAATGGAATAATGATTGAAACAATCGTCAAATACAGAATCAAAAAATGACGATTGGCAGGCAAGAAAAAACGTGATGTTAAATGAAAATACAACCAAACCGTATAGACCGGAATAAAAACAGGATGAAAAATCAAAGAAATTAAAAATGCTCCGGCTCGCAAAATTGTATGTAATAGCCTTTGCATCATCAAATTTCTTTACGCAAACGGGCTACCGGAATACCGAGTTGTTCACGGTATTTGGCAACTGTACGACGGGCAATAGGAAAACCTTGTTCTCTTAAAGCTTTTGCCAATTGTTCATCGGTTAACGGCTTGCGCTTATCTTCTTGTTCCACAACCGATTTAAGAATATCTTTTATCTTAATAGTCGATACATCTTCACCCTTTGCATCTTTCATAGATTCGGAAAAAAATTCTTTTAACAATTTAACCCCGTAAGGTGTTTGAACATATTTGCTATTGGCAACCCGCGATACGGTAGAAATATCCATACCTATTTTTTCAGCTATGTCTTTCAAAATCATCGGTTTGATTTTCCGTTCGTCACCGGTTAAAAAATATTCTTTTTGATGCTCGGCTATGGCTTGAATTGTACGCAGTAATGTTTCACGACGTTGGTTAACGGCATCGATAAACCATTTGGCCGAATCAAGCTTTTGTTTGATAAACATAACGGCATCCTTCTGACTTTTGTCTTTATTTTCTTTATAACCTTTGAGCATTTCGGTATATGCCGGAGAAACACGTAATACCGGTGCATTTTTGGCATTCAAACTAACCTCCAATTCATCATCAATTACATTGATAATAAAATCGGGAATAACATGTTCCACAAAATTACCGGTAGAATTGAAAGCATTGCCCGGTTTAGGGTTCAATTTTGTAATTTCATCAATGGCTTCTTTGAGTAGTTCTTCGGTTATCTCAAATTTTGCCATTAATTTTTTATATTTTTTATTGATAAAATAATCAAAACCTTTTTCTAAAATTTTAATGGCCAGTTCACGGACCTGTGTCGGTTTTTTTCTTCGTAATTGTATCAATAATGTCTCTTTCAGATTGCGCGCCCCGACACCCGGAGGATCCAATTCTTGAACCAAACGTAAAATTTTTTCCACTTCTTCTTCCGTAGTCATTATATTGTGTGTAAAAGCCAAATCGTCGACAATTTCAATAATATCTCGTCGTAAATAACCGTTGTCATTGATACTTCCGACTAAAAATTCGGCTATCTTCCGTTCCTTTTCATTTAGGGGAAAAGCGCTTAATTGAGAGTTAAGATATTGAGTAAAACTTTCACCTTGGGCATAAGGCACTTTTTTTTCTTCATCATCAGGCGAATAATTATTAGTGCGTAAACGGTAATCCGGAATCTCATCATCACTCAAATATTCATCGATATTGATGTCCGGTGCTTCAATTACTTCGGCATCGTCTTCAAACTCTTCCTGTATATTGAGCAAATCATCTTCCGGTTCTTCTTTGCCCTCCTCCAACGCCGGATTTTCTTCTATTTCCTGCTTGATACGTTGTTCAAACTCAACCGTCGGCAATTGAATCAATTTCATCAATTGAATCTGCTGCGGTGTAAGTTTTTGTTGTAATTTCTGATATAAACCTTGTTTAAGCATACTTTACTAAATAAAATTATAATGTTTTCTGACCGGTTTAATAATGTGCCAAGTGCATTTTAATCCTTTAGGAAATGTTACAAAATCACCTGCTTTGATATGATAAGTATTTTGAGCGGTCTTGACTTCAAATTCCCCTTCCAGGATATAACATTGCTCGGTCATATCATATTCCCAGTCAAAAACCGATGGTTCTTTGGTCCAAACCGGCCAGTTTTTAATGCCCATTTGTTCTATTTCTTTCTCCGTCAATTGTTTAATGTCTATTTCTTTCATTTTGTAAATATTTTGGTTATCTGGTTATCTGGTGATTTGGTGATTTGGTTAGCTGGTTATTTTAGTGCCGAGTGCCGAGTAAAAAGTGCCGAGTGCGGATTTTCTTTTCAAAAAAAACTTCGTTTTTTGATGATAACATAATACTTTTAATTTCTAATTTAGTTTATGGTTATTTGATGTCTCATGTCGGATGTCCGGTGTCGGGTGTCCGGTGTCGGGTGTCCGATGTCGGGTCTATTATTCATATTTTATTTTTTACCACAGAGCGATGCACTGAGCCTGTCGAAGTGTTTCACAGAGTTACACACAGAATTTCACAGAGTATTCTTTTTCAATTTTCAATTATCCCTTATCTCTTATCACTCATCCAACTTGCTACTTGATACTTGCTACTTGTTACTATTTCGCACTTTCCACTCGGCACTTCGCACTTTCCACTAAAAACCTCGCACTTTCCACTTTGTCGCTTTCCACTTTCCACTCGGCACTTCACACTTTCCACTAAATTATCCCTTATCCCTCATCCCTTATCCAACTTTCTACTTCCTACTAATCCGCACTTTCAACTTTCCACTAAAAACTCGCACTTTCCACTTCGCATTTTCCACTAACTCACCCCTTATCCAACTTGATACTTGATACTTGCTACTTGTTACTTGTTCCTAATACCTGTAATAATCCGGTTTATAAGGTCCTTCTTTCTTGACACCTATGTAAGCGGCTTGTTCATCGGTTAATTCATCCAGTTCGACGCCTAAATGTTCGAGATGTAGCCGGGCTACCATTTCATCGAGATGTTTGGGCAACATATAAACTTTATTTTCGTATTTGTCACCGTGTTGCCAAAGTTCCATTTGAGCCAGAACTTGATTGGTAAACGAATTACTCATCACAAAACTCGGATGACCGGTTGCCACGCCCAAATTCATCAAACGACCTTCTGCCAATACAATAATGTCGTGGTCGTCAACGGTATATTTATCCACTTGCGGTTTTATCGTATCTCTGGTATGTCCGTAATTTTCTTCCAACCAAGCCATATCAATTTCATTGTCAAAATGACCGATATTTGCCACAACGGTTTTGTCTTTCATCATTTTAAAATGCTTACCGGTGATAATATCTTTATTTCCGGTAGCGGTAATGACAATATCGGCTTCTTTGACAGCATCATCCATACGTTTGACTTCGTAACCTTCCATAGCCGCTTGCAAAGCACATATCGGGTCTATCTCGGTAACGATTACCCGTGAACCGGTTCCGCGAAACGAAGCTGCCGTTCCTTTACCGACATCACCGTATCCGGCTACAACTACCACTTTTCCGGCTAACATCAAATCCGTTCCCCTGCGTATCGCATCAACCGCCGACTCCCGGCACCCGTATTTATTGTCAAATTTCGATTTGGTGACCGAATCATTTACATTGATAGCCGGAACCGGCAAAGTACCTTTACGCATACGTTCGTATAAGCGGTGAACACCGGTGGTTGTTTCTTCGGAAATACCTTTGATACCTTTGGCTAATTCCGGATGTTCGTCCAAAACTTTGTTGGTCAAATCACCACCGTCATCCAAAATCATATTCAAAGGTTTACCATCATCAAAAAACAAAACTTGTTCGAGCGCCCAATTGTATTCCTCCTCTGTCATACCTTTCCAAGCAAAAACAGGAATACCGGCTTTGGCAATCGCCGCTGCGGCATGGTCTTGCGTTGAAAAAATATTACAAGTAGTCCAACGCACTTCGGCACCCAAAGCTACCAGTGTCTCAATCAATACAGCTGTCTGAATAGTCATATGCAAACTGCCGCCGATACGAGCTCCTTTCAAGGGTTTGCTACCGGCATATTTCTTTCGCAACGACATTAAGCCCGGCATCTCGGCTTCTGCCAAGGCAATTTCTTTCCTACCCCATTCCGCTAAATTTATATCTTTGACCTTATAAGGTAATTTCTCGACTGAATAACTCATAATTTTCCGGTTTTATTTTTTGCAAATTTAGTGAATATTGATGAATTGATAAATTGATGAATTGATGAAATGAGAAATAGATCACTCAAAGTCGCAACGAAATGTTCCAAAATGCAGAGGTCGGAATAGATGAGTATAGCAGTAGGTTATTTATAAACATCAAGGATAATGAAAATTTGATTATAATTTTTTTCAGGTAGCTATTTGGCAAAATTTTTGATAATTACAGTAGTTGGCCATTTATGACAAATGTCATATTTTTGCAAAAAAATAATCAAAATGTAAAATATGAAAAAATTACAACTTAACCTTATTATACTTTTTTTATTGGGAACATACCAAATCGGTACAGCCCAATTTGTCAAAGACTTACAAAAGGTTGAACCTACCATAAGAAATGTTAAAGCAAAAATTTTTGCTCAATTGTTGAGAAACACAAAAAATCCGCAAATTATCGACATCAGGACGCCCGGTGAATATGCATCCGGTCATTTAAAAAATGCCATTTTAATCAATTATTACGACCGCAATTTTGCAAAAAATATAGAAAGTGCGGGATTAGACAAATCACGTCCGGTATTTATTTATTGTCGGAGTGGACATCGCAGCAGCGATGCCATACCTTTATTTAAAAAACTCGGTTTTAAACATATCGTAAATTTAGCTTATGGTATCAACGAGTGGAAACGCTTAAATTTACCACTTGTAAAAGAAATACAAAAACAAAATTTGAATATTAACTAAAAAAAAATACAACTATGAAAAAAATAATATGGATTATCGCCTTAATGATATCAATAACCGCTTGCCAAAATGAAGCGAAACCAAAAAGTGAAAATGATGCTCCGGCACAAAGCGTAAAGCAAGAAAAAATGCCGGATTTTGACCATAAGGCATATAAAATGAAAGGTATGCTTATAGCTAAAAATACTTTTAAAGTTTTCAAATCAAACATCCAAACTATTGCTTCCAAAGACGGATTGCACGGCGTAGTGGATTTTTGTCATAAAAATGCCGAAAAATTAGCAGATAGTTTAGGAAAATTACACAATGTTGTTATCAAAAGAACTTCTCATAAATTGCGAAACGAAAAGAACAAACCCGACGAAGACAGCAAAGCTGTTTTGGAAAAATATTTAAAATTACAACAAGCTCAAAAACCTATGGAACCCGTTGTAAAAAAAGGAGCAGACGGATATATACATTTTTATGCACCTATCAAACTCAAAAAAGAATGTTTGAAATGTCACGGTATACCGGGACAAGAAGTCCACGACGATATTTACAAACTTATCAAATCAAAATATCCTAATGATAAAGCCACCGGCTTTAAAGAAGGAGAATTACGAGGTATTTGGGATATTAAATTTTTGGATATGGCTGACAAATAAGATTTTTTGAGAGATAACTTTACCCGTAATATCAGTAACAGTAATTTCGTAAGCTTTTGGAGTTTTTACGTTAAAAATACCGTTAGACGAGTAAAATAAGTTATCGCAAATCAATTCAGATACGGATTCAACGGTGCATTTTTCCAAATTACATTTTCAGGGTCAATGGCAACGATTTTTTCTTTCCAAATATTCCTGGGATTGATATCAAATATATTAAGGTCATTTGAAGTTACAAACCAAGCTTTTTCTTTTATTTCATCTTCCAATTGACCGGGCGCCCAACCACTGTATCCCAAAAAGAAACGGATATTATTTTCGTCCAAATTTCCTTCTTTTAACAAGCCTTTAATCATAGCGAAATCACCCCCGATATAAAGTTTTTTTTCTGTATCAAAAAGAAAACCTTCCGGTATTAATTCCGGGACATTATGAATGTAAAAAAGATTGGCCGTTTCCACGGGTCCTCCATTCCATAATTGGATATTGGACGGAATCTCGGGAAAAACATCATTTAGACGCAAAATCAACGGTTTGTTGAGCATAAAAGCCATACTGCCCTTGCTATTATGCTCGGTTAATAACAAAACGGATTGATTGAAGATATGATCTAACAATAATTCGGGGGTCGCCACCAACAATTTACCGCTGCTTGGTTTCATAATTTTAATTTTTAGGGGTATTGTGTTATTATTAAACTTTCAAAAATAATACCATTGTCAAAAATCAGGTAATTTTGGCACAAAAAAAAGCCGTTTACTAAAAAACGGCTTAAAAAAAATTAATCTTTAATGTTTTTTAGTTAACTGATTTTGACAACTCAGAACCTGCTTTAAATTTAACAACTTTTTTAGCAGGAATGGTAATCACTTCCCCTGTTCTGGGGTTACGTCCTTTACGTGACGGACGTGTTATAACGGAAAAAGATCCGAATCCTATTAAGGCTACTTTGTCACCTTTTTTTAATGCACCTTCTACATTGTTTAAAAATGACTCTAAAGCTTTTTTAGCTGCTGATTTTGAGATGCCGGCATCTTTGGCCATAACATCAACTAATTGAGATTTGTTCATAATCGTGAAATTTTAATTATTATTTAACAACTGCAAATATAATATTTTTTTGGCAAAAAACAACTTCAATGTGTCAAAATGCTTGTATTTATTGAGGTTTGTGCATTTCCTTAAATAAATTTTTAAATGTATTATTTTTCATTAAACGTAAAAATTATCTTAAATTACTCAAAATCAAAAGATTACATATTTGCTCGTTTTTTAATAATATTTCTTTGATTTCTTTGGTTTATTATGAAAAAGTTATAAAAAAACAAATTATTTGTTAAATGTAAAAGCATTTTCTATCTTTAAAGCCTCAAAAAAAATAATATGAAGTTTCTATTTACACCTATTTTGCTTGTTTTTGCCTTCAATATTTGGGGACAACAACTAATCAAAGGGCGTGTTTTTGATGCCGATACCGGAAAAGCTTTGGCGTTTGCCAATATTACTTATCAAAAAAACAAAGGTGTCGTTTCCGATTTTGACGGCAAATTTGAATTGGTTATTCCGGAATCATATCATACTTTTAAGGTGGATTATATAGGTTATCAACCGGTTATTGTCAATATTCAACCCCAAAAAAAGTATTACCGGATTTCTTTAAAACCTACCGTCGAACAATTAGGAGCCGTGATTATCAACGGTAAATATGTCAATCCGGCAATTGCATTGATGAAAAAAACCATCCGGTTGAAAAAAAAGAATAATTATCAAAAAAAATTAAAAAAATATGCTTTTACCAAGTATATGAAATTTGTTGTAGGGGGAGAAACGGATAAAATCGATAAAGAATTTGATACCATTTATAAAAACGGTAAAGCGGTATATATGGATTCCACTTTATATAAATTTAAAAAGGAATTAAGCGACAAATACATTTGGCTGATGGAAAATGTCGTCAAAATTAACGGAAAAAACGGTAGTGAAAAAGCCGAAGTTATCGCTTCACGTATAGCCGGTTTGAAACAACCCTTTTACGAATTGATTGCTTTGCAAATTTCAGGACAAAATGTATACGATGACCGTTATAAATTATTGTTTAAGTCTTACATAGGTCCTTTATCCAAAACCTCTTTTAAAACTTATAAATATGAAATTGACGATACTGTCAGCTTGCAAAACCGTCCGGTTATTGTCGTAAATTATAAAAACACGGAAAAACCTCTGATTTCCGGTAAAATTTTTCTCGACAGTAAAAGTTTGGCTATTGCCAAATTTACTTTGAATACGTATAAAGAATTTCAATTTAATGCGGTATATGACTTTAAATATTTCCCTTCTTACGATGTATGGTTTCCTCAAAAAGCCACTATGTTAATCAAAAAAGCCGAAAAGAAAAACGGCCTGAATATCGGGGGACAAGTCATTATACAGGACAGGGAAAGAGATTCCATTGTAATAAACGGTAAAGGTGATACCATACGTTACACCCGCAAAAAAACACCCTTGGATTTTATGTATGCCCGTTACTTGCAAAGGATATTCGACATCCGGTTAGGTGAAAATTATCCTGAAAAAATCAAATACAATATGGAAATTTCCCCTTTGGCTACCAAACGAAGCCGGGAATTTTGGGAAAAAATGCGTGGTGAAGTCTATCGTCCAAAAGAATTACGCACCTATCAATTTGTCGATTCTGCCGCTCAAAAAGACCGTGTTGAAGTTAATTTGCATAAATATAAACGGTTACTTGAAGGCTATTATCCGCTTACAGGTAAAGTGGATTTAAATATCATAAATTTGTTGGACTATAACCGTTATGAAGGTTTTCGCTTACAATTAGGCGGACGCACCAACGAAAATTTTTCGGATAAATGGCAAATATCGGCTTACGGTGCTTACGGTTTTAAAGATAAAGCTTTTAAATACTGCGGTAGTCTGCGATACAAAGTTTGGCATAAAACACAGACATTTTTGCAAGTTTCATATACCGGTGATTTGAACAAATCCGCAGGATTTAAGTTTTACGGACAAGAAAATATTTTTGAAAAAGAATTGCGTTTTTCGTATGATAAATTTTACCGTCATCAAACGGCAAATGTCAGTTTATCACATTTGATAACCCAACATATCAAATTGGATTTCGGTTTATCCAAAACTTACATAACAACCGCTTTTCCCATTCCTTTTCACAGGGGCAGGTTAGAATTTCAAGAAAAAGATCAAACTTTTTATGAAATCGGCTTGGAATTGACACCTTTTTCAAAATATTTTCTTGCCCCTGAGGGCCGGCGCGTATTAAAAGACGGCTATCCGAAACTTTTTGTGCATTTTGAACAAAGTATCCCGCAATGGCAATCCAATCCCGCGAATTACTACCGTATTGATGTTCAAACGTATTTGAAAAAAACTTATATCAATCAAAATTATACGGAACTTTATGCCAGACTGGGTTGGGCACCGCAAGATGCCGGCATCGATCACTTGTTTGCACCGGTAAGCAATTACTATCCCGGCAGCAATCCTTTAAAACGTTTTAATATTCCTTCAAAATTTGCCTTTGAAACGATGAAAGACTTGGAATTTATCGATAATTTTCTCGTCACCGGACATTTGCAACATACATTTACAAACCTTAAAATTCAAAAAAACAAAAGTATCGATATCCGTGTCACCGGCGGTGCCGCTTTCGGATTGAGCTATGACACCAATAAATACAATGGTATTAAATCGCTGGACAAGGTGTATTACGAAACAGGCATCGAATTCAGACGTTTGTATTCTTTAATGGGACTTGGATTTTATTACCGGCTCGGGGCTTATGCACATCCGGATTTTTTAGACAATTTATCCGTCCGCTTGACCCTCGACCCTTTAAAGATTTTTGAATAAAATAATCCGGGATTATTACAATTCGGCTTTGATACCTTTGACATTACGGTCGATTTTGCGTAGCAATCCCAACAAAACTTTCCCGGGACCTACTTCTATAAATTCAGTAGCACCGTCGGCAATCATTTGTTTTACGGTTTGTGTCCACAGCACCGGTGATGTCAACTGTTTATTGAGATTTTCTTTTATTTTTTCCGGGTCGGTTTCAGGTTTGGCCGTTACATTTTGATAGACAGGAGCAATAGGTGTTTTAAAACCGGTTTCTGCAATGGCTTTGGCCAGTTCTTCACGGGCAGGTTCCATCAAAGGCGAATGAAAAGCACCACCGACAGGAAGCAAAACAGCCCGTCTGGCACCGGCTTTGAGCAAAGCCTCATTGGCACGTTTTACAGCTCCGGTTTCACCACTGATAACCAATTGCCCCGGACTGTTATAATTGGCAGGTGCCACAATACCATCAATTTGACGACAAACCGCTTCTACGGTTTCATCATCCAGATTTAAAATGGCCGACATTGTCGAATCGACCAGCTCGGTTGCCTTTTGCATCGCTTCGGCACGCTTGGAAACCAATCGCAATCCGTCTTCAAAACTCAACGATTTGCCGGCAACCAAAGCCGAAAATTCACCTAATGAATGACCGGCCAACATATCCGGTTTGAAATCATCACCCAATAATTCCGCCGAAATAACCGAATGTAAAAAAATAGCCGGCTGGGTGACACGGGTTTGTCTTAAATCTTCCGCCGTGCCTTCAAACATAATTTTGGCAATATCAAAACCTAAAATATCATTGGCTTGGGCAAAACGCTGCTTGGCCAAATCATATTTATCGTAAAGTTCTTTGCCCATACCTTCGTATTGGGACCCTTGACCGGGAAAAATATATGCTTTCATAATCTTTGATTTGTTTTGTTTGGGCAAAAATACATAACTTAGTTGAAAGTTGAAAGTTACAGTTCATTGTATATTCCGGTGTTTTATAAATGTTTTCCGTTTTATACTATATTTTCGTCTTGTAAATTGATGAATTGAGGATTTATTGTGCTTCATTGAATAATTCGTTTATTGATGATTGCTTGTTATTATAAACCGTATTATTCGTTTCATAAATTGAGGAATTGAGGATTTGTATTGCTTCAAAGAATATATCGTTATTTGATGAATGTTTTCTATTTCATACCTTATGTTCGTTTTATAAATTGAGGAAATGAGGAGTAGGTCGCTGAGTGATTTTGCGAGGTAACGAGCAAAATTGTATCGAAGCGCACTCCTCATTTCCTCATTTACTCACTTCCTCATTTCCTCAATTCCTCACTTCCTCATCTCATCAATTCATCAGTTCATCAATTCATCAGTTCCTCAATTCCTCAATAATTTTCCATTTCCCACTTCAAACAGTATATCGCTTCGCTCCACTTGTTACTTGTTACTAATAAATACTAACTTTCAACTTTTAACGTTTAACTTTCAACTAATTATTTTTTTGGTTTATATTTGAACATTTAAAAAAGATATTTATGCATTTCCCTCATTTTTTATTTCTTTCCTTTCTTTGTTTTTTAATCAATCCCTTGCAGTCTCAAAACAAAAACACTGCATGGGTCGATATGTTTTCTTATTTAAAAGTCAAAAATATTCAAGCGTCCGGCTCACGTGTTTATGCCCAATCCGAAAATGCTTTTTTTATTTTTGATACTAATTCCGGTGAAATTGAAAGATTTTCCAGTATTAACGGCCTGACCGGCGATAAAATTTCAGGATTTTATTATCACGGTGATTTACAAAAACTCTTTGTTTTTCACAAAGGCGGTTTAATTGAAGTCGTCGATAACCAAAAAAATGTTTACCGGTCACCAGAATTGGCCTACAACCATTTTATTCCTGTCGATAAAAAGGAACTTAACGATATAGCCGTAAATGGCAATTTACTTTATCTGGCTACAAAATACGGAATCAGTGTGTATAATTTGAAAAAAAATGAATTTGGAGACACGTTTTATTTTTTGGGAAACAACGGCAATCTCGAAGTAAAAAGCATTGCGGTTTATAATCAAAAAATTTTTGCCGCAACCCCGGAAGGTTTGTATTATGCCGGTATCAATGATAATTTAATAGATACAAATGTTTGGACAAAAATTGATAATACGGAATGGCGGGATTTTGCTGTTTTCAATCAAACTTTACTCGGTATCAAAGGGAAAGAAGTTTACGAAATTACATCACAAAACCAAAACCTGATATTAAGTGTCAACGAAAATATCAGCAAGCTACACGGCGGGACATATTTATCGCTTATTTTTTCGCATCATATAGAATCTTATAATGACAATTTTGTTTTACTACATTATTACAATTCCGTCGATTTTCCGGATGATCAATTTTCTGATGCCGTTTACTCCAATGATTATGTATATATCGGCACCGGCAAACACGGTATGCTGCGAACCCCTTTTGACAGACAACAATATACAGTGATACATCCCGATTCTCCACTGAGTAATCACGCTTACGCCGTTGATGCCCGTGATGGTATTTTATGGTTGGCTTACGGTGACCATACGGCTTTTAATCCCTATCCGTTGCATAAAGAAGGTTTGAGTTCTTATCAAAATAAAACTTGGGTCAACATACCTTATGATGATTTTCAAATCAGTGATATAAGTTTTGTTAAAATCAATCCGGCTAACACAAGCGAAGTGTATTTTGCATCACCCAAAAACGGTTTGATTAGAGTAAGACAAAATCAAATTGACAAAATTTTCAATCAAAATAACAGCCCGTTGCAAATGTTTGGCAATGACGGTATCAGGGTATATGCAATGGATTTTGATTCGCAACATAATTTATGGGTGACACAAATAATGCAACCGTCCTTATTAAAACTCAAACCGGATGACAATTGGGAAACCGTTGATTTATCGAATATTTTACAAATGCCTAATCAAGATTACCACGGTTTTAGCGATATGAAAATCGATGCGGATGATAATATTTGGTTCGGAACGGATAAAAAAGGATTGATTGGTTACAATCAAAAAACACAAGATTTGAAATTTCTCAAATCCGGTTTGCAATCATCCGCTTATCCGTTGGTGCAAACATTGGACATCGATAAAGACAAGATTTTATGGGCCGGCAATCGTGAAGGTTTACGCATTTTACCGGAGCCTCAACAAATTTTTAATAATGTTCAAATGGAATTTCAACCGGTAAAAGTTGTATTCAACGATGTTGTCCAACTGCTAATGGAAGGACAAAACATTACAAAAATAAGAACGGACGGCTCCAATAACAAATGGATTACCACTTTGGGAAGCGGTGTCTATTATTTTAATGAAGACGGCACACAAACCATCTATCATTTTACCAAAGAAAACAGCCCTTTACCCTCTGACGATGTTTATGATGTAGCTATCGACGGCAGTAACGGTATGGTCTATTTTGCCACGCTTAAAGGTTTGATCGGATACAAAGGATTTGCCACAGAAGGAAGTGATAATATGGATGATGTTTATGCCTTTCCAAATCCGGCAAATGAAAAAATACACGATTTTGTAACAATTCGCGGATTGATTGAAGGTGTTAATGTCAAAATAGTTGATGTCGCCGGCAACCTGGTATACGAAACAACTGCCAAAGGGGGCAGTGTCCAATGGGATTTAACGGCTTTTGGCAAGTATAAAGTGGCATCCGGAGTTTATATCGCTCTGATTACCAATGATGATGGCACCAAAACCCAAACAACAAAAATTTTGGTTATTAAATAATAATGATTGTATCCACGCCGGCAATAGTTTTAACTATAATCAAATACAACGATAATGATGCCGTGATTAAAACTTACACGGCTCAAACCGGTTTTACTTCATTTTTTATCCGTAATTTTTTTAAAGGAAAAACAAGCAGACAAAAAAAAGCGGTATTCCAGCCCGGTGCATTGCTCGAAATAATCTTTCATTTTAAAAATAAAGGACATCTGGAACACCTCAAAGATGCCCGTATTTTATACCATTACAAAAATATTCACAAGGATTTTGACAAACTCAATCTGTTGACTTTTTTAAGAGAAATACTTTTGGAAAGTTTGAAAAACGAACAAGGTGATAATGAATTATTTCATTTTATTTTTGAAAATTTTACCCTCCTGGATCAAGCGGAAACCGACCCGGATTTTCACTTGAAATTTTTGTTACAACTAACCCGTTATCTCGGTTTTTTTCCTGATTTACAAACAGATGGAAAATTTTTTGATTTAAAAAATGCCGTTTTTACCGATCAAATACCTCTCAATCCGTATCTTAATGAAACCGAAACGGTCTTATTCAAAAACTTTTCAGGTATGATTTTTGCTACAAAAAATAATACAAAATTGAAGCAGTCTGACCGGAAAGAGCTAATCGATATATTATTGCATTATTACCGTTATCATATCTCACAATTCAATATGCCCGTTTCGGTCAAAATACTGCATCAAATGTATGAGTAATTCGTATGTTTTCAACAACCGTAATTATGAGAAAAAAATTATCCAGCTTTTCGGTATTATTTATTATACTAACGGTTTCAGTCGCCAAAGCACAAGAAATTGTCGTTGTCGATATGGAAACAAGCTTTCCGATTCAAAATGTAACCGTTAAAAGTCCCGATGGTAAATACCTTTTTCATACCAATGCAAACGGAACGGTTAATATCCGCAATTTTAGAAAAAAAGACACCATAATTTTCGAACATCCTTTGTATGATATTTTTATTACGACTAAACGTGATATTATAAAAAACAATTATACCGTTGAACTGGTCAAAAAATATCAAAAGCTTGACAACGTTATATTGTCGGTTTCCCGTACAAAAAGCAAAAAAAAATCGGTTGCCAAACAAGTAAAAGTCATCGATTATATTGAAACTTTAAAAGTGCAACCGGGTACAGCGGCCGATTTGTTGGAAGACGCCGGAAATATTCACGTTCAAAGAACCCAAGGCGGTGCCGGAAGTCCGGTTATCAGAGGTTTGGAAGCCAATCGCGTTCTGCTGGTAATAGACGGCATCCGTCTCAATAATGCCATCTCTCGTACGGGACACTTACATACGACCATCACTATCAACCCTTTAAATTTGGACAGAACGGAAATCATATACGGACCTTCTGCCATTTACGGCTCTGATGCTTTGGGTGGTGTTATCAACTTTTACACCAAAACACCTGTGATTAACAACCGGAAAAAATTATCCGGAAGTGCTATGGCACGATATGCCAGCGCTACCAACGAAACCTCTTACCATTTCAGTTCCGATGTCAGTTTTCCACATTGGGCTTCAACTTTTGCACTGTCATACAGTGATTTCGGAAATATCAGAATGGGTAGCAATCGTTGGCACGGTTATGAAAATTGGGGAATTGTACCTTTATATTCAATAAATTCCGAAGATTATTATACCAACCAGGAAACGGAAAATCCCGATAAAAATTTACAACCGAATACCGCTTTCAAACAAAAAAATTTTTTCAACAAAACTGTTATCTCTCTTGGCAAAGATAATAACGAATTGATTTTGGAAACACAATTGAATTTGAATTCCGAAATAAACCGTTTCGACAAACTCAACGAATACAAAAACGGTCACCTTAAATTTGCCGAATGGCGGTACGGACCTTCAAAAAGGCTATTAATTTCCCCTCAACTTAACCTGCATTTTGATACCAAATGGCTCAAAAAAGCCCGTATAATTTTAGCCTATCAAGATTGGGACGAAAGTCGTATATCCCGGAAATACGGTAGTGATATACGCCGGTACAAAAAAGAAAATGTTAAAGTTTATTCATTCAACGCAGATTTAAACACACGTTTTAGCGATCGCAAGATTTTTTCTTATGGCCTTGAAGCTACATACAACGAAGTTAGCTCCAAAGCTTACAGTAAAAAACTCATCGTAAACGGAAATGAAATAACAGGATACCAACCCGGACCGCCTGTACCTGCACGTTATCCCGACGGCGGCAGCCACTATTCCAGCTTTGCCGCTTATGGCAATTTCAAATTTATTGTCAATGATAAATCGAGTTTTAATGCCGGTATGCGGTTTACTCAAACTTATGTCAGTGTTATCTGGAAAGACAATACTTTCATAACTTTACCTTACAATATAAATGAATTGGCAAATTTTGCCTTTACAGGTGATATCAGCTATATTTTCACACCCGGAAATTGGAAATTTAATATCATAGGCTCATCCGGTTTTCGCTCGCCTAATGTCGATGATATCGGAAAAATCAGAGAAAAAAGAGGAAAAGTCATCGTTCCGAATATTTATCTCAAACCCGAATATGCTTACAATGGTGAAATAGCGATAACCCGTTTTTTAAACCGCAAAAAATTTAATATTTCATTAGATGCTTATTATTCGTATTTATACCATTATATCACCCGCGACAAATTTGAATTGGTCCCCGGACAAACCACCATTATCTATGACGGTGAACCTGCGGAAACTTATGCCAATGTCAATGCCGGCGATGCCGAAATTTACGGTGGCTCCTTAACTTTGGAAGGTAAACTCAACAAACATTTCGGACTGGACGGCGGTGTATTTTATACCAAAGGGCGAATGCTTGATAAACACCGTCCTTTACCATCCATCCCACCTGTGTACGGGAATGCCAAACTAACTTACAAATTCGTTAATTTCGAAACCTCGCTGCAATACCGTTTTATGTTGGAAAAACCCGTTGAGGAATATGATATCATAGGAGGCGTTGATAATATCGAAGAATCACCCGTGGATCCTGATACGGGAGAATATGCCGGATTCCCGCAATGGCATATTCTCAACTGGTATGCCACATATCATCTCAATCAAGATATCTCTATCAATGCCGGTATTGAAAATATTTTTGATATCCATTACAAAGAATTTGCCTCGGCAGTAAGTGCACCCGGCCGGAATTTTAAAGTACAGTTTATCATACATTTTTAACGTTGCAATTTGAAATTTGAAAAGGTTTCAAAAAAATTTTTACACTTTTTTAAATACCTCACACCGTCGAAATAACACCGGCAACTAACCATTTATAACTTACTACTAATTATCACCTCACCACTTGTCACTCAGCACGTTCAACTAAGTCACTGAGCCTGTCAAAGTGCGGTTACTGAGCTTGTCGAGTGTAATCCCGCTCCCCCAACATACGTCGGTGGCACGGGATGTCGCTACGCTCCACTTTCAACTTTTAACTTTTAACTTTCAACTTTCAACTTTCAACTAAAGTGTGGCATTTCGTCACAAAAACAAGACAAAAAAGCAGTTTTTTTACTTTTGTTTACGTCTTTTTGTCGCATTTATTGTTAAGGAATATATTTTGCAACAATTTTGGCGAACAATAAAAAAGTTAATAGAATATGAATTTCGATAAATTTACTGTAAAATCACAAGAAACCGTCCAAAAAGCTTTGCAGATGGCTCAAGGATTGAGCAATCCGCAAATTGAGAATGCTCATTTGATGAAAGCGATTCTCGAAGTGGACGAAAACGTCACACCGCATATATTGAAAAAAGCCGGTGTAGATATCAATTTATTCAGACAAAGACTCGAACAATATATAAATTCTCTGCCCAAACAACACGGTGGCTCTCAGCCGCAATTATCCAGAACGGCTTCAAAGACTTTAACCGATGCTTTGAATTTGGCAGAGAAAATGAAAGACGAATATGTGGCTATCGATCATTTGTTATTAGCCATTTTTGACAGTGGTGACGATGTATCCCGTATGTTAAAAGAAATGGGCGTTACCAAAAAAGCATTGGAAACGGCTATTCAAGATATGCGTAAAGGTAGCCGTGTAACGTCTCAAAGCCAAGAAGATACCTATCAGGCATTGGAAAAATACGCTATCAATTTGACCAAATTAGCCCGTGAAGGCAAGCTGGACCCGGTCATCGGACGTGACCAAGAGATTCGTCGCGTGTTGCAAATTCTCTCACGACGTACCAAAAACAATCCTATTTTAGTCGGTGAGCCGGGAACAGGTAAAACAGCTATTGTCGAAGGTTTGGCACACCGTATTGCCAAAGGTGACGTACCGGACAACCTAAAAGATAAACAAATTTATGCTTTGGATATGGGAGCGCTTTTGGCCGGTGCCAAATACAAAGGCGAATTTGAAGAACGTTTGAAATCCGTCGTTAATGAAGTTAAAAAATCGGAAGGCGATATCATCCTGTTTATCGATGAAATTCACACTTTGGTTGGTGCCGGCGGCGGACAAGGCGCTATGGATGCCGCTAATATCTTAAAACCGGCATTAGCCCGTGGTGAATTGCGAACCATCGGTGCAACCACCTTGGACGAATATCAAAAACATTTTGAAAAAGACAAAGCACTAGAACGCCGCTTCCAAAAAGTGATGGTCGATGAACCGGATATGGAATCCGCCATTTCAATCTTGCGCGGTATCAAAGATAAATACGAACAACACCACAAAGTACGTATCAAAGACGATGCGATTATCAATGCCGTTGAATTGTCAACCCGTTACATATCCGACAGATTTTTGCCTGATAAAGCTATTGACTTGATGGACGAAGCCGCCAGTAAATTGCGTATGGAAATCAATTCCAAACCCGAAGAACTCGATAAATTGGACAGAAAAATTATGCAATTGGAAATAGAATTGGCGGCTATCAAACGTGAAAAAGACGAGAAAAAAATCAAAGAACTCGAGAAAGAATTGGCCGAACTCAAAGAAGAACGCAATCAAATCTATACCAAATGGAAAGAAGAAAAAGATTTGATTGACAATATTCAAAATATCAAAAAAGAAATAGAACAAACCAAATTTGAAGCCGAAAAAGCCGAACGTGAAGGTAACTACGGTAAAGTGGCCGAAATCCGTTACGGCAGACTCAAGGAATTGGAAGACAAATTGGCCAAAGCACAACAAGAACTTAAAGAAAAACAAGCCAACTCTTCATTGATTAAAGAAGAAGTTACCGGCGAAGATGTAGCCGAAGTGGTAGCCAAGTGGACCGGTATTCCCGTTCAAAAAATGTTGCAAAGTGACCGTGAAAAACTGTTGCGACTTGAAGATGAATTACATACGCAAGTCGTAGGGCAAGAAGATGCCATCAAAGCGGTAGCCGATGCCGTACGTCGCAGTCGTGCCGGATTGAAAGACCCGAACAAACCGATAGGTTCGTTCTTATTCCTGGGAACTACCGGTGTCGGTAAAACCGAATTGGCAAAAGCTTTGGCAAACTACCTTTTTAACGACGAAAAAGCGATGACGCGTATCGATATGAGCGAATATCAAGAGAAACACGCTGTCAGTCGCTTAGTGGGTGCGCCTCCGGGATATGTCGGATACGATGAAGGCGGTCAATTGACCGAAGCCGTCCGACGCAAACCCTATCAAGTGATTTTGCTCGACGAAATCGAAAAAGCGCATCCCGATACGTTCAACATCTTATTGCAAATGCTCGATGAAGGTCGCCTGACCGACAATAAAGGCCGTACGGCAGACTTTAAAAACACTATTATTATCATGACTTCCAATATGGCATCCGATAAGATTCAGCAAGCTTTTGAAAATGCCAAAACACCCGAAGAACGCGAAAAAGCCGCTGAAAAAGCCAAAGAAGAAGTCATGCAAGAATTAAAAAGACGTGTCCGTCCCGAATTTTTGAACAGAATAGACGAAATCATCATGTTCAAACCATTGACTAAAAACGAAATCATAGACATTGTCAAAATTCAACTCAACAAAGTGGCTAAAATGTTGAAAGAACAAAATATCAATGTCGAATTTACCGATAGGGCAATTGAATATCTGGCCGATAAGGGCTTTGATCCCGAATTCGGAGCACGTCCGGTCAAACGGGTTATTCAAAGGGATATTTTGAACAATTTGTCCAAAGATATCCTAGCCGGAAAAGTCAGTACAGGTTCGACTATCGTCGTCGATTATCAAGACGGACAAATCGTGTTTAAAAACAAAGCTTAACACCTGAATTATAAATTTAATCTTATTAAAACGCCGCAAGACTCTGTTCTTGTGGCGTTTTTTTATGATTATCATACCGGTTTTGTTTTCTTTAAACAGCTTGCTTAGTAAAAAAAATTGTATTTTAGCAATCGGCTTACTAACTTTTTTATGTCACAAAAAAGAATTATCATTATCGGTGGTGGACCGGCCGGACTTACGGCGGCGTATGAACTCTCAAAAATCGAAGGTATGCTGCCTGTCGTATTGGAACAAACCGGTTTTTGGGGAGGTATTTCCCGGACAGAAGAACAAAACGGTAACCGGATAGATATCGGCGGACACCGGTTTTTTTCCAAATCCGGCAAAGTTATGAATTGGTGGCAACAAATGATGCCCGTATGTAATAATTTGACGGATTGTCAAGACAAACGGGACGTATTATTGATCAGACACCGTAAATCACGTATTTACTACAACAAACGTTTTTTTGATTATCCGGTAACACTCAATTTTACAACCATAAAAAATTTAGGAGTATTCAACACTGTTTTAATCGGATTAAGTTATTTGAAAACCAAAATTTTTCCGCCGGCAAATATTCAATCGCTTGAAGATTTTTTTATCAGCCGGTTTGGCCAACGTTTGTATCGCACGTTTTTTAAAGACTATACCGAAAAAGTCTGGGGTGTCAGTTGTGCTAATATTCCTGCGGAATGGGGCAAACAGCGTATCAAAGGTTTATCCGTTACCAAAACTTTATTACATGCCTTAAAAAAATTATTTCCGGGTAGTACCGGAAACATTGCCCAGAAGAACGTAGAAACTTCATTGATTGAATATTTTTTATATCCTAAGTACGGTCCGGGACAAATGTGGGAGTTGGTAGCCGACCGGGTAGCGGCAAACGGCGGTATATTGAAACAAAATTATAAAGTAACGGGATTAAATTTTGACCGCAACCGTATCGTCAGTGTGGAAGCCGTTAATCTGATAACCGGTCAAACGGAAACCTTTCAAGCCGATACGGTGATTTCTACAATGCCGGTCAAAAATTTAATTGAAAGTTTTAACAGGAAAGTGCCTCAGACCGTTAAAGAATTGGCAGCACGGTTGCAATACAGGGATTTCATTACCGTAGGTTTATTACTTCAAAATATGAAACAAAAATTGGACGACAATTGGATTTACATCCAAGAAAATTATGTTAAAGTAGGACGTTTACAAATTTTCAACAATTGGAGCCCGTATATGGTTAAAAATCCCGTTTATACCTGGGTTGGATTGGAATATTTTTGTAATGAAGGGGATAATTTGTGGCAATTGAGCAAACAAGAAATGACCGAGTTGGCTATCGACGAAATGATTCGTTTGGATTTTATCGCTGACAAACAAACGGTATTAGACAGTAAGGTTATCAAAGTACCCAAGGCTTATCCCGCTTATTTCGGTGCTTATGAACAATTCGATAAAATCCGCTCATACACCGATAGCATTGACAACTTATATCTTGCAGGCAGAAACGGTATGCATAAATACAACAATCAGGATCACTCCATGCTGACGGCAATGGCAGCCGTGGAAAGTATCACCGGAAAAAAGCCGGGCAAAAATCATATTTGGACTGTTAACACTGAGGAAACTTATCATGAAGAAAAATAAAAAATATTCCGGTAAATCAAGCTTATGTCGATGGCAACTTGGTTACATCACCGGCTTGGCCCGGTCATCCGGCATTTATGCGGGAATTTATCAAACTGCTAGGCGGTAAATTGGAAGCTTAGCCAAACTTTTGATTTAAGGTTCTGTAAAATTCAAATTTTTTATTAAATTTGCAAAGAGCTATTTTTAGATGACCTCGTGCTTTCATCCGAAGCTGATGATTGAGGCTCTAAAATAGCTCTTTTTTTGATTATCACGCTTTTGATTGTTTAATACCAATATATTATTCCTTCACAATTTTTGCCGTATAATTTCCTTTACCGGTTTCCAAATGGATAAAATAAACGGCATTTGAAGGTTTGTCAAATCGATTTTTAGCACCTTGTCTCGAGTGATTATATATTGACGAATTATTTTACCCGAAACATCTGAAATTTTAATGGTTTTGATTTTTTCTTGTCCGTTATACGAAGCAAAATCAACGATTAATGTATTGTTTGCCGGATTAGGATAAATCGCAATGCCTTTTTGTCGCAATGTCTCGATGGAAACATAAGCATTTACCGTAATATCAAAACTGCAAGTACTTTCATTACCGGCGTCGTCGGTTACATGCCAAGTTATGGTCGTAGTGCCTTCGGGCAATGATGCTCCGGCAAGGCTTGAAGCCGAATTAAAATCATTGTAAACGGAATTGACATTACAATTATCATTTGTCGACACCGGGTCAAATTCGGTTCCCGATACGGTGTAAGTATGCGTTTGGTCCGCATCAACCGTTTGATTACCGACACAAGTGATTGTTGGATCAGTCGTATCGGCTACGATAACCGTTTGTTGTGCCGTTGCCGTATTGCCGTTGCCGTCGTCAAAAGTCCAATGTATCGTATATGTGCCTTGTTGCGTATAAGTCAGCGGGTCGGTAGTCGTACCGGTGATTGTTCCCGCACAATTGTCGGTAGTCGTTAGTGCCGTTGCGGTTACCGAGCATTCATCCGTTAAATCCGGTAAAACAGGAACCACAGGTGCTTCATTATCGGTAGTTAAAGTTGCAATATCACTGGTGATAAATCCTGATGAATTTGAAACGACACAACGATATTGATATAGATAAACTTAAAACTAAAATTATACTTTTTGTTTTCATAGCAAGTAATTTTATAATTTTAATCAATAAAGAATGTTAAATATAATCTATCAATAAAAATTTATTTTTTTTATGAAAAGAATAATGATTTTTGTCAGATTTTATTTTTTCCTTATTTTTTGTAATAAATAAGTAAAACCCCAACAGGCGCAGGGGTTATGAATCTTTAAAATATTTGTATTGGAGAAAGAACTATTAGGCAATCATTATAAATCATTCGTATTAAACGTATCGCCACCTCTGATAGTACCGTTTTTAAAACCTTTGATAAACCAGCGGGCGCGTTGTTCGGAAGTTCCGTGTGTAAAAGCATCCGGCACGACTCTTCCGGTATATTTTTTTTGCAATCTGTCATCACCGACCGATGCGGCGGCATTGACCGCTTCTTCAATATCTCCCGGATCTAAAACATGTTTCATCTCTTCAATATGCCGTGCCCAAACGCCTGCCAAATAATCGGCTTGTAGTTCCAAACGAACAGATAATTTGTTGTATTCTTTTTTACTCAATTTATGACGCTGATATTGAACTTGTTGTGTTACACCCAAAAGATTTTGAACATGATGCCCAACTTCGTGCGCAATAATATAAGCCATGGCAAAATCGCCACCAGCTCCAAATTTGCGTTTGAGGTCTCTAAAAAAGTCCAAATCTATATAAACTTTTTCATCTGCGGGACAATAAAAGGGTCCTGTTGCCGAATTGGCCATACCACAAGCCGCCGGTGTGTAACCGGAGTATAAAACCAGCTTGGGATAACGGTATTGGGTATGCAATTCGTTACGAAAAATTTTAGACCAGACATCTTCCGTGTCTTTAAAAACAACTTTGGCAAACTCTGCCAATTCATCATTAGGCTCATGTCCGATTGTTCGGGTTTGTCCGGCAGGCACCGTTTGGGGTTGTTGTAGCATTTCAGTAGGTGCTTCACCTGTCAATAAAGTATATGCAATAAAAAATATAATGGTACCAATACCGATAGTACCACTTACTACACGACCACGACGTCCTCTGCGGTCTTCTACATTTGTACTGGTTTGTCTGCCTCTCCAACGCATTGTAATTTGTTTTAATATTAAATGTAACAAAAATACTATTTTTTTGAGCATGTAATTGAAAATTTCTTAATTTCCATTTTAGTAACACCTAAATGTACTTTTCCATATCAATCCCGTCCTAAACGTTTGAAAAAAATAATATAAAAAGAGAATGGTATTTAAAAATCTCAATTAACTTTGAGTTGTAAAACCAAAAACACCATTCTCTTATGACAAAGATAACATTATTTGCTCAAATTATCCAAAGACTTGACCGTTCAATTTTTAATAAACTTGTAAAAGAGCACAGCACAGACAAACATCACAAAGGATTTGATAGTTGGTCACATTTAATATCCATGCTTTTTTGCCATTTTGGAAAAAGTCAATCCCTTCGAGATATAAGTAACGGTTTACGATCTGCAACAGGCAACCTAAATCATCTTGGTAATGTTCACCCGCCAACCAAATCAAATTTAGGTTATCAGAATAAACACAGGACATATGAGTTGTTTAGAGATTACTATTACAACTTATCAAAACATTTAGGACAGCAGGCAGGATTTAAGCAAGTTAAATTCAGAATAAAGTCAAAAATTCTTTTACTTGACGCAACTACTATTAGTTTGTGTTTATCACTATTTGATTGGGCAAAATACAAGACTAAAAAAGGCGCTGTCAAAATGCACACATTGCTTGATTTTGGCGGTAATCTACCTGCCTATGTAAACATTACAGATGGCAAAACAGCCGATAATAAAGGCGCTTACGATATTCCCTTAATTAAAAATAGTGTAGTGGTAGCCGACCGGTTTTACAATGATTTTTCACTCTTGAATATTTGGGATAGCAAAGGGGTATTTTTTGTAGTAAGACTACAAAGAAAACTTAAAATTTACAACTATAAAAGAAAATGAATTACCTGACAACAAACACCAGCATATTTTAATAGATGAAATTATAGAACTCACAGGAAAAACAAAAGATAAATATCCTAAACGCTTAAGAAGAATTGCCATTTGGGATGAAAAAAATAAACAGGTAATAGAATTGATAACCAATAATTTTAGATGGTCATGCAATACTATTAGCGAATTATACAAAAGTCGCTGGCAAATAGAAATCTTTTTTAGAGAAATTAAGCAACTTTTACATATAAAGTCCTTTATAGGCACAAGCCCCAACGCTGTAATGATTCAAATATGGACAGCATTAATTACCATTCTTATATTAAAATATCTCAAAGCCATAGCAAAGCATAAGTGGTATTTATCTAATTTGGTGGCTTTTTTAAGAATAAACCTATTTGTCAAAATTAACCTTCAAAAATGGCTAGATGAACCTTTTATCAAAAAGAAAAAACCACCGGATTTGCCTATTCAGGGGGTTCTTTTTGATTTTTAGCGGTTTTTTATTGGTAATCTCAATAAAATCAATACTTTTGATTTGTCTTAAAATTTATTTAGGACAGGATTGAGTAGGAAATGATGTTTATAAAAACCTCTCCGATGAAGAAACCCTGCAAAAAAAATGGTCGAATGCCTTAAAATTGATATTTTTGATTTTTCCGTCATATCTCCTTTTATCAGGGACCGGATTTTTAATTATCACATTGATTTCGATGGTTTTATAAATATAAATTAAATTCTTTTATGTTATATCCAAAAAAAATAAGATTTGTGTATTTTTCTAAAAAATTTAAATCAAAGGAATCATTCATTTTATTTTTACCATTTCTGTTTTTATATACACTGATTGTTTTACTTTTTAAAAAATCTTATTATGTAGGTGATGAACCGCGTTATTTGATGTTTGCTCACAATATTCTAAACGGGTTCTATTCACCGCCTCCACCTGATATCAATTTATGGAACGGACCGGGATATCCTGTAATTTTAAGTATATTTATCAAATTTAGTGCCTCTGTTTGGGTCATATTATTTTTTAATGCCGTTGTGATTTATCTATCTTTGATATTGACTTACAAATCTTTAAACTACTTTCTTGATGATAAAAAAGCATTTATTTATACCGGTATATTGGGATTATATTACCCGATGTACAGAATGTTGCCAAAAATTTTGACAGAATCATTAACTTGGTTTTTGGTCAGTTTAATTGTATATTTCGGTATAAAAATTTACTACGAACGCAAACATTCTTATTTAAACACTTTTTGGTTAGGGTTCAGTATTTTTTATTTGATGATAACAAAAGTTATCTTTGGTTATGTCGTTCCCATTCTATTGATATTACTATTATTTTGGTATTTTTTTACCTTTCGCGGTTATATCCGAAAGTACATAGTAGCTTTAATTTTATCCTTATTATTGAGTCTCCCGTATTTATACTATACTTACACACTTACCGGTAAATATTACTATTGGAGCAATGCAGGAGGTATATCTTTGTATCTGATGAGTACACCTTATGAAGGTGAAGACGGTAGATTTATACCACCAAAAGAATTGATACAATCACCTTTACACCACCGAGAAGCCGATAGTATATTGAATTTGCCGGGATTACAAATGGATGAAGCCCTAAAAAAAGTTGCCGTCAAAAATATTAAAAACCATCCAGTAAAATTTTTAAAAAACTGGATATCAAACCTTTATCGTTTATTTATTGCCGGTCCGTTTTTGGACGAACCTAAAAATATTATTTATACAATTCCAAATTCTTTTATTATTTTTTTCATTCTTTGGAGTTTTACCGATTTGAGAAAAAACATTAAAAAAATACCCTTTCCTCTATACTTTCTTCTCTTATTTTTTCTAATTTATCTTGGAGGCAATAGTCTTTTAACGGCAAAATCAAGGATGTTTTACATCAGTTTACCTTTTTGGGTTATGTGGGTCGCTGTGATTGGACACTTTAAAAAAGATAAAGCAAACCAAAAGATTACTGATATCTCTTGACCAATTTCCCCAGTGTCAAACCTTGCCCGAGGATAGAAAAAACAACAATCATATAGGTCATTACCAAAAATACATCGCGATGCATATTTTCGGGAAGTGTCAATGCCAACGCAATGGAAATGCCTCCTCGCAAACCACCCCACGTCATGATTAAATCGGTTTTAGGAACAAATTTTATTTTTCGTTCAAAATAAGTTAAAAGCGGTTTAACCGATAAATAACGGCTTATTAAAACAATGATGATGCCTATTATTCCGGCAATAATTTCATTAAATTTAAAAGATACCACCAAAAGCTCCATACCTATCATAACAAAAAGAATTGTATTGAGCAACACATCGACCAATTCCCAAAATTTATCGACATAGGCTTCGGTAATTTCGCTCATAGCGTTGTTACGAACCGTATCGTTTCCGATAACCAAACCGGCGGTTACCATGGTTAAAGGAGCCGAGACATGGATTTTATGTGCCAAAACGGTGCCGCCCATCACCAAAGCCAGTGTAACCATCACCTCGGCATCAAAATTGTCAATAGTTTTCATCATTTTGTAAGCAATCCAACCCAATGCCAATCCCAAAGCTATGCCGCCCAAAACTTCTATACCGAACAATTTAAAGACATCGGTAATATGAAAATTTTCAACTCCTTGCTTGGCTATTTTAAAAATGCTTAAAAAAATCACCACACCGATACCGTCGTTAAAAAGCGATTCGCCTACGATGACGGTTTCTACTTTTTTATCGATTCCTATTTTCTTGAGAATTCCGAGAACTGCAATAGGATCGGTAGGAGAAATCAAAGCCCCGAACAATAATGTGTAAATAAAATCGATATGAAACCCTAATAACATCAAAGCCAAATAGACCAAGCCGCCTACCAAAAAAGTGGAAATCAAAGTGCCGGCAAAAGCAAATCCCAAAACGGGACCACGTTGTACTTTGAGCTGTTCGAAATTGGTGTGCATGGCACCGGCAAACAGCATAAAACTCAACATCATATCGAGTAAAACTTCTGAAAAGTTGATTTGGCTAATCAATTCTTTCTGGTGGTTAAACAATACCGGATTGATATAACTCGATACAATGGTAATCAATGTAAAAATAATGGCAATCAACATCAAACCTATCGTAGTCGGTAGTTTGAGATATTTTTCATTCAAATACCCGAAAACCGCCGACATAACTACAATGATTGATGCTATTTCGAAATATGCCATTTTTATGAAATTATTTGAGATTGTACAAAATTTTTATTGTTTTAAATTACCAACCTGATTACTCTTTTTCCACATTACCAATCAATTTATCCAATATTCTGTGAACCTGCCCGCTATCCCAGTCAGCCGCACCTGTTTTTTTAACCACAATATAACCTTCTTTGTCAATGATAAAGGTTGTAGGAATAGAACCGGATTGCAACATAACAGGCGGATTGCTTTGCATAAAATATACAGGAATATGCCACCCGTTTTTTTTCAAAAACAGGTTTACTTTATCAGGTTTGTCTTGTGCCACGAATAAAAATACCACTTTGTTTTTATATTTCGGATACAGTCTTACCAAGCTCGGCATCTCCGCTACACAAGGCGGACACCAAGTCGCCCAGTTGTTAATCAGAATAACTTTGCCTTTATAACCGGCCAGATTTACGCTTTGCCCGTCATTCGACACCAATTGCCATTGAAAATTATCCAATTTTAATTGCTCGTCCTTGTCTATTTCCAAATTTTCAACCCGTGAAGTCACATACGAAACACCTTTAATCAACAAAGCCCGCAAAGGCAATCCTGCCGGTGTCAGCATAAAAATTATCAAACCGAAAAACAGAATATTGCCCCAATGTTTTTTGAGAAATTTTTGCATAAGTTTTTTGTTCTTTTAGCAAATATAAAATTTTTTTAACGTAATCAAGATAATGTCATTCTACAAAAAAACCGCTCAACAAAAAAGTCAAGCGGTTCATTAGTGGAGCCGAAGGGAGTCGAACCCTCGACCTCATGACTGCCAGTCATGCGCTCTAGCCAACTGAGCTACGGCCCCTAAATGCGATTGCAAAAATACGAAAAAGATTGTTATGTCAAAAGTTTTTTAAAATTTATTCCCGCTTGGCCGTAAGCTCTATTTTCAAATCAATCTCATCCGGTACCGTCCAACCGTTTTCATCGTCGGAATAAGGTCTTTTCGGCGACATCCGGTAAACACCCCAATCCGTACGGTCGATAGAAAACTTCTCCGAAGTCATCGTCAATAAATCACCTTCCACTTTGATATGTGCTTTGAAACTCACACAATTGGTAATGCCGTGCATCGTAAAATCACCTATTAATTGATAGGTATCACCCGTTAAATGATAAGCATCTTCCAGCATAAAAATCGCATAAGGATATTTATCCGCTTCAAAAAATTCATTTTTCAGAGTATTTTCCAATATCATAACCGCTGTGCCGTATTGTTTTGTATCCATATCCAAATCCTTGATACTGTGCACATCTATTACAAACAAACCGCCAACAGGTTGGTCGTTTTCCAAAACAAAACCACCGTCTTGCAATTTGATTAAGCCGTTGTGTTTATCACATTTCCACAATATTTTACTTTTTAGAGTATCCACTCTATAAAAGCTAAACTTATCGTCTTCTTGAGCACGGGAAATATAACCGGTGAAAAGGAATAATAGTAATATGTAAAGAAGTTTTTTCATTTAATATTTCAAATTTTACAGGTCACCGAGCGATTTTTGACGTAGGAAAAAATTGCATTTTCCACTTGATACTTTTAACTTTCAACTCGAGACGTTGCTTGCAATGTCTCTACTTTCCCCTGTCTTGCCAAATACCTGTTGCAAAACCTTTTTCATCGATAAATTCTTTAATTTCATCCGGTATGTTTTTGGCACCGTTAAAATCGGTTCCTTCAAATTCGGTTCCGAAAAAATTACATCCGTACAAATCGGCTCCCGAAAAATCAGCCCCTTGCAAATGTCCGCCTTGAAAATTGGCATGTCGTAATTTGGCATTGATAAAAGTGGAACCTTCCAATCCGCCACCGGTAAAATCGGCATAAGAAAAATCGGTACTGTCCAACTTCGAATCTTTCAAAACCGCTCTGATTAATTTGGCTTTTACTGCCCGGCTTCCCGTAAAATCGGCATGAACAAACTCGGCATCTTTGAGCAAAGCCCCGGTCATATCACAATCACGTAATTTGGCAAAATGACCTTCCATACCGAACATATTAGCCCCACGGAAAGTGGAATGGCTCAAATCGGCATAATTGACATGCACGTGAAACAAGCGTGACTGGTCGAAATTGCAATGCGTCAAATTTGCCCCGTCAAACAAGGACCAACGGATATCCGCCGCTCTGAAATCACTCCCGTGAAAATCCGTATCTTCACATTTAGCCGACCGAAAAGACGCCCCTCTGAAATCACCGAAAAGTATATGCTCGTCAGACCAATAGATTTTATCGAGGTTTTCCCGCCTGAAATCATCACTGTCTCGCGGCACGGCTTTTATGCCTTTTAAACGTTGAATGCCTGTGTCCTGATCAATAATGGAGTCCAATTGGTTTTGTTCCAAAAAATTTATCAATTCGGGAATGTTGGTCGTATCGGACTCCACACCGGCCGTCTCTTGTCCACCTTGATTACCTCCACAGGATAACAAGGTCAGGATTATAAAACCGGTGATGATGAATATTTGTCTTTTCATTGTTCTTGCTGGTTAACTGGTTAATCGGTTATTTGGTTATTTGATGCCGGGACTTCGGTACACCACTCCTTTGTCGTGACACTCAGCCACCTTTGATTCTATTTCCTTAGGTCACTGAGTGTTCTTTGCGACACAGGAGCAAAGAATGTATCGAAGTGACCGGTGTCGCTCTTCGCACTTTTTCGCTTAGGTTACTGAGCTTGTCGAAGTGTCCATTCTCAATTATCCCTTATCTCTTATCCCTGATCCAATCACACTCCGCACTTTACCACTTTCCATTAGACACTTTATCGCTTTTCACTAGGCACTTTCCACTTAGACGTTGCATACAACGTCTCTACACAACATCATGCTTTTTAAAATATCTATATCCGAATACCGAAAATAACATACCGAGAACAAGGGGATATAACAATGAAAAAATAGTAAATGTCGAACGGCTGACCGTGTCGAGTATATAATACGATACCGGTCCCATAACGGTTAATTTCGGATCGAACAAAATCAAACTGCCGGTTCTGAACACCTGCAACGGATTAAACAAACTCGCAATAATCACCGCTTCGGGATTGATACGCATTTTGAGCATCATTCCTATCAACAAAATATCCATAAACGCCACTAAAAACAACCAGATGATAAAAGCCGTGCTCAACGCCATTTCCTGTGATTTGGAAACGGTGGACAAAAACATACTTAATCCGAGAAAGAAAAAAACCATCATAGCCAACAAGCCACTGTATAAAACAAACAAATCCCAAGGCACATCCAAATTGATTATCAATCCCCAAAGTGCCGCTCCGAGAAAAGCGATAAATACCGGGACATAAATCACAAAAAAACGACTCAAAAATTTGCCCCAGTAATAACTCCTGAAAGAAATAGGTAAGGACAAATAATATTCCAACACCCCGTTTTCTTTATCCCCGACAACGGAACGCACGGTCGAAATCAAAACATAAATAGGCAAGATAACCATACTCACTTGCATAAAAGTAATCATCAACCGGCTCAATCCGACAAATCCGACAACCTGCGATTCGGTAATACCGGTGGCAAACATTACTGCAACAAAACCGCCTAACAGTAAACTGTATGCCCAAAAAGATTTGGAACGTAAATTTTGCTTGATATCCGATTTTAAGACTTGTATTAAAGTTTTGTTCATATCCTTATAAATTTGTTTTGTTAATTACCCCCCGCATTTGCCACCGCCACACTTTCCGGGGGCACATTTCATACCACCTTCGCCTTCTTTACCGCTGACTGACATTTTCTTTTGCTTGATAAATTCCGCCCGCTTGGTTTTACCCTCGTTAATACGCTGTATCACAGTTTTAAAATCATATTTAGCCGAATCCGTTTTATGCGCCAATGCCCCATATCCGTATCCCATAGGTGTTCGGTCACCAAAACGGTACCAAGCTTTTTCGGCATCTATCCATTTGCCGGTTTCCGCATCACCTATCCAGATTTTATATGTCTTACCTTTCCAAGTATTAAAATCACCATCCCGCATATCTTCCGCCAAACAACCGATATCATCATACCAACGCACATCACCGTGTTCGTTGATGGCTTGCAAATTGTATTTCGGATCATCCAAACCCATTTTACAAACATAACACACGTCACGGTCATAATTGACTTGTCGCGGGCTGAAATCCACTTTGCTGTTGCAACTAGATAAAAATACTAAAAATAAAACGGTAATTAAGGCTAATTTTTTCATATTCTAATTTTTTTTTTTTAGAGACCTAATAAATATTGACTTTCCCATCAGACCTATCAGGTTTGAAAAACCTAACAAGGCTAATAGGTCTTGTCAACAACTATTTCTCCCAAATCCATTTCAATCAACCGGTTGATCAAATCTTCAATCTCATCAACACGGTGACTACTCAAAATCATCAATGTATCTCCTGGTAAAGCTTTCAAATATTTAAATAAAATTTCACGCGCTTCCGGGTCCAAATTAGCCGACGGCTCATCCATCAACAAGATTTTCGGATTACGCGCCAATGCCAAAGACACCAATAATTTCTGTTTCATCCCTCCTGATAATTTCAAAAAGGGTTTATTCAGGTGATTTTCAACATCTAATTTCAAATCATTGGCTATTTGGACAAACTTTTCTCTATCGGTTTTGGTAACCACGGCAAAAAAATCCATAATTTCGGCAACGGTCATTTTAAGTGGTGGAGGCAATTGCGGTACAAAGCCTACTTCCTGTAAAATTTCTTCCCGTTCGGTTCTCGAATTTTTACCCAGCACACTTAAAAAACCTTCATAAGTGTAAAGCCCTAAAATACAACGTATCAAAGTTGTTTTTCCCGCACCGTTTTGTCCGATAAGGGCAATACGGTCCCCTTGCTTAAACTGTACCGTCAAATCCTTGATTACCTGAACTTTATTAAAAGTTTTTGATAAATTTTTAATATCGATTAATACTTTTTGCTCCATATTTATTTTTCCTGCTTTTTATCAGTCACATCATCCGGTATTTCCAGCGGATGCAATTCTTTTTTCTCCTCAACTTTTCCTAAAACATAACTCGGTGCTTTAAAACCGAACGACAAAGCTTCTCCGTAACAAACATCGACACACAAACCGCATTTGGTACAATCACCACCGGTAAAATGCACTTCACGGGTAGCGGCACCTTTTTTGACAAACCAAAGTTCGTGCGGCACCAAACAAACATCCTGACAATCGGTACAATAACCACATTTGTCTAATTCGAATTTAATCCCTATCGGTGACAAATCACCGATAATACCATAAGTTGTTCCGATAGGACAGACATAACGGCACCAAAAACGCTTGACACCGAAAATTTCAAACAACAATAAAGCAACCACCCAAATCAATGCCAATCCCGGTCCGTAAATCAACGAACGGGACAAAATTCCCACCGGATTGATATCTTCAAATACCAATTCTTTGGTAACAAATGCCAACAATAAAAATCCTGCCCAAAAAACATATTTAACGGTGGTATCATAGATTTTATCCCGGACTTTTTTCTTTTTGATAAAATAAGCCCGGACTTTCTCACCCATTTCAGCCAAGAAATGATAAGGACAAACCCACGAACAAAAAGCACGCCCGCCACCTATCAACCAATAAATAGTTAATATGACAAAAAAACCTATCCAAAAATTAGTAGTCAATAATGCCAGAAAACCTACACGGGAACTGATGACCAATTCTTGTGCGGAATTAAAAGGATCCATCAAATATATTCCGATTAATCGTGAACCGCTCAATGAACCTTCCAAAATGGACAAATCAAAAGCAAATGACGTGATAAACAGCACATTGATAAAAATCAAGAATGCCCAACGGCGGTTACGCCATTTATGTTTATTGATATGACTGTCGTGCCATTCTTTAAAAGTAAATCCCAAGCGGGCAAAAGGCAAGTTGGAACGGTCTTTCGGTGGAAGCGGTTTTCTTTTTTTATCTCTGGTAATCCAATCGTATAAAAATGCCATAATTCAAAGTTTTTAAGTTAATTAAGAAAACCTTGGTTCTTTATCCACAGGTTTTACAATTATCGATACCGGATTAGTCGGGCAGACCATTTGACAGACACCGCAACCGACACAACCGTCTTTGACTTTTGGTAAAAATTTACCTTCTTCAATTTTATTTAACTCGATAGCTTCCTCTCCCAACGGACAATAGATAACACACAAATCGCAAATTTCCCTGTTGACTTGCGTTTCTTCGATACGCACCCGTTCCGTTTGTCCGGGTGGACGTAATTTTCCTTTATTGCCATGACCGAGCGTCCCTTTATAACCGTGACCGTTATAGGCCAGACATTGTTCAGGGTTAGGAATTTCAGCTTCTCCGATTTTATCGGCCCGTTTCATAGCTGTAATTTGCACTTCAAAAGGATTAATATCCTTAGGAAATCTTCCATCCGGATATTTCTCAAACAAAGGTGCAACAGCTTTATTACCGGCTTCTTTAAAAATCTGAAAATCAATAGCTGCCGTAGGACACGTCTCGGCACATTGAATAGCATCACAAGAAAAATCACAAGCTTGTACATTAGGGTCAATAAAAGGGGTGCCGTAAGATAAACCATCGTCCCAGTCTGCCAATTTGATAGCTCTTACGGGGCAAATTTGCACACACAAACCACATTTGATACAAGAGAATAAAAAATCTTTTTCGGCTCTGGACCCGGGCGGTCGCAAATAGCCCTGCTCTATTAAACTACTTTTGTCTTTGAAGTAGTAAGCGGCACTTCCCACCACTGCCAACGACACTACTGCCGAGACACCGGCTTTTAAGAATTGCCTTCTGTCGATTTTAGAGTTAGTTTTTGCCATTATTTTATGGTTATTTGGTTATCTGTTGATTTGGTTATACTGGTTAATCGGTTATTTGGTTATCTGGTTATTTGAGTGCCAAGTGCCTAGTAAAAAGTGCCAAGTGCGTTTTAGGTTCATAGCGTGTTTTGTTAATAATGATTGTTTTCGTTTGATGTCCGGTTCCTGATGTCTTGTGTTAGATGCCGGGTGTCCGCTGTCCGGTGTCGGACGTCAGATGTTGGATGTCGGATGTATTATTCATTTTAAATTTTATTTTTTACCATAGAGTTGATGCACTGAGCTTACCGAAGTGCGGTCACTGAGCTTGTCGAAGTGTCCACTTTTAACTCATTCGCACTTTCCACTAAAAACCTGCACTTTCCACTTTCCACTAGGCACTTTCCACTAAAAACCCGCACTTTCCACTTTCCACTTCGCACTTTCCACTAAAAACCCGCGCTTTCCACTTTACCGCTTTCCACTTTCCACTTCAGCATACACACGCTCCAATGCCTCATACAATTCATCCGGCGTCACATCCGGTTGCTTCTCCAAAATCTCCTGCATCACCACATTATCCTCTTTTCCGTTCCATTTTTTGATATATTTTCCTTCTTTGTAACCGTGCTCTTGTCTGAACTTATTCAAAACATTTTTGCCGATGTACAACCGATACAAAATATCGAGATTAACTTGTAATTTGTAAGCCATTTTAAAAAACGCATCGACGAGTGATAAAACATCATCCGTAGTGAACAACGTTTTGATAAAATCTTCTACATAACCTATCTGCTTATAAATATCCCTGTCAAGCGGCTTAACATCCTTTGTAAATTGTTGATAATTAACAAGTTTTGAAATGTCAAAAGCCAGTTTATCAATATTTCCTTTTTGATTGGTTTTATAATCACGCAATGCTTCGGACATCACAAAATGCCAAATATCCACTATTTCTATTTTGATATTTTCATAATCCGGTTCGGCATCGATGTTTTTCCAGTGTTTCCAAGGATAAGAATCGACCAATTCGGCGGCTTCCAAATAGATACAACGGGGCCAATCAATCACCTTTCCTTTATCGGTAAAACCGTTTTCCCAACCCTTACCACCGGTAGCATCATTGAGTTGCTGCTGCATCTCCAACATTTGCTTGATTTTAGTCATTACGGTCAATTTTTAATATCCATTTTCAAATCAAAATTCCGCTTCTTTTTAAATTTTTCCAAATTAAAAACAGGTTTCGGGTCCTTCAATACAAACTGCGGTTTGGAAAAGGGCGCTAACTTTTCGAGATAATCCAAGATGGATAAAATAGGTGCCCCGTAAAAAAATTTGATATCGGGATTGAAACGCCACAAGCGCGCATGATATTCATAAATACGGTGTGGAAAATCACCGATATTGTCACCATCTTTGTCATAACCGGCATAATCATCCCAATAATTATTAATCCATTTATTCCGGTTAGCCGTTCCGCCACCTTGGATAAAGACTTGTGTAAGGTTGTCGTGAAACATATTTTCACTGAACACGTTACCCTCTTGATCCTTTAAAAATTCAACGGCGGTATTGCAAAATGCGATTTCATTGCCGGCGATGGTATTGGTTTTCCAAGGAACGAACGGAGAAACATCGATATAAATACCACGGGCGGAGTAAATAAATTTATTATCGATTATCTGGTTCGACGAAGTTTCTTTCATCCCCAAACACATACCGGTTACACCTTGTGAACCTTCTATCAAATTATTATTCATAATGGTTTTCTCACTATACATCAAAAAGATACCTACGGACGAATTGGAAAAATGATTGTGAGAAATTTGATTATTATGCGAATACATAAAATGGATACTATAGCGGTTGCCGGTTCCATAGTTACCTATAAATCTATTATCAGACGAATACCATACCACCATATCGCGAACCTCGTGCCAAATATTTTCCTGAACCAAATTGTTTTTAGAATACCAAAAACGGATAGCATCACCTTTTAAACCTTTCGATTTTCTTGACATTGAAGTGATATCATTATGTTTTATTAAACCGCCATTGGACCAAAAGACGTCTATTCCAAACAGTGTTTCTTCTATTCTGTTATTAACGATAACAAAATCATTGGATTTCTTAACCTTTATGGCACAGTCTATTCTGTCCGGTGAATCACCTGATTCAATAAAATGGCAATTTTTAATAGTAACACCGGGGGCTTCGACGTATAAAACCGAACGCAATCCTTTTCCGGATATTGTAGCGGTACCTTGACAGTCGATGGTCACATTAGCCGTTTTGATATGCCCCGGTCCTTCATAAAAACCGGGTTTTAACCGTAATGTATCACCGGGCGACAAAGCATCCAACAAAGGCTGAATATCTTGTTTATGTGACCTGTCGTCGAAACCTTTAACGGGAAATAACAAACCGGGCTTAAAACTTTCGTCTATCTGTGCAAAATTTATTGAAATAACAAAAAATAATATGTAAAAAGAAAATTTTGACATTAGAAAAACAAAATTTAGAAGATGACGGAAATACAATAAAACGATGTATTTCCGTCATTTCACAAAAATATAAAATAACTTATTATTACTTGACGGATTTAATATACTTGTTTTTAAAATTAATTGCCAAGAACAATAAAATCATACCGGACAATCCGATAAAAAATCCGATATAAGGATAAGACATAGTCGTAAATTGCGCTACTTTTCCTTCGCCAAAGACTGTAGGCATAAAGGGTTTGATACCGTTAAAGGCACCACCACCGTGTAAGCCCAGATGATGTCCGTACCAATAGAGATAATATACATAAATAACTAAAAAATAAATTGGCGCCAAAGCAGTTAAAACACCTGCCCAAGTTAGCTTTCTGTTAGATACGAAAACAAACAGCAAGCCAAGTAATGCTAATAGTCCAAAAGCAATATGAGCATTTCTCATAATTTTATCCAAGGTTTTTAAAGCACCCGGAATTTTTTCAGGCGGAATTTTGTCTCCTGCATAAACGGGATATGGCACATGGTTGCCCAATTCGTCCACATCGTTTACACCTTGAACAATAGGATACATACCGATAAAGTGGTTGATTTTATTCATTTCAATCAAACAATCGGCACCGGCATCTACTGCTAATTCTTCGCGTTCCCGGACACCTTCACAACCGTTATATACACCGTTGTATTTGAACTCAATACGGATACCTTTGGGATACATGGCTTTGGGATATTGGATGCTCTGCAAAGCTACCCACCACATAGGCAAAAAGTATGTCGCTACGATTAAACCTGTTCCTAACAGGCCTAAAACCATGTACAAAATTTTAAATTTTTTTGCGTTGTTATTCATAATTAATGGATTTTAAATTTTAAACAAATTTATAATGATTTTAAATAATAATCAAACTATTTACTATTTATTTTTTAACAAATTGGGCTGTCAATTCGACAGCCCAATTCGTTATATTACAAACAATTAAATGTTTATTTAGACATATCTTTTGCGACTTGTTCGGATTTGGCTTTCATATATTGAATCAATTTGTCAACATCTTTGGGGTCAACATGTTGATTCGGCATAGCCAATTTGAAAGTTTGTCGCATAGCTTCTATATCTGCATCTTTATATTTTGATTCAGGATTCAAAATCCATTCTTTCAACCATTTGTCACTTCTACGTTTGTGAACCATAAACAAGTCCGGTCCATTGAACGGTTCACCGAATTTGTGACAAGCGTTACAACCGTAGTTCAAGAATTCCATTTCACCCGGCAACATATTTTTCAACTCAATAGATGACGGTTTGAACGCTTGCATCTTGTTATCCCAATTGATTCTTTCGGTCAAAGCCAAAACACGTTTGTTTTCGGCATCTTGATCGAAGGTAACGGTTAAGTGTCCGACCAATTGACGTTTTTTAGGACTGTTTTGCGGATCCACTACGATAGGATACACACCGGCTTTTTCGGCGTTGAATTTGATAGTAGCCGTTTCACCCGGTGAATACGGATACATCTTATCGTAAGATATGATTTCGTAAACATAGTGGTCGTAAGGCGTTTGTCCCAAGTTGGTCAAATGAATAATTACATCTTGTCCTTGTTTGACATTGATATCCGCAGGTGTTACTTTACCGTCTTTGATAGTACCGAATACTTCAACGGTATTGCCTTTGGTTTCAACTTTTTCCGCACCGGCTTCGGTAGCATAAGGTGATTTTTCCATCGTCACGATATTCGTGCCTACCGGATATACTTCCCAAGTATTGGATTCATAAACATTGCGGTCTATCATTGCCGTATAGTGCGGCTCACCCATCGGTAATGGCAAGTCGTAAATTAATTGCGGATGTTCTGCGGCAATATCTATCAATTGGTGGTTTTGCGGGTGTAACGGACCAACCGGATTGAAACGGTCGATAGATAATTTGTTCAAAGCAATCAAATATTTACCTTTCGGATGTTTGGTATCACCGTGATAAGATACCAAGTGGCCGATATTATAGTGAGACGGTACATAATCCAAAACTTTTAACTTTTTGTAATCCCACTTGGTCACACGTGAATCCACATAGATAGACGTGTAAACCACACCGTCTCTACTGTCATATTGATTGTGAAGCGGACCTAAACCGACTTCCAAAGAACCATGTAATGCATCTTCCAATTTGATGATAGGGATGCCGTAATCATCTTTACCTTCAAATTTTTTGTTTTTGATAGCATCCATAATTTTATCAAAGCTGTAAACCCAAGCATGTGAATCCAATTTACCGGCAACGATAATATATTCACCACTGGGGTTCACATCCACACCGTGCGGCGATTTAGGTTCGGGAATCAAATACAGCAAGCCGTATTTTACGGATTCTTCAATGGTAATCACACGCATGCCGTTAATTTTCTTTTTACCGATTTTACCGGCTTTAATCAGTTCTTCGGCTTTTTTCCAGTTGGTAACGTGCAAATAGTCCACGTCTCTTGAAGAACAACCGGCTTCAAACGGCGGACGACCTTTCATAATACCTCCGAAATAAACTTCGGAACAGAAGGAGTTAGTGAAACCCCAACCGTAAGATTTGGCTTTACCGGCATCAGACAAGTCTTGGGTATAAGGCGGAAATTCGAAAGTAAACGAATTAGCTTCATCAACCTTACCGGTTTTGTTATCAAATTTCCAATAAGTCAAACCGCCTCTCCAATACTTTTTATAATTTTCTTCGGTTAGAGGGTAGTATTTTCTATCAAACGGGGCGGGATATTGTGCCGCTTCCATAAAGTATTCGGAATTTGGTGTAAAGAAACAGCCACCGTGGTCGGAACGGAATATCGGGTTTTGAATCACTTGTTTGACTGACCAGTCTCTCAGATCAACTACATAAACCCTGGGGTTGGCTTTATCGTTAATAGCCAGCCATTTTCCGTCGTAATCACCATCGGTTTCGGAGAATCCCGGGTGGTGGGTATCTCCCCATAAAATTTCAGTTCCGTCGATAAAACCTTTTTTCATCAAATTAAAGGTTTCTTCGGAGTATCCGTAACCGGCATAGGGTTGACGGGTATTGATAGGAACATATTTTACCATTCGCATTGAAGGAAATACATAAGAAGGCAAGTTTCCTTCCTGTCCACCCGAATTTGCTGCAATACCTTCATCTTTTATATTATCAGGCGTATATGTTTTAACCGCAGCTAAAACATCGTCCTCGTTCAAACCTCTACGTTTGACAATGTCTTGGAAAGATTCCTTTCCTCTCGGTGCACCTATATCACCGGCACCGGCTTTTTTTCCGCCCTTTTTATCACCACCACAACTGGTAGCGAAAACAGCTACAAGCATTAAGGACATGGTTACAGTCAACAAACGCAACCAAGATATATTTCTGATATTTTTCATAATCCAATTCAATTTAGAATTTATATACATTTATACATATTATTTTTCTTGAGCTAATTTTTCATCTAACAATTTTTTAGCTCTCAAACCGACATCGGCAGTTTTAACTTGATATTGCCAATATTGTTCAGCCCACAAGAATGCATCTTTCCACTTACCTTCTTTGGCATATTTTTTATATTTCTCTTCTGCCATCTTACCTTTGTTCAATTGGTCGAATGCATCATCAACCAAAGCTTTTACGTAAGGATATTTTTCGAAATGATTTTTCTTCAAGTAATCCACAACACCTCCGATGATATCGGCAGTTTCTTTGATAACTTTAACTTTTTCTTCGTATTTTTTCTTGTATTCGGCCAATTGTTCTTTGGTCAATTTTTCGCTGATATCTCCAACAGGACCACCTTTATATCCTTTCGGTCTGACCAATAAGATACCTTCCATTTCCAAGTGCAAAGCGGAACAGAACTCGGTACAATAGTAAGGGAATACACCGGGTTTGTCGGCTACAAAAGTCAATGAAGCGGTTTTACCCGGCTCAAATGAACCGTGCTTACCGTAAGCATCAACGGTAAATCCGTGCGTTTCGTCTTCCGCTCTTTCCAAGTTGGTTAAGTGGAAAGTTACGATATCACCTTCGTTAACTTCAACAATTTCAGGTGTGATGTGTGAACGAATCAAAGTACCGAATACGTGCACACGGTTGCCTTGACGCTCGATTTTTTCTTGACCGGCAACTGCACGGAAAGGTGAAGCTTCTCCCGTACGTGAATTGGTTCCAGTCGGATAACGGATAATCGGTTTGATGGTCGTACGTAAGATAAGAGCATTACCGTAAACATTGGCTTGAGGTAAAGTCATCGTATAAGTATCCACCATCTCGTCATCGGCAGAAATGTCTATCAAGTGTTGTACACTCGGACGAACCGGACCGGTTTTAGGTAAGTTTTTCAAATAAGCTTCTTTGTCAACGGCTATCAAATAATTTGAATGCGGTTCAGATGACAAACCTTGCGGTGTTGTCAAATAAGAAGGTTTGAAGTTTAATTTAACTTCATCCATTTTTTTACCGGTTTCGTAGTTGAAACGAACGATTTTGCTATCATCGTGAGCTGAAGCATAAGCTACACCTTTACGATAGTCAAAAGTTACGTCAACAACACCTTTACCGATAGCAACGGATTTATGCATTACAGCGTCGGCTTTGACATTTTTACCGACATTGGCTTTCAATTTATCGGCATCCAATACCAATACGTTATCTGCGGCAACCAAAACGTATTTGCCGTCAGGAGACACTTTGACCATATTGGCGGATGCAGGTAATTCGACAAAACCGAGAATTCCGGCTTTTTTTACTTCACTTAAAGGAATAAATTGAGAAAAAGTCGTCGGCACTTTTTTCATGCCTTCGGCTTTTTTGTAATCCAATGTATAAACGTAAGTTTTACCGTTGTCAAATGCCAAACCGAATAATAAGCCGTCAGAAGCACCTTTGCCTACATCGTTATAATCATATGCATAAGGCGGCATTTCAACGGTAAAGGATTTTTCTTTTAAGATACGTCCTTTATGCTCACCTTCTTTTTCAATACGTTTAACTTTCCAGAAAGTAATACCGTTTTGAGCTTTGGACATATCGGTTACTTTGTTGTCCCAAGGCATCGGGAATTGACCCGATTGAATAACATATTCCGTATTAGGCGTAACGGTTGCTTCGGGGAATACACTTTTTAAAATGGTGTTAGATAAAACTTGTTTTGTTTCAAAGTCGTCCAAACCCATCAAAGCAATACGGGCATTGGCACCATCGGAGAAGAAAGCGTATTTACCGTCATATTTTCCGTCAGTTTCGGAAAAAGCCGGAAAACGCATATCCCCGTAAGAAGGAATAATATCATCCGGATTTGATTTTTTCAACAAAAGAGAACTTTCGTCGTCAAATCCGTAGCCTTGCCAAGGTTCCGGTGTAAATACACCTACATATTTGTAGATACGCATACTAGGCACACCATAAACAATCATGGTTCCCGAGTTACCGGTACCTACAATACCGAAGTACTCATCACGACCTCCTCGAGGCATGAAGGTTTTCACAGCAGCAATCTTGTCTTTTTCAGACAGACCCCGCGCTTTCATTACAGCGTCCACTGTTTCTTGGGCTGCTAATTTTGATATTCCGAACAAGAATACCAAAATTACAAGAACAGATTGGGTCAACCAATTTGATTTTCTCATAGTACTACTTTATTATTTTAGCTTTTAATTCAGGTGTAAATATAATGAATTTCGATTAAAAACAAAGAAATAAATATCATTTTTCTAAAAAAAATGTTAAAACGATTTTTGTTACATTCTTTGAAACAATCAAAACCATTGAAAAATAAGACAATTTGGTCTGTTATTTTTAACGGTTATAAATTTTTTTGTTTAAATAAACGCTATAATAATGTTTCGTGTTTATAAAAAATTTTATATTTCTACTCTGTTTTCCATTCAAAACCCCGCAAAGATAACCAGTATCTTATCAAGTGATTAAATGATTTTTCTGATGCCAAACGAACATCGTTATAGGGCATAAATGCTTTATTTACCGTTTGGGTTAGTTTACTAACAAAGGAATCGTCAATTTGATTTTTTTCATCAGACAACAACAACAAATCAGCAGACAAGTCTTTTAAACTTTTTGTCATTTGTAAAAGTTTTGACAATTTCGGATTAGGTTGTAAAACCAACAAATCCTGGTGATAATCGTGGATTTTTCGTAGAAAAGTTATTAATTCTTTTTTAAGTTGTCCGGTTGGTTCTTTTAAATATTGTTCCGTTAAAAATTTAAAATACAAAGCATCTTTGGCATCCGCCGAGCAAGCATCTGCAAACAACATAAAAGGAGAGTAAGTGTAATATTCCGTTCCGTCTTTATTACGGGTATATCCCTTCAAAGGTTCATACAGACGCGTCAAAGCCTGCAACGTTGTGATATCTTGATTTTGAGAGATATTTCTTAAAATAACATCTCTATTCTTTATATGAGTGATCCCGAGTTCTTCCAAATGATAACTTTGAGCAAACAAACGCTTATACATGTTATATATATCAACCTTTTCAGGATTAGTCCACAAGCGTTCTCCGATTGCCAAAGTGCGTGGCCAAATCCGCGAATCTATCGTGACCGGTGTAACCAACTCGCTCCACATGGTAGCTTCACCACCTAAAACACGCTGTTTTTCCTTATCAGTTAGCTTGGTTTGTTGGGGATACATTTGTGTCTGATAATGGGCAGATGCCGGTAAGAGCAAATCGATATAAAATCCATTGGATAATACGGCTTGATAACCGTTTTTAACCGCTTTTTTCAAATAACCGTTCGCACCGCCTCGCCAAACATGAATCAAAGCGGTTTTAGGCATCTGTTCCGTCATAATTTCATCCCACCCCATCAAATTTTTATGATATTTTTTGAGAATTTTTTCTAATTTTATATTAAAATAAGTCTGCAATTCATGATTATTTTTTAAACCTTTACGTTTCATAAAAGCCTGAATATCCGGATTGGCATCCCATTGCTTTCCTTCGTTTTCATCACCACCGATATGAACATATTCAAATGGAAACAATTTTGACAATTCCTTAAAAATACTATCTAAGACCATATAAGTTCTGGGATTGGTCGGATCTAAAGTAGGGTCAAAAATACCTGCATTACGTTGTAATTGATAGTTCTTTTTTTGACTGGCTATTTCAGGAAAAGCGGTTACTAATGCCGTAGCGTGTCCGGGTACATCTATTTCTGGTATGACCCGGATCCCTCTGTCATCAGCATATTGAACAACATCTTTAATTTGTTCCTGAGTATAAAACTGACCGTCAGAAGCTTTCTCAGTTAATTGAGGATACGACTTAATTTCAACCCTGAAACCGTGATCATCGGACAAATGCCAATGAAAAGTATTTAATTTTGCTACCAACATAGCATCCAAATTGCGTTTGATGACATTGACCGGTTGGAAATGTCGCGAGACATCAATCATCAAACCGCGCCAAGTAAAGGCCGGCTGATCGGAGATACTTAAATTTTGAAAAAAATAAGTATTTGCATCGTTATCTAGTAACTGCAACAAGGTTTCAAAAGCATAGATGACTCCCAAATCCGTAGGGGCATGGATAACAATCTGCTTGGAATTAATATCTATTTGATACGATTCATCTTCATATAATTGCAGTTTTCCTTCCCTGTCATAATAAACGACTATTGCAGCTTGTGGAAAGGTTTGAGTGGAAACCGGAAAACCGTATTTGACAAACAAACCTGTCCTGTCCGTCAAACGGCGGATAAATTTAGTCGCAGCTATCTGAACCCGACGGCTTGAATGTTCGGGAATGGCAACCTTGAATAATGAGTCCAACACAAAATACCCGTCTTTCAAGGTTATATTTTGTGGTTTAGGCATTAAATTTTGATATGCCTGTGTATTTTGCCCCATCATTTGATTCAGGATAAAAAAGATGATAAGAATACTTGTTTTTTTCATTGATTTTATTGATTATATGGTTAATCGGTTATTTGGTTATTTGATGTCTGGTGTCCGATGTCCGGTGTCGGATGACGGGTGTTGAATGTCATTTCGAACCAGTGAGGAACGAACAGGGAGAAATCTCATTATCATTCTCAATTTTCAATTCTCAATTTTCAATTCTCAATTATCCATTTTCAATTTTCATTTATCCCTCATCCCTTATCTCTTATCCACTTGGCACTTTACCGCTTTCCTCTTAATACAAAGACACACAGACGTGCGTCTCTTCGCACTATGTTGCTTTATACATCAGACGCACTATCACACATCACTACTTCATACTCATTACTAAAACATTCAACATTAAAAACTTTATAAACTTTATGAACATTACAAACTTTCAACTAAAATTTGTAACGTTTAAACGCCTCAATAGCAGCATAATCTGCCAATCCCAATTTATTATATTTAACAGCCGTTTGATGATTGCGTTCTTCGGCCCTTACCCAAAATTCCCGTGGATCATTTCCTTGAAACACCACGCCGTCTTTTTGGGTCTCATGATAAAAAATAGCTTTCCGTTTACGCAAAACCTGATCGGGGCTCATCGGTACCGCCATATCTATCTGTGGCACATCCCATTCGTGCCAAGCCCCGCGATATAACCAAACCCGGCAATCTTTCATAAAATGTTCGGTTTTAAGATTATCTATACTTTTATAAATAGCATCCAGACAAACTTTATGGGTCCCGTGCGGGTCGGCCAAATCGCCGGCGGCAAAAATTTGATGCGGTTTGATTTGTATGATAATATTTTGCACCAAATTGATATCTTCCATACTCAAAGGTTTTTTCTTTATAGCGCCTGTTTCATAAAACGGCATATCGAGAAAATGGATGTGGTCTAACGGTACTCCCAAATAAGTTAAAGCGCCAATGGCTTCCTGACGTCTGATTTGGGCTTTCAAATTTCTGACTGCCAAACTGTCTTCAAAAGGTTTTTCTTTGGTTTTTAAATCCCGAATAATTTCATCCAGAAGTTTATTGCCGGGTTGATAGGTTTTCATAATACGGGCATATTTAAGGGCTTGTTCATCGGCAACGGCAATACTACCGGAAGTTTGATATACCACATGCACTTCATGGCCTTGTTCGACCAAGCGATCCAAGGTGCCCCCCATAGAAATCACATCGTCATCGGGATGCGGACTGAATATCAAAACTCTTTTGGGATAAGGCAAAGCGCGTTCCGGTCGATAGGTATCATCAGCGCCGGGTTTTCCCCCCGGCCACCCGGTAATAGTATGCTGAACCCAATTAAACACCTTAATATTAATATGATACGGATCTCCTTCTTGTGCCATCAATCCCGACATACTGTGGGCATTATAATCTTTTTCGGTTAATTTGAGAATGGATTTTTCTGTCCGGTCTGACAACCATATCACGGATTTTTTTATCAACTCATCATCCCAATGACATTCTTTAACCAGCCAAGGGGTTTTGATACGAGTTAATTCCTGCGAAGCTTCTTCATCCAATACAAAAGTTGTATTATGATGTTTTTGTAAATATGTTGCAGGCACGTCCGAGGTCATTTCGCCTTCTATTGTGCGTTTGACAATGGGGGCTTTGGCATTTCCCCAAGCCAATAAAACGATACGTTTAGCCTGCATAATAGTTCTAATACCCATAGTTATAGCCGCCCTCGGGACATTTTCTATCCCGAAAAATCCGGGGGCTGCATCCGAACGGGTTAAAGGGTCTAAAATGACGTATCTTGTTCCCGAATTGATATGCGAACCCGGTTCGTTAAAACCGATATGTCCCGTACGGCCAATACCCAACAATTGGAAATCCAAACCACCATAAGAAGCAATTTTTTCATCATAAGCAATACAATATTCAATCAATTTTGATTTGGGGACCATACCATCGGGAATATGGATGTTTTCCGGTTTGATATCGATATGATTAAATAAATGCTGGTGCATAAAATAGTGGTAACTATGGATGCTTTCCTTTGGCATCGGATAGTATTCATCCAAATTAAAGGTTACCACATTGGCAAAACTCAAACCTTCTTCTTTGTGCATCCGCACCAATTCCTCATAAACTTTAATAGGTGATGAACCGGTTGCCAGACCCAATACACAAGTTTCATCATTTGCTTGTTTTTTTCTGATTAAAGCAGCTATTTCCGCCGCTACCAATTTTGAACCCTCATCAGAGGTATCGAATACCACATTATGAATTTTTTCATAACGGGTTTCTTCAAACTGTCCGGGCGGTTGATAAGCAATTTTATTTATAATGTTTTTCATCTCCAAAATTCTTTATTTGCTAAATTAAAAATGATTTTTTTAATAAAAAATGAAAATCGACCAATAGCAATAAATCATCTATCAAAAATAAAAGCGAAAGCACCAATGCTTTCGCTTTTATTTACCAACTCAAAAAATAATTAGAAGTTGCTACCTGTATCCCACCACAAACGGGTACCGCCGGTATCGGGACCACCGAGTTTTGTAATCGCATCTTGAACACCGTCAGGGTTAGTATCGTATTCACTAACGACAAACGGAATACGGCGTATTTGAATGTTGGTATCAATAGTACCACCACTTTGGTTGCTCACTACCGGGAAAATTTTAGGATAACCGGTTCTGCGGAATTCCGCCCAAGCTTCTTCGCCTTGCGGGAACATGGCAATCCATTTTTGGGTAATAATTTTTTCTAATTTAACTTCATCACTGGCGGCATTGTCCCAAGCAATGGTAACATTACTCAAAGCATTGATACTGTTTGAAGCATTGACCGGATCAACATAATCCATAGGCGTTGAGGTATTATCCGCTATATAAGCTGCTGCACCCGGTACGCCACGGTATTCAAACGATGAAGTAATACCGGTTTCATAATAAGTCTGCGGATCGCCGCTATCCCAACCTCTCAAAGCCGCTTCGGCTCTTAAAAACCAAACTTCCGCTGCTGTCATCAATTGCAAATCAGATGTCATGACACTTTTATTGAGAACGGCAAAATTGACATAATCAGCTTTTTGAGCCAACTCATCAGCATAATTGGGTAATAAAGGTAAGCCGTTTCGGATACCTTTAAATGTTCCGGGAACAACCGGCTGGGTATCGGTATCACCTTCTTTGACCAAACTGAAATACTTATAAATTCGGGGGTCATTATAACCACGCATATAAGATTCGATACTGGCATTCATACGGATGTCATCCCAAGCATTACAAATAGTTGCCAAAGGATGTGACTTATTACCGTGAATAATAAAATTCTCCGCATTATTTTCAATCAAACCGTAAGAATTAGTCAGCGCTTTTTGAGCTTCTGTTTGTGCTTTAACAGGGTCTGCCATTGCAATACGAATAGCCAAACGTAAACGGAGAGAATTGGCAAATTTCATCCATTTTTCCAAATTGCCTTCATAAACCATATCAAAATTGGTAAAATACCCATCACTTATGTTGTTGGAAATCAAATCCTGAGCCGTATCCAAATCATCAAAAAAAGCATAATAGGCTTCTTGTTGACTGTCATATTCACTGGTAGTTACCGATTCGCCGTAGTGGGTATAAACTATCGGACCGAACACATCTGAAATACGATGCATGGCTTCAACCTTCAATATTTTGGCTATACCGACAAAAACCGGAAAACCGTCTTCTGTGGCTTGTTTTTCGATATAAGCCACATTATTCATAATGTTTTTGTAAGGTATGGTCCAAATAAAATTATTCCAACCGGGCACCAAATTATAAGTCGTATTATTGGCTCCGGCAATAAACGGACGCGGATTAGTCATATATCCTGAAAATACATCGGCATTGAGGTTTTGTTGCAATTGGTATTTCCATGCGGGATTGGTTATGATAATACTCTCAAAAACCGGTTGAAATTTGGCTCCGATATATTGAAAATCAGCCGTTAACTGCTCATCGGTAATCTGCGTAGGATCATTATTGATACTATCAAAATCTTTGGTACAGGAGATATTGATTAACAACATCAACACACTTAAAATTGTAAGGAATTTATATATTCTTTTCATAATAAATTTTTTTTTTTTAAAAGTTTAAATTAAGGTTCAAACCTAAACTTCTGGTTGACGGCAAATTAAAGACATCAACACCTTGTAAGGTATTACCTATACTTCCGGTAACATTCGGGTCGTGAGGCGCCTTTTTATAGAAGAACATCAAATTGTTTCCTATCAAAGATACTTTGGCGCGTTTGATCCCGAATTTGTTTAAATTAAATTTGTATGATACTGACATTTCGGCCAAACGGATATTGGTAGCGTCATAAACATATTCGCCCGTAAAGCCGTTACGACCACCGGCAGCACTGTAATATACTTTGTTGGATAATTGTGTGACATTGCCGTTTAAATCGACCACATCGATATTGCCCGATTGTTCCCTGGCCGAGTTATCACTCATACCTTCTACAACAGCTTCGGTCATACTCATGGTAACGCCTCCGAAACGTCCGTCAATCAAGAAATCGAACGTAAAGTTTTTATAGTCAAAACTGTTATTCCAACCCAACATAAAATCCGGATTGGCATTACCGACTTTTTCCAATCCGGCAATGGTAATATCAGCATTGTCATCTTTTTGAATGGCAACACCACTGGATAAATCGACTATAGGATGACCGGCATCATCTCTCTTAACAACTTGTCCGTAAATATCACCGTATGAACCGCCTTCTACCAAATAAGAAGCATAAGAATTGACGCCTCCCGGTGAAATAGTATAATAAGGAATTTCCACGCCATCACTTTCATTGGACAGATTCAAAACTTCATTATGATTGGCTGCATAGTTCAATTGTGTATGCCATTTAAAGTTATCATTTCTGAAAGGCTCGGCAAAAGCGGATATTTCCCAACCTTTATTTTGTATATCGCCGGAATTTACACCAACACGTCCACCTGATGTCCCGGCAGCAGAAGCATCCACGATAAAGTATTGGTCAACTGTGTTAGTATTGTAGTAACCGATATCAATACCATAACGGTCGTCAAGGAAATGCCATTCCGTTCCGAATTCGACTGATTTTTGTCTTTCGGGACGCGGCACTTTCAATGGTCTGACAGGGGTTTGCGGGTCAACACCGGCCCCAAAGAATATATTTCTGTTAGGATACAAAAAATTTGCCGGCACATCATTACCCACTTCGGCATAAGAGGCACGGACTTTGGCAAAAGAAATGTTTTCGTTAAACTCAAACATTTTATTTAGAATCCCCGTTAAACCGACGGAAGGATAAAAATAAGAACGACTCTCTGCAGGCAATGCGGAACTCCAGTCGTTACGTGCCGTTACATCCAAATACAATTGATCTTTATAACCGACAGTAGAACTGAAATAAACCGAACTTACTTTCTTTTGTAAATGATGTTCGTTTATGGATACATCCGCACTGGCATTAAAGTTTTGAATGGCAAATACATTGGCATATTGCAAACCACCTGTATTGCCGGAATCGGCATAAAATGTATCGGTCAAATTATGAGTCATACTCGTTCCCAAAATGGCTGAAAAACTGATGTCTTCACCGAATTTTGTATCATACATGGCCGACAAATCACCATACCATTGGGTATTGTCAAAATTAGCAAGGATATAACGGCCGTTTTTATGAGACAATGTTCCGTTGGACGTTGCATATATTTTTCGCGTATAGTCCATCGTGTTTTTATCAAATGAACCGCGTATCTTAACACCAAAATGCTCATTAAATTTATAAGTGGCTCCTAAATTTAACAACCATTTTTGATTATTATCCAATGTAGGATTACGATGCAAAATCCAATAAGGGTTTTGTTCAATATCCGAAGTAGCTCTAAACCATTGTTGTTTCATCAAATTACGACTGGGATCAAACACTTCAAATTCTTTCCATTTTGATAAGGGACCTTGTGAAGCGTCGTAATTATAAACACCTATTAAAGGATTGAAATACAATGCAGAAACAGGACGGTTATTGATTTTCTGTTTACTGAACATTACGCTACCGTTTATTTGCAATTTATTATTTAACAATTGAGCCGTTTCGCGTAAATTAAATGTATGTTGCGATAAATCATTAGTCGGTATAATCCCTTTGGCATTGGTATTGCTGTAAGAGAAATAGGTTTGTGCCGCTTGTGTACCACCGCTTAATGAAACGGAGTTTATATTGGTTTGTCCTTTTTGGAAAAAACTATCGACATTTTTTTGGGCTTCATCAGAAAACGCCATAAAATAAGCCGGACTATCAACCGTATAACTACTGGAAGCACTAGCAGTAAAACCACCTTTCCGTCCTTTTTTAGTGGTAATCAAAATGACCCCGTTCAATCCGGCACTACCATATAAAGCCGAAGCTGAAGCGCCTTTTAAAACCGAAATACTTTCAATATCATCGGGGTTGATCAATGACAAGGCATCACCGCCATCCCTGTTTCCACCGCTTTTATCGCCGAATGTACTGACCGGGATATAAGAAGTGGGATTGGCCAGAGGTACCCCATCTATGACATATAAAGGTTGGTTGTTACGCAATGATTTATTTCCACGAAGCAATACCTTGACGGAACCTCCGGCACCGGATGCATTCCGTTCAATAGTCAAACCGGAGATTTTACCGGCTAAACTGTTAATGGGATTGGTTTGTTTGACCCGTTGTAACTCATCCGCTTTGACATCTTGAGCCGCATACGTCAAAGATTTTCGCTGTTTCTTTATACCCAAAGCCGTTACGATAACTTTTTTGAGCGCTTGAGCGGTTTCTTCCATGGCAACATCAATTTGAGTCTGGTTGCCCACTTTAATTTCCACAGGCTTCATCCCAACATAAGAAAATACCAAAACATCATCAGGAGATGCTTTAATTTCGTATTTTCCGTTAAAATCGGTTGAAACACCTTTTTGTGTGTTCTTAATAACTACCGACACACCCGGTAAAGGATCACCGTCAGCAGTTACTGTTCCTGTTACAACCTTTTCTTGTGCTACGAGTTGATAACCCATAAACAAAGAAAAGAAAACAATTGAAAATAATTTAATTAATTTCATATTCTCGTTATTTTAGTTAATATTGTCCCTAAATTTACAGTAATTTTCATTTTTGTTAATAAAAAATTCTACCAACTGCTTTTTTTAATCTGCAAAAACCACTATTTTTAATATCAAACGATATGTTTTGCCATAAAAACAACTATTTGATATAATTTTCTACTTTTGTCAAAAAAATTTCGTTAATTGTTTTGAAATGGTATAAATCAATAGGAAAAGTAATTCCGCTCCGGTATCATATTTATTTTTGGATTGTTTATTTTACTATAAATGTAATCCGATGGGGTAGTTTTTTCGACGATTATGTTTATTCTTTGAAATCAAATATTGTTGAATTCAGCATCCATATTATCCTCTCTTATTTTGTTCTTTATTATCTAATGCCGAAATATATTCTGAAAAGAAAATACGGTCTTTTTGTCTTATATCTTTCCTTATTATTAATTGCTGTTTACTTTATCCGCACCGGATTAACCTATTATTTAGTATCAAAAGATATATGGCCGGAGGCTTTCGGACATCAAAAATCTTTCACTTTAAGCCACTTTACAACCGTTTTTTTCGGCGAAATATACGTCGTAGCGTTTGTCGGCGGTATCAAATTAATGGCTGATTGGCTATACGAAAGAGAACAAATAAACCAATTGAAACAAGCCAAGCTCGATACCGAAATAAAATTGTTAAAATCTCAAATCAGACCGCATTTCTTTTTTAACATATTAAATAATTTGTATGCATTAACCCTGGAAAAATCGGACCTTGCCCCGGGTTTGGTTTTAAAACTGTCCGAAATCATGGAATTTGTCATCTATGACAGTCAAAAAAATTATGTATATTTGAGTGACGAAATCAGATATATAAAAAATTATATCGGTTTGGAAAAAATCCGTTTCGGCAACAGAATTAGAAGTAAAATTGACATTCAGGAAAGTTTGCTTAATGTAAAATTACCACCTTTGCTTTTTTTACCGTTCGTGGAAAACAGTTTTAAACACGGACTGAAAAATAACCCGGATTTTTTTATTGAGATTATTTTTAAACACAAAGACCAAAACAAACTTTATTTCTCAATCACGAACAATCATAAAAAAAATTTTCAAAATAAAGATACCAAACCGCATGGATTAGGACTGAAAAATGTAAAAAAACGGTTGAACATATTATATCCTGACAATCATGAATTAATAATTTTTTCATCGGATCAAATTTATAAAGTAGAATTAACAATACCGATAAAACACTATGAATAAAACAGTTAACTGCGTTATTATCGATGACGAACCCTTGGCTATCAATGTGATAAAAAACCATTTACAACATTTTAGCAATTATAAAATCATCGGCAGTTTTAACCAGCCGGTTACCGCTTTTGACTTTATCCAACAAAATCCGGTCGATGTTATTTTTTTAGACATCAATATGCCGGATATTAACGGTTTGGAATTAATTAAAAATCTCAAAAACAAACCGCTTGTTGTCGTTACTACGGCATACCGTGAATTTGCTATTGAAAGTTTTGAAATAGGTGTTTTGGATTATTTGGTCAAACCCATTTCTCTCAAACGTTTTATGAAAACCATTGACCGGATTAACAACCGGATTTTTGACAATAACAGCAAACAAGAAAAAAACTATTTCTTTGTCAAGGCTAACAAGAAGTTGATTAAATTATTCTTTGACGACATCATTTATATCGAAAGTTTGAGAGATTATATCCAAATAGTTACAAAAAATGACCGGATTTTAGTCCTCAGTTCCATGAATGCCTTTTTAAAACAATTGCCGGCCGATAAATTTTTACGCATTCACCGTTCATACATTATAAATACTTCAAAAGTAACATCCATTGACGGTAATTTAATAGAACTTCCCGAAAAAAAAATTCCAATCGGACGAAATTACATCAATGAAGTGAAGAAAGTTATTTTGTCGTAAATTCTTGAAAAATTGAGGATTTGTTGTATCTCAAAGAAAATTTTATACTTTACGGGTTTTCGATACAATCTTCTCTCAGTTCGGGTCACTCGGTCCCCACCTATTTTACAACTTTTGGAGCAAAAGTGTATCGAAGTAACCGGTGGCTTCGATACACTGTTCGCTTCGCTCACAGCACTCAGCCACCTTGATTGTGTTTACTGATGCAGGTCACTGAGCGGCACGCTTGGTCCCAACATTCGTTGGGGAAACAGAAAGCATCTTTAAGCAGATATTGTTAATACATATATATTTGCTATTCCATACCAATTATAGCTATTTGAGACAAGAAATTCATTACATTCCGCTAGCTACCAGTAACTAACTACCCTGACAACTTGTCACTATTCCGTTTTGGTATTTTTTTTGCCATTTCACTTAACAAACTACAAAAAAAACATAAGACTATGGCAACAATGACCAAAGGCAAAATAAATGTAGCGGTTGATAATATTTTTCCGCTCATCAAACAATTTTTATACTCCGACCACGAAATATTTTTACGCGAACTCATCTCTAATGCCACCGATGCGACCAATAAACTCAAACATTTGGCCAGAATAGGTGAATTTGAAGGTGATACCGAAAATCTAAAAATCGAAGTAAAGCTCGACAAAGACAACAAAACCTTGAGTATCATAGATCAAGGTATCGGGATGAGCAAAAAAGAAGTGATTAAATACATCAACGAAATTGCTTTTTCGGGCGCCGAAGATTTTTTAAACAAGTACAAAGACAAACAAGGTGCTGATGCCGGTATCATAGGCCATTTCGGATTGGGTTTTTATTCGGCATTTATGGTTGCCGATAAAGTGGAAATCCGCACCAAATCCTATAAAAAAGACAGCAAAGCCGTACATTGGGAATGTGACGGCACACCGGAATTCAAACTGGAAGAAATAGATGATAAGAAAGACCGCGGCACGGAAGTTATCTTACACATTTCCGAAGATTCAAAAGAATTTTTAGAAGAAAGCCGTATCAACGAATTGCTTCATAAATATAACAAATTCAATTCCGTGCCTATTAAATTCGGCACCAAAGAAATTATCGACCCCAACGGGAAACCCGGCGACGACAAAAATGAAGAACCTAAAAAAATCATCGTCGATAATATCATCAACAATACCCAACCGGCATGGACCAAAAAACCGTCGGAATTGACCGACGAAGACTACATTAAATTCTATCACGAACTCTATCCCGACATTTACGATGATCCGCTGTTTTATATCCATTTGAACGTGGATCACCCGTTTCATTTGACCGGTATTTTGTATTTTCCAAAATTGAACTTAAATCTCGACCCTGCCAAATACAGAATACAACTCTATCAAAATCAAGTGTTTGTAACCGACAACGTCGAAGGTATCGTCCCCGATTTCTTACAGATGTTGCGTGGTGTCATAGATTCGCCGGATATACCGCTCAATGTGTCGCGCAGTTACCTGCAAGCTGATGCTGCCGTAAAGAAAATTTCGGGCTATATCACCAAAAAAGTAGCGGACAAATTACAAAGTTTGTTCAATAAAGACCGTATGGCTTTTGAAGAGAAATGGCATGATATCAAGGTTATCATCGAATACGGTATGCTATCCGAAGAAAAATTCTACGATAAAGCCCTTAAATTTTACCTTTTCCCCGATGTGGACGGTAATTATTACACATTTGAAGAACTGATAGAAAAAATCAAACCGGTTCAAACAGATAAGGATAAAAATATCGTCGTACTTTACGCTTCTGACGCCAAAGAGCAACATGCTTATATCGAATATGCCAAAAATAAAGGTTACTTGGTATTGTTGCTCGATTCTCCTATCGTATCACATCTGCTCCAAAAATTGGAATTGGACAACAATGAACTGTCTGACCAAAAACAACCGGTTAAATTTGCCCGTGTCGATGCCGATGCCATTGACAATTTGATAAAAAAAGATGATACCAAAGTCTCGAAACTATCGGAAGAAGAACAAAAAAAGCTCAAAGAAATTATTGAAAAAAACATTCCGGCAGAGCAATTTACCGTTCAACTGGAAGCTTTGGACGAAAACAGTGCCCCGTTTATTATCACCCAACCGGAATTCATGCGGCGTTTTAAAGAGATGCAACAAACCGGCAGCGCTATGTTTGGCGGGAACGATTTCCCGGGTATGTATAATTTGATAGTCAATACCAACAGCGATTGGATGCCGAAAATCCTCAAAGCCAAGAAAAAACAAGCTGAATACGTAAAACAAGCTTTAGATTTGGCCAAGTTGTCTCAAAATATGTTAAAAGGTGAAGAATTAACCGAATTTATCAAACGTAGTTTGGAGTTGATGAAGTAAAAAGAAACTTAAAAATATCTCTATAAATGAAAAGGAACGAAAAGAAGCAGTTCTTTCCGTTCCTTTTTTTGTTGATAAAAAATTATTTCATAAGCAAACACATTCTTTTTATCAAATTTTCTCCGGTTTTCAATTTGTAAATAATAACACCTGCAACGTGTACGACAATCAACCCCAGCAGTATAAATACCAATGCTTTATGAACGGTTTCTAAAGTTTCATCAAACTTGGCACCGGTTGGAAACTCACCACCTAAATCATAAGCCATAGCACCGGTTTGATAAACCATAATAAAGCCTACAACGGGGGCAACAATCAGTAAAAGGTAAATCAAACCTAATACCGTTTTAACCATCTTTTCGTGGGCAGGACTGTAATAAGCAATCTCCTCAGGTAAATTATCTTTATTTTTCTTTTTGATAAATAACCTGATAACGGTAAGAATAGCAACTATTACACCTAATATGGCGTGTGTTCTGTAACGATTGAAATTAGCTTCGTTAAATTCGTAGTCCTCCATGGTGATTCCGACATAAAAGATAACAGCAAATAAAATAAAGGTTAACCAGTGGATGACAATCATGGCTTTGGGATATTTTTGAGTTTTTTCCATATTTCTAATGTTTTTTATGTTCCGGGCAAAGATAATAAAAACGGATATAATTTCTGAAAAAGAAATTGCCATAATACCGGAATGAAAAAACTATTGCCGCATTCCTGCCTTGTTGAGTCCTCCCGCTATTGGTAACAAAGAAAAAAATTGAATAACAAAACATCCGTAGAAATCTCCCGGCATAGATGGTGTAACTATCGGGGTCGGGAGACCGCGGTAGAGCGAAGTGGTTTAAAACAAAAAACATTCGTGAATTCGTGGCAATAAAAATCAATTACGATTTCCGCAACATCAAATTCTTGGCAAAATCTTGCCAGAAAGTTTTTTTATCTGCGGAGAGTGTGGTCTTGTCGAGCGATTGCAAAGCTTCACGGGTAAACGTTTCCATTTGATTTTGCGCTATTTTATCGACATTATATTTTTTATAAAAATCGATAGTTTGTGCAATCAATTGTTCGTCAGGTATGTTGCCGGAATGGAAAAGTGTTTGCAATCCTGTTTTATCCGAAGGAGAAGCTTCTTGCAGCGCCGTTAAGTAAAGGAAAGTTTTTTTACGGTCCAAAATGTCACCGCCTATACGCTTACCAAAGGTGTCCTTGTCTCCGAATGTGTCGAGATAATCGTCTTGAATTTGAAATGCCAAACCTAATTTGATGCCAAAATCCGAGATATTTTCCAAATCCTGTTCATCAGCATTGGCAATAATTCCGCCAAACTGCAAAGCGGCGCCCAGTAAAACGGCGGTTTTGAGCCGTATCATTTCAATATATTCCTTGATGCTAACATTATCACGGGTTTCAAAATCCATATCCATTTGTTGTCCTTCACAGACTTCTATGGCGGTTTTGCTTAACAAACTATTGAGTTTTTTATAAACGGTACCGTCATAATCTTCAAGCATTTTATATGCCCATACCAGCATAGTATCCCCGGATAAGATAGCGATATTTTCTCCCCATTTTTTATATACCGTAGGTTTGCCGCGGCGTAGTGGTGCATTGTCCATAATGTCGTCGTGAAGAAGGGTAAAATTGTGGAAAATTTCGATAGATGCCGCCGCCGGCAGAGCTTGTTCAATTTCCACACCGAAAGTCTTGGCCGACCATAAAACCAATAACGGACGGATACGTTTACCGGCATTACCCAAAGTATATTTTATAGGTTCGTATAAATTTGCAGGTTCTTTATCAAAATTCAATCCCGACAGGTACGATTCAAAACGTTTTTTTAGAGCGGTATCAATCATCCGGAAAATTTTTTGGTAAAAGTATTAAAATATCCTGAATAAATGAGGAAATGAGGAAGTGAGGAAATGAGGAAGTGAGGAAATGAGGAAGTGAGGAAATGAGGAAGTGAGGAAATGAGGAAGTGAGGAAATGAGGAAGTGAGGAAATGAGGAAGTGAGGAAATGAGGAAGTGAGGAAAAATATACAAGTTATAAAAAATTTCTCAATTCCTCAATTCATATGACGAATTTATGGTATGAAATAGAAAATATTCATCAAATAACGTCATATTCTTTGAAGCAATACAAATCATCATTTCGCCAATAAATCACTAACTTTGCTAAAATTTATATAAAAAAATGAATGAACAACAATTACAAAAATGGGAACAAATCCGTAAAAACGGTCCTTGGAAATATGCTTTGATATATGGCACTATCTGGGGGCTTATTGTTGGATTTTTTGTTTTTATATTCAATTCTTTGAGGCATTTTGACAAAGCTTTTGACAATATTCCGTCAATTATTATTATGTTTTCCATTTACTGGATAACCGGTATTATTATTTACCGTTTTATAATTTGGCGGGTCAAAGAAAGGGTATATCAAACTTGGAAAAAAAATCAAAAATAACCCTGTCTGTTTTATAAAATCTTTTTATATTTGCACTTGCAATTGCCTCGGTGGCGGAATTGGTAGACGCGCTGGATTCAAAATCCAGTTCCGGCAACGGAGTGTGGGTTCGATTCCCACCCGAGGTACCAAGCAAAACGGGCGGTCAAATTTGACCGCTCTTATTTTTTGGATTGGCTTTGACAGGTTTTTAATATTAGTGACGACGCACCTTTGGTGCTGTTTATGATTTTGATTAATTGATAAAAGATATTTTGCACTTTATAAATATTATCAAGATAGCCTTTTGAAACATTTCTCTGAATTGTTTGTTAATCAACAAAAAACGAATTTCTCCTTGATTTATTCCAATTCTGTTACAGTCAATGTATGTATGGCTTCAAACTGTTTTTTGACCGTTTCAAAATCGTCTAAACGGATTGCCACGATGATTTCACCGTTTTCTTGCAAATTTTGTGATATGATTTCCAAATCAAATTCTTTTATCAACCGCATCACTTTATCCATATCTTGATAATTAAAAATAATTTTTAAATTTTTCATTCGTATTTTTTCTACGATTTCTGCTTGGTCTAACACCATTTGCGCCGCCGATTTATAAGCATTTATCAAACCTCCGACACCTAGTTTTACACCTCCGAAATACCGCACCACCACTACCAATACATTGGTTAAATTTTTAGCTTTAATTTGATTAAGTATCGGTTGTCCGGCAGAATTGGAAGGCTCACCATCGTCATTAGCTCTTTCTACAAGCTTTTCCACACCAACACGGTAAGCATAACACCAATGCCGGGCACTGTGATGGGCCTTTTTCAGTTTTTCAACTTCCATTTTTATCTTATCAATACTTGCAACCGGAAAAGCATATCCCAAAAATTTACTTTTCCGGTCTTTAAAAACGACTGGTCCGGCCGGCCGGTCAATAGTATAATATGTATCTGTTGCCATCTATTCAAAAAGTTTGACTTCCTGTGTATAATCGATTGTATAAGGAATGTTCAACCCGGCACTGATATAATAGATTTTTCCATTGTAGCGCACTTTGAGTTTGTTTTTTAAGGCGGAATGCAGGGCATCTAAAATATTGTCTTTCTTAAAATAAGTTTGGTCAAAATCCACTTCGAGCGGCACGGTAAAATCTTTTTTTGCAGGAACTTTATATGTGTCCGCATTTACATTGGCTAAAAACTTGTCGTTAACAAACACTTTAACATCATTGATTTTGAATTTACCACCGAGCAAATTCGGATTGTGATATTTGGCATTGGCGACTAAAACCATTTTTCCACTTTTGTTTTTCATCAAGTTGATACTATCTATTCCTTTAAATTCCGGGGCTTTTACCATATTACAGGCATTACCCAAAAGCAATGCAATCAATAAAACTGTAAATTTTTTAATCATATTTTCATGTTTTTTTCAGTTATTACTATTAAAAGTATATAAAGATATTTTACTCTTTACGGTAAAAAACAGTTTTATAAATACTTTTATTACCCAACATATCTTCTACTATCACCTTCAACACGTGCCGGTGTCCTTTAAGTTTTTTGTCGTCAAAATTGTAAGTCAATGATCTTTTTTTGTAATCATATTCCAACAAAATCCACGCACCGTCGATATAGCCGTTATACGATTTGATGCCGGTTTGTTTGTCTCCGGTTTTAAACCGCAAATAGTGATAATCGGTCAAATCTGCATTGTCTTTAAAGTTAACCGGTTTGATGTACGGTGGTACACTGTCGTAACGGATTACAAAGTTACCGAAGCGTTTGGTATAAGCGACTATCGTATCATTTTCCCGGACACTGTACACATAGTAAGTTCTTTTTTTTCTACCGTATAAAGCGATATAAGCATAAGGACGTAAAACCGGTTTTATCAAGGATAAAGGATACTTGATGATATAAGATTTTTGCAAGGGTTTCATCGGATTTTTTAAACGCAATGTTGCAGTATCGGCTGTTGCTTGCAGATAAAAATTTTCAAAAGCGGTATGTGGATTGAATATCAGCGTCCAAGGTAGCAATCGAAACAGGTTTTTCTTATTAACATCAACATAATAAGGTGTTTTTTGCGGTTTTTCATGAGGTACAGCCCTGTAATTCCGGGCTTTTACGGGAATCTTTATCCAAATTTTATTTCCATCAAAATCAGAAAGCTCGATTTCCACTTGATACACTTTGCCAGGGTCAAGTTTTAAAGTGCCGTCATCGACCAGTTGGGTGTAAATTTCCAATTGATTGTACGGCTCCACCCAGAGTTTCTGAATACGGCGCCGTTTCGTTAAATAATACGGATAATCTATCAATGCATTGATATATTTGGAATTGGCAAACGAAAATTCCATCATTTCGTGTTCATATACTTGCAGGCCGTTTACCGTTACTTTTACTTTGTATAGACCGTTGCGGTTAAACACTTCATCTTGGCGGTCATAAGCTTCCACACCGAAACCCATCCGCCCCGAAGCCAAAATAGTATTAGCCGAATATACCGAATCATTCAACCGGGTTAAATTGAGTTTGATACGTTTTCCCGATTTATTGACTTCCGAACGGTTATCCAAAGGATATACATAAACATTTCGCACGACAGGTCTTTCGGTATCTTTGACCCGTATACCATAAGCCATCGGGTTGACGGGATGTTCCAAAATATTCCGCAATTCAAAGTGAAGATGAGGTCCCGATGAACCACCCGTATTGCCACTATAAGCAATGATTTCACCTTTTTTTACGGGTAATTCCACGGGATACGGAAACAATTCTATTTCATATTGTTGTTTTTCATATTGTTTTTGTTTAACATAAGCCTCAATACATTCATTAAAACTTTGCAGATGTGCATAAACAGAAGTCAAACCCGAAGGATGCTTGATATACAGTGCCTTACCGTAACCGTTACGGGTAATTTTAATCCTTGAAACGTAGCCGTTGTCAACCGCATAAACCGGTAAACCTTCTTCACCTTTGGTCTTGATATCCAAACCCGAATGAAAATGATTGGAACGCAATTCACCGAATGTTCCGGATAAATACAATGGTATATCCAACGGTTTACGTAAAGAATCGTATTGACCGGAAACAAATTGACCGGCAATGAGCCATACCAATAAAAATGACAATAAATTCTTAGGCATTATTCTTGATAAGAAATTTATAAGTTGCCAAAATTACAACAAAAAACAAAGTTTGACATAAAACAAACACAATATTTCCTATTTTTGAGACCAAAATTCAAAATTGATGCCAAATAGAATATTAAAAATAAAATTTTGCATCTTATTATTATTGCTGTCATTATCTCATTCCGGTATAGCACAGCAAGACAGTATTTCTTCTATTATTGACAAAGATATATATCTATACCCGGCATCTGATTCCATTCCGGTTTTTAACTTGACTCCGGTGATAATCATTCCGAAAATCCGTTTTAATAATTACAAAGAATTAAAACGTTTTTGGTGGATAAGACGACGTGTATACAAGGTCTATCCATTTGCCAAATTATCCGGGGAAAACGTTGAAAAACTGGATAAACGTTTGGCTAAAATGAACAAAAGTCAACGTAAATATTATATGCGTATAGTCAAACGTTGGATAAAAAAGGAATTTGAACCTAAACTGAAAAATTTAACTCAAAGCGAAGGCCGTATTTTATCCAAATTATTTCACCGTCAAACCGGTTATACGGTTTATGAATTTTTAAAAAAATATAAAAACGGCTGGACGGCATTTTGGTATCAAAATTTAGCCAAACTTTACAATATAGACCTGAAAGTAAAATTCGACCCGGTAAACAACAAAGAAGATTATTGGATTGAATACATTTTGCAAAAAGCCTTTCTCAATGGTTATTTAGAACCACAACCTAACAAATTGGGTTATAATTTTATGGATTTGCACAACAAATGGACACCTCCGCCCATTGTAAGACATAAAAATTACCACAGAAAATCAATGAAATTCTTGCTTGAAAAAGAAAAAAAAGATTAAATTTCAAAATTCATACAGGTTTGAAAAACAATCATTCAGCATCAGCTAAAAACACTTAAAGTGTTAATAATTATCTTGTTATGTATATTTTATCTTCAACAAATGCAAAATTTCAGGTATAATAAAAGCTACTTTAAAAAAGATTACCAGACTATATCCAATGTTTAAGCAATAAAACTTTCCATCAATGTTCAAAATGTCCATCATCAGAAAATTCATACGCAACTTTGACCCACCAATTTTCAAAATCGGAAGTGTTTCCCGGTATTTCCAATACTTTAAATTTGGCATAACCGTCAAAGCATTTTACCACATAACAATGGTCTTTTTGCAAAGGAGCCAGGTCTGCATCATAAGAAGAAGGTGCTTCGCTTATTGATTCCAATGAAACCGCTCCCATATCCTTTTGAGAATTATCGGCATCAATATCATAATTAGGTCTGTACCAAAGCTCGTTATTACCTTGCACTTCCGTTACCGGTGACCAAGGTACAATATCTCCGTCCGAATTTTCATAGGAAGGTTCTTGTTGATTTTCCGAAAAATCAAAACCACCATGAGTTAATTTGGTTGTTTTGTATGTATATTTATCATCGTCTCTTTTTTCACAAGTTGCAAAAATAAACGAGACGGAAAATAACATTAACAATAGCTTACTGACTTTCATAACTTTATAATTTTATAAATTTTTTATAAAGTTATGCATATAAAATTTACAAATAACAGCAAATATATAAACGACAGGAATGAATGTATAAACGAGAAAAGATAATGAATAAACGATTTAACTAAAATTTGTTTAAGTTTTCCAAAATAGTCAAAAACTGTTCTTTTTTGCGTTGCGCTACCGGAATTTCATCACCGGTTTTCATCACCACAAAACCGCCATCTTGTTTGCTGTAATAATCGACATAATCCAAATTGATGAGGAAAGTGCGGTGAATTCTAAAAAAAATACAATTGTTGGCCAATAAATCATCATAAATTTTAAGATTCTTTGAAACGGTAATCTTCCTGTTATCAATCAAATGAAATATTGTATAACCGCCATCGGATTTACAATAAACAATATTTTTGGTTTCCACGACATGAACCTTATCGTCTGTATGCAATACCAATTTTCTATGCGATTTATCTTGAACATTCAGGTTGGAAAAAAGCACTTTAAGTTTTAAAGAAAGATTCTCATTTTCAACTAATTGCGATGCTTTTTGGACGGATTTTATCAATTTTACCGGGTCAATGGGTTTGAGAATAAAATCCAAGGCCGAAAATTCAAAAGCTTTTATGGCAAATTGTTCAAAAGCCGTGATAAAAATCAATTTAAAATCGATAGAGGGCAATTTTTTTAACAAATCAAAACCGGTTCCGTCCGGCATTTTGATATCCAACAACACCAAATCCGGTTGGTGTTTCATAATAGCTTCGTAACCTGTTTGAACACTGTCGCCTTCGGCTACCACTTCGATATCCGTACCGGCATATTTTAAAATCTCTTTGATGGTCTTTCGGGCTTTGGCTTCGTCATCAATGATGATAGTTTTCATATTGGATTGTTTATTTGGTGATTTGGTGAATCGGTTATTTGGTAAATATACTGAATTTTCAAATATTAACGACTTAAAGGTATTACCGGAACAAAAAACGTTATCCGCAACCCTGTTACCTTCCCGTTTTCTGTAATATTTTCAATTTTCAAATCAAATTTACCTTTTTTATCTTTATTTAATATTTGCAAACGTTTTTTGATAATCTGTAAAGCAACGGATTTATGTTTGATAGTTTTGTCTGTTGTTTTTTCCATATTTTTAATTTTATTTTCGTCGATGCATGTGCCGTTGTCTTCTACCACAATTTTTAATTTATCGCCTTGTTTGGTAATTTTTATTTTAATCATTCCCTTACGGTCCAAATTTTTAAACCCGTGTTCAATACTGTTTTCCAACACCGGCTGAATGAGCAACGGCGGAATACCGGTAAAAGACGTATTGATATCCGGATCCACTTCGATACTGAAATCAAATTTATCTTCAAATCTTATTTGTTGAATAGACAAATAATTTTTTATGGCTTCAATTTCTTTTTCCAAGCTGATAAATTCTTCCCGTGAACCGTACAAAATAGCCCGCATCAAATCGGCAAAACGGGACAGGTAGCTTCCGGCTTCCAAAGGTCCATGTGTAAAAAGGTAAGATTGAATAGCCCCCAACGCATTGAAAATAAAATGCGGGTTCATCTGGCTTCGCAATAATCTTTGTTCTAACAATTCGACAAAGTGTTTTTCTTTTAATTTATTTTCACGGAATTTAATAATGAAAAATACCAAAGCCAGTAAAAACAAAATTTCCAGAGCCATAAACCATTTGGTTTTCCACCAAGGCGGATTGATGACAATGTGTAATTTTTCAACTGTATCACTCCAAACACCATCCATATTGGCGGCTTTGGCTTTCAAAGTATATTCACCCGGTTCCAAATAAGTATAAGTGGCTTCTCTTTGCCCTTTGTCGAGTTTATGCCAATCCTCATCAAAATTTTCCAACTTATAAGCAAATCTGTTGTCTTCCACACTACTGTAATCGTCAGCACCAAACCGGAAAGTCAAATAATTGCGGTTGTATTTAAGTTCGATACTGCCTTTTTTTAACAAATCCAAACTTTGTGGTTCAGCAAAAATTTTAAAACCCGAAATAAATACCCTCGGTTTATATTTATCCGTTACAAACTTTTTCTTATCAAAAACCGTTATGCCGTTTTTGGTGCCAAACAACAACCTGCCGTCGTTGAGTTTACAAACACCTCTTGTAAATTCGTTATTCGACAAACCGTCTTTTTCATAAAAATTTTGAAATGTAGCACTTTTAACATCAAATTTTGACAAACCGTTTTGCGTAGCAATCCACAAAAATCCGTCATCGTCTTCCAAAATGGCTTGCACACTGTCATCACATAAACCGTTTTCTTTGGTATAATGCTCAAAAGTATCCGTTTCGGGATTATATTTGTTAAGACCCTTGGCTCCTATCCAAATTCTCTTTTTGGAATCAATAAAAATACAACTGATATCTTGTCCCCATAAGTGGATGCTGTCTTGATCGGAACCGTAAAATCTTTTCAGCTGTCCGGTTTCCATATTGTAAATACTTAATCCTATATTGGATGTGCCTATATAAATATTACCGTTATCGTCTATATTCAAGCAATTTACAAGATGTCTCTTCAATTTTTTTATAAATGAACCGGGAGTGACAGGCAAATTGACAAAAGTTTTTTTGACAGGGTCAAATTTTTCAACCGCATGATAACTCCAAATACCCACCAAAATATTACCGTTTTTATCTTCGATAAAATCGTTATACCAATCATATTTCAAACTATTAGGAACCAACCTGAAATGATAAAGTTTATCCGTTTTTGCTTCAATAAAATCAAATCCGATACCTGCCCACATACCTATATAAATATTACCTTTACTATCTTGATACAATTTTGAAATATAATTGGAAGCCAGTGGATATTTACTTTTGCCCGTTCTACCGTAATGCGCTGTTCTGATAAAGTTTTCATTCAAAATATCTATGCCGTGTGAATTTGTTCCAACCCAAATTTCTTTATCATGGCTTTGCATAATTGTCGTAATGTGTTTGGCCGAAAGTGTCAGATTATCATCAGGAATATGCATTATCCTGCCGAACTTGTTCTTATACGGACTGTATTTACACAAACCTTCCAAAGTACCTATCCACATATTGCCGGCATTGTCTTTGTAAAAATCAAAAACATAATCCGTTGGTATTGATCGGTCATTGCCTTCGGAATGATAAACGGCATAAATATTACCGGATGTTCTATCCAAAATTTTAAATCCTCTGGCATTGGCAAACCAAAATTCATTATCATTAAAATCAATTACATCAAAAGTTGAATTGCGTAAAAACAAATCGAAAACATCCGTTTTTTTATTGAAACGGTATAAACCTTCGATTGCAGCCACCCAAAAGACACCGTTTTTATCGATATAATATTTGGTAACATCATCATATTTTTTGCCGGTTTTATAGGCAATAAATTTTTCATCTTTTTTAACAAATTTAACAGGAAAAATACCCCTTCCGCCTATCCACAAATTGCCTTCGCCGTCATCAAATATTTGATGATAAAAATAAGTTTTGACTTGCAACGGCTTTTCGTGCTGAAAAGTTTTATGCATTTTAGTTCCGGTATTGTATTTATGCAAAAGACCAGCAGCCGTATCAAACCAAACAATACTGTCATTTTCAGGATAAACTGCCATAACCCTCTTATCCTTAACGGAAAAATCGCCGGATTCATCCGGAAAAACATGGTCAAATCCGTTTGTAACCGGGTTATAAATATCCAATCCGCCATCGCTTGCCACCCAAATCTTTCCGGCTTTGTCCAACGCTATATCGTAAACCGTATTGCCGGCAAGTGAAAGACTGTCTGTATCATTGTGAAAAAAATTGGTAAAATGATAGCCGTCAAATTTATTCAAACCGTTTCCGGTAGCAATCCACAAAAAACCCAGTTTATCTTGCAAAACGTTGTTTACACGGTTATCGGACAAACCTTCACGGGTCGTGTAAATATCAAAATTATAATATGGAGCCGGAATTATTTTTTGTTGACCAAAACTCAAAAACAAATTAAAAAGAAATAATATGTTTATGATTTTTTTCAAAACGGTGCTTAAAAATATGGATAAAGATAAGAATAAATAATGTAATTTTGAATCGTAAAACCGTCAAGCAAATATAAACGTCTAACAATTTCTTTTAAAAAATCTTGTCTATAAAAATCTTCAAAATGAAAAAAATTGAACACATCGGAATTGCTGTCAAAGACATTGACGAAGCGGAACAACGTTTTGCCAAATTATTAAGCACTTTATCTTACAAACGTGAAACTGTTGAAAGTGAAGGTGTTATTACATCTTTTTTTAAAACCGGCGAAAGTAAACTAGAATTGCTGGCTCCTACCCGTCCCGACAGTCCCATTCAAAAATTTCTCAACAAAAAAGGTGAAGGTATTCATCATATTGCTTTTGAAGTAGATGATATTGAGCAAAAAATGGCAACTCTCAAACAAGAAGGTTTTATTCTGATTAACGACCAACCCAAAGACGGTGCCGATAACAAAAAAATTGCATTTATCCACCCAAAATCTACCGGTGGAATATTGGTGGAAATATGTCAAGAAAAATAACACAAAAAGCCCGCTTGACAGCGAGCTTCTATTGTTCTAAAAAAACGAAACCATTATTTTTTATGCCTGGGTTCGGACGATACAGACAATTTTTTTCTGCCTTTGGCACGACGGCGTGCTAAAACTTTTCTGCCCTCTTTGGTAGCCATTCTTTCACGGAAACCGTGTTTGTTTCTTCTTTTTCTTTTGGATGGTTGATAAGTCCTTTTCATAATTATAATCTTTTATAAAATCTTTTATAATTTCTTTGATTTCACTGTTCAATGTCTTGTTTCTGACGGACATAAAAACGTTTTGCAAAGCTATAAAT
>JALWFE010000133.1 GCA_027039975.1 Flavobacteriales bacterium
ATTCTAACGCGGGTAGAAGCCCACCACCTTCTCTTGAATCCATTCGATATCCGTTTCACGGGAAAGGGTTCTTCCGGAAAAATAGTCGGAGAGATCAACTTGAAGAAGAGGGTAATCTCCTTTCACCTCGTTGGTCGTAAAGAAACATTCGGAGCTCTGCGTAATTATCTCAAAAAAGATAGAGAGGGCTGGTCATTTGAATACAAATTCTGAAAAAAGAATGAAGTGGACCGAGTATTTGCTTATAGCCCTTGGGACCGCAGTGCTCGTCAAGATCCTCTGGGTAGGTATTGAAATCTTCTACCTTCCTTCTCAACATGTCAGACTGCATAGCAACTACAGCAAACGAAAGACACTGACCTACAATATCCATATTGTCTCAAATCATACTCTCAAAAAAACCATCCCCAAAGCACCTCCGACCAACACTACCCCTCTTAAAGGGTATATACTGGAGGCGACCTATCTTGATAGGGAACGCCATCTGGCAGTCGTGAAAATAAAGAATCGTTCTCTGGTCCTGCGAGAAGGGGATCGCCTTCAGGGCAGATACGTTCTTAAAAAGGTAGAAGAGGGAAAAGTCATATTTGAAAAAGATGGACATTATTATCAATTGATGATGAAGCGGAAAAAACCTCACGGTTTTCTGTCTCCCCAACTCATTCATCCGTCATCCGGAACGCCTTTCTCCACAATGTGCTGCCAGGATAGGGGCCTCCCGGCTTTGGGTCTTTTCTCTACAAGAAGTCGAATGAGGTATCATTATGAGATCTGAACAATCTTGTGCAATACCGTACAACTCCTCTGGAAGCTATGAGACGGAAAGGGCTTGCAAGTTGCAGGGATACACAGATTATTTGAAAATGAGGGTTGAATAATATGAAATTATCTAGATTTATTATAATATTTTTGATTTTTATAACAGTCTGGGCAGAGACACCGGGCAGTGGCGATATAAAACTGAATATAAAAAACATGGGCATCAGGCAATTTGTGGAGATGATAGGAAAAATCACAGAAAAGAACATTCTTATCAACAGTGACCTGAAGGGAAAGATCAACTTTATCTCGAACAGACCAATTAGAAAAGAGTCCCTCTTTTCGCTTGCAAACTCCATACTATCCAGCAAAGGGTACGCTCTGATCGACCATGGGGACTTCATGGAGGTGGTACGTGCATCAGAAGCCGCAGGAAAAGGTCTACCTGTAAGTGAAAGCGTAAGAGGGGAGACAATGAAGACTGTATTGTTTCCGTTAAAAAACAGTAGCGCTGCAGTGATACGTGCGAAAATTCGTCCTTTACTGGGGAAAAATGCGAAAGTGGTCTCCTTCAAAGAGAACAACCTGTTGGCCGTTACAGCCTATCCGAAAACTCTTCGATCCATCAAAACACTAATTGATGCCATCGAAAATACCGGCAACAAGGGAAGTGTAGTTATCAAGCTTCAACATGCAAGTGTCAAAGACATATACAGCAATGCAGTGAATATGGCCAAAGAGCTTTTCCCGCAAACGATTCCCGGTGAAAAAGTAGGAATCTATAAAGATGAACCCAGCAATTCCATCATCATTGTAGGGAAGAAAAAGAATGTTGAACAAATGGTCAAATATATCAAGCAGCTGGACAGAAAGGGTGAAAGCATCAATCAAAAGATGTACGTCATTCCTCTCAAAAATTCAAATGTAGAGGATATGGAGAAAATCCTGGGGAAACTGGTCGCCCAAATGAACAATATGTCACTCCAAAAACTCAGAAAAAGACCGGGCGGGCCTCCTCAGAAAGCCATGGTAGTAGCAGATAAGGAGAGGAACTCACTGATTGTTCTGGCAACCGGAGAACAGTATAGAAACATTATGCAGGTTCTTCGGCGTATCGATGTCGAGAAGCCTCAGGTCTACATTCGGGCGAGAGTCGTGGAGATCAACAGCAAACTGGCCCAGGAGATCGGTGCAAAATACGGCCTCTCCGGCGGTGTAATGACACCGCATGGGATTATCTCTATCGGTGCCAATTTTACAGGAGGTTCATCCAACAAGCTTGCCAGAGACCTTCAGGATTTCATCGGTGGTGATGACACGGACAACAAACCCACATTCAATAATGTCAAAGCGCTCTTTTCCCTGGGAGTTCAGTTGAATCTTTACAAAAATGACGGCGCGGCTCATATCCTGAGTGAACCCTCCATTCTCTGTACCAACAATCAGGAGTCCGAGCTCTTCGTCGGAGAGACCCGTTCAATATTGGTAAGTTCCGCCAGCGGAGATAATCAAAACGATCTTACCCGTAATAATTTCGAACGAAAAGACATCGGACTTACCCTGAAAGTGAAACCAAGGCTTTCAAGCAATAACAAGGTGGCATTGACTGTCGATGCAATCATTGAGGATGTAGATGACAGCAGTGGGTACAACAGCCCCACCCCAACGACTTACAAAAGAAAAGTGACAACAAATGCCATCGTTCAAAACGGTCAAACAGTCATTATCGGAGGATTGATGAAAAATATTGCCGGTGCCTCTACCAATGCGATTCCGCTCCTGGGTGATATTCCGATTATCGGTCGTCTTTTCCGAGATGAGGGGAAAGCGCAGAGAAAAGTGGACCTTGTTATCTATCTTACACCCTTTATTGTAAGACATAGTAGAGATTTGGCCAAACTTAGAAAATTTCTTTCAGAGCTGGAAGAGATTCAACTTCGTTATACTCAGTTTATAAAAGAGCGAATCGATGGTGATGGCAATGGAGAATCGGGAATGGAATATTCGCAGCAAGCCCCATCTCCCTCCAGGCAGAACAACGGCAATATGCATCATCATAAAACCAATAAGGCCCTCGATATATTAAGGACACGTCCTTGAGCCTCAAAATGATAGAGATCCCCCAACTCGAGCATGTCGACCTGGAGCCCTACTGGAGCGAAGAGATCGATCATCGCACAGCCATAAAGCATTACCTACTTTTTGCTCTCTATCAAGACGGGATCATCGCCGTCATTCATCCTCAACATCGTGCTGAAGGGTTGAACTATCTATCACGGTTGGGATTGGCCTATCCCATTTACACTATGGATGAAGAGAGTTTTGTCCGTCTACGCAACAAGTTCCTCGAACTCCAAACCAGTAATGCCTTCGAAGAGATGGAAACTGCTTCTGAGGAGTTGATCGAAGCGGAATCCGATCTTTTGGAGTTTATTCAGAATACACAGGATCTTCTTTCTGATGAGGCCTCCGCTCCCATCATCAAGTTGGTCAACTCTCTCTTTTTTCAAGCCATCAAAAAAGAGGCGAGTGACATCCATATCGAATCCCATGAAAGAAAAGGCGAAGTCAGGCTCCGTATCGACGGAGTACTCAAGAAACATCTGGATCTGGACCGGCGTGTCGCTTCACTTGTCATCAACCGTATCAAAGTCATCTCCAACCTGGATATTTCCGAAAAGCGCCTGCCCCAGGACGGGCGCACCCAGATCAGTATCTCGGGTAAAACGCTGGACGTAAGGGTTTCGATTCTTCCCACCTATCACGGGGAACGGGTCGTCATGCGGATCCTGATGCAGAGCGAGCACATTCCCTCCCTCAAATCACTGGGATTTACGGAGAGAATCACTTCGGCTTTTTATCATCTGCTGACCCATTCTCATGGGATGATTCTCGTCAGCGGTCCCACCGGATCAGGGAAATCGACGACCCTGCACTCTTTTTTGCAGCATATCGCTTCACCGGACAAAAATATCATCACCATCGAGGATCCGGTGGAATACAACGCCGACAACATTAACCAGATACAGGTCAACGAAAGGGTGGGGCTCACTTTTGCCAAAGGTCTGCGCTCCATTCTCCGCCAGGACCCGGATGTCGTCATGGTCGGGGAGATCCGTGATCAGGAGACCGCCCGGATCGCCGTGCAGGCCGCGTTGACCGGACACCTGATGCTCTCGACGCTCCATACCAACGACGCCACCTCCGCTTTGACCCGGATGATGGATATGGGGATCGAGGGGTATCTCCTCTCCTCCACGCTGTTGGGAGTCCTGGCCCAAAGGCTCGTCCGGAAATTGTGCCCCCACTGCAAAGAACCGGACACGCTGGATGCCGATACCCTGGCGAGGGCGAGCCTCGATTCCGCAGGGGTTTATTACCGTGCCGTGGGATGCCCGGAGTGTAATTTCTCCGGATACAAGGGCCGCCAGGCGGTGGGTGAGCTTTTTATTGTGGACGATACGGTCAAAAAGATGATCTCCCAAGGGCTTAAAGATTACAAAATCAGAGAACAGATGAAAAAAGACGGCATGCAGACGATTTCCGATCGCCTCAGAGAGTTGCTCAATGAGGGGATGACCAGCTATGAAGAGGCCGTGCGTGTCGGTCTCATGGATGGGTGATGCGCTGCCGTCGTGCCTTCACCCTGATCGAGATGCTGATCTCCACGGCACTTATTTCACTCGTTTTAGTCGGACTCTATCAGAGCCTCAATATCCAGGAGCATAGCAACAGACTGCTTCACCACTATCTGCAAAAGGCCGAAAACGAAGATCGCGAGGTGATGGTTCTCTACAACGATTTACTTTCCAGTGACGGGAATCTGAGTCTCAAAAAGGGTGAGTTCGACCGTCTTTGCATCAATCGGACCCTCAATACTCTCTACGACCTGGATCTTCCCAAAGTCTGCTGGGTTGTCCTGAAAGAAAAGAACACTCTTGTCCGGGTAGAGGGGACCGCCTTTTCACTCCCCCTCAAACCGGAAGATAGTGTAGCGGTAGATGTAGTGATGGAGGATATGGAGCTTTTCGATGTCTATCGCAACAAAGGGGACCTTCTTGTGGTACTACAGGCCAAAAACCGCAAACCCTACTCCTTCGTCATCCAGGGGCTCGTTCCACCACCGATTCCAAAGCCAAAGCCCAAAGCGAAGAAGGGCAAAGGGAACACCCATTTTCGGTGAATTGCTTGAAAAACTCTTACAAATTCCGTGTTTCACCTACCGAGTTTCTTCTTAGAGGTCAACTTTTCATCCAATTTTAATGAAATATTTAGCCAAGTAAAATCAATCTTCAAACCTCGACTATGCTAAAATGCGAGACAACAAAACTCTTCCTAAGTTGAGCATCTGATGCTGTAGAGAAGGAAAGGGAGTATTGACTATCTCAATTTGCATACACCTTCTTAATCTTATATTGAAGTTAAGAGGATTGAGAGTATTGCCTTGTCAGTCTGCAAGATTGATGGGTTGGTCCGAGAATATCCGGAGCTTGATTTAAGTAATCAAAAAGAGTATAATGAAAAATTATAAGCCCAACGCTTCCGAGATCGCCGACAAGAGATTCGGACAGAATTTCCTGGAAGACGAAAGCGTTGCGGAGCAAATCATCCAAGCGATGCCCGATGACGATCTGCCGGTGGTGGAGATCGGGCCTGGCTTAGGTGATTTAACCAAAAAGCTCGTCCAAGTTCGCCGGGTGACGGCGTACGAGGTAGACAAACGGTTGTGCGACTATCTGGGAAAAACCTTTTCCGGAGAGATCGCCGACGGCAGACTCCGTCTGGAGTGCGGAGATGTTCTGGAACGATGGAGCGGCGGCAGTCTGTGTGACCGGCCCTATCGGCTGGTGGCCAACCTGCCCTACTACATCGCGACCACGATCATCCTGAAAGCGCTGCGGGACCCCCATTGTCGATCCACACTCACAATGGTTCAGAAAGAGGTCGCCGAGAAGTTCGCCGCCCATGAGGGGGATCGGAACTTCTCGGCTCTCTCGGTCCTGGCCCAAAGTGCCGGCGAGGCGGCCATCCGCCTCCTGGTACCGCCGGCAGCCTTCAATCCGCCCCCCAAGGTCGATTCGGCCGTGCTGGAGATCCGCAAGGAGCACACCCTGGACGACGAGGCCTTCGAAGCCTTTCTCAAAGCCGCTTTCCGGCAACCGAGGAAGACCCTGATGAAGAACCTCTCCGCCCTCTACCCCAAAGCTGTCCTCGAGCCCCTTTTCGAAAAGCTGGGGCTTTCGCGGACCCTGCGGCCCCATCAGGTCGGGACGACGCTTTATCATCGAATCTATCAAGCATTGACAAAGGAACCCGACCATGGAAAAGAATCAGAATCAATCCACGGAGAACCAAAACCGGAATAACAACAACCGGAACCGTCGCCGCCCCAACCCCTTCCGCAACAACAAAAAACCGGAAGGAACAGCCGAATCTGGCGGCAGCGAACGTAAAGAGAACAACTCCCAAAGCGGAAATCGTCAGCAGAACAGCAGCGGCAACCGCAATGAGAACCGGCGCGGCAACAACAATAATAACAACCGCAACCGTAATCAGAGCAACCGTAATCAGAGC
>JALWFE010000134.1 GCA_027039975.1 Flavobacteriales bacterium
TCTCTTTCTGTATTTGAACTGGTTTTAAACATACATAAAGATACGAATTTTTATCATAATAAAAAAATTTTTTAACTACTTTTTTTGTACCTTTGAAAGGTGTACTTTTCGGAGTGCGCTCAATGTTGAATGTTGAATGTTAGTAGCAAGTTGCTAATAACAAGTATCAAGTAGAAAACCTTGCATGCAAGGTTTCTCTATTTTTAATTATTTTCATCATCGGGTTTTTGTCCGGTCATCATCAAATAGGCTTTCAAGAAATCGTCTATTTCACCATTCATTACATCATCTACTTGTGATGTTTCATGTCCGGTTCTGACATCTTTTACCAATTTGTACGGGTGCATCACATAATTCCGGATTTGTGAACCCCACTCTATTTTCTTTTTATTGGCTTCAATTTTATCACGTTCTTCCATACGTTTTTGCATCTCAATTTCGTACAAACGTGATTTGAGCAACTTCATGGCTTTTTCTTTATTCTCCAATTGCGAACGGGTCTCGGAATTTTCAATGATAATACCCGAAGGTTCGTGACGTAAGCGCACAGCCGTTTCCAGCTTATTGACTGCCTGTCCGCCTGCCCCGCTGGCACGCATGGTTTCCCATTTTATATCTGCCGGATTAACATGGATTTCAATAGTGTCATCAACCAAAGGATACACATAAACCGAAGCAAAAGACGTATGCCGTTTGGCATTGCTGTCAAAAGGTGATATCCGCACCAAACGATGTACGCCATTTTCGCCTTTGAGATAGCCGTAAGCATAGTCACCGTCTATTTCAATGGTAACCGTCTTAACCCCCGCTACATCGCCGGCTTGGTAATTGATTTCTCTGGTTTTGTAGCCGTTTTTTTGCGCCCACATCAAGTACATTCGCAAAAGCATTTCCGCCCAATCGTTACTTTCGGTACCTCCTGCTCCGGCTGTAATTTGCAATACGGCACTGAGCTGGTCGGCTTCGCCCGAAAGCATGTTGCGAAACTCAATATCTTCTATCAAGCGCTTGGCAGTTTCATATTGTGCAACAACTTCTTCTTCGGTTGCTTCTTTTTCTTTATAAAACTCATACAAAACCTGCAATTCTTCAAAAGCTTCTTTGGCTACTTCGTAGTCAGTTATCCATTTCTTTTTGGCTTGAATGAACTTCATCACCTTTTGGGCTTCTTTCGGATTATCCCAAAAGTCCGGATTGCCGGTTTTTTCTTCTTCGTTTTCTATCTCTATTCGCTTCCTATCTATGTCAAAGATAGTGGTTTAAAGCGGTTAAACGTTTTTCCAAATCTTTCAGCTGTTCTTGAGTTATCATAAAAAATTATTTTACTTTTGACAAAAATAATACAATAAATTTTTATTATTGAATTTTTATTTATATTTTGTGCGACATAATAACAAGATTTAGCTTATGAGCAAAAAAATTAAAGTTGATATGGAATTCCCAATTCATGCTTCTCCAAGTATGATTTTTCAGTATTTAACAACACCTTCAGGGTTGAGTGGTTGGTTTGCCGATGATGTTAATTCGCGTGGCAAATTTTATACATTTATTTGGGACGGCGTAGAAGAAAAAGCCAAATTAGCCACCAAAAAGGACAATGAAAAAGTCAAATATAAATGGCTGGACGATGACGATAAAGAGACCGGAACTTATATCGAGTTTAAAATTATGGTAGATGAACTTACCAAAGATGTGTCTTTGTTGGTTACTGATTTTTGTGATGATGACGAAGAAGAAGAAACCCGTATGCTGTGGGAAAATCAAATCAATGATTTGAAACATATCATTGGTGCCGTATAGTATCACAAACTCTTACAAAATACATTAAAAGTTTAATAAGCCTTCTTGGCTTATTAAACTTTTTTTATGTTTTTTTACACATTTTAAACCTTTAACATCATTTGACGTCTTATAATAGACAAAGCCTAAAACCGGATGACAAAACCCGACATTTTACATTTCAAATCTTTAAATCATGATGACCAATTAAATTGGATTGTCAAACATTATGCGCAAGATTTATATTGGGTCATTCGTCCTATTGTTA
>JALWFE010000135.1 GCA_027039975.1 Flavobacteriales bacterium
AAGTTATACGGGTTAAGTAGGAAAAAACATTGTCTTGAATACCAATTACGGTAGTGTAAGGTGTGTAAACCAATTGTCCTAATTCGGGTTTGATGTCTCTTAAATTGTCAATAGGAAAATCTCCTGCTTCATAAGCACTTATATTTTTATTACTACCATCAAAGGTAATACCGGCAACTGCATTGATGCTGTGGTCACTTCCAAATATTTTTCGGTACATGATTAAGTTGTCAATGGTGTAAGCGGTTTTGTCAAATGAGGATAGTGCTAAGTAACCATTTGTCATACTTCCTTTTCCTACTGTATTATCGTACCATCTGGCTCTTCTTTTTTCACGGTAATTGATACCGGCATTTAATTTATAACGGAGCCATGGTTTGATTTTAAAGGTTGTTTGAATGGCAAAATTTAAACGTTTTTCATTGTTTTTATCTTCATATCCGTCAAGCCATTGAAAAGGATTTCCAACGCCTAATTCGGGGTTGTCATCACTTATTTCTCCATTGACCAAAGGGTTGTATGAAACTAACTGACGTGTAAAACTTCTGTTACCTCCGGAGCGTGAACCGCCTTGTGCCATGGTGCCTTTTCCGGTATAAACATTTAAACGTGATTCAAATTTAAGTTTTTTAGTAAAATCAGTAGCATAGTTTAAACGCAAGTTGTTGGTATTTAAAAATGTATTTGGAATAATACCATTTATATTTTTACGGGTGTAAGAAATATAATAAGTAGATTTTTTTAATCCGCCGCTGATATTAAATCCGTTGTTAAAACTTACGGCATTCTTATAAATTTCTTTTTGCCAATCAACTTGACGCAATGGGTCTCCGGTTGGTTGTCCGGTATTTGAATCGATTAAATATACATTGCCGTTATCAATATGATAACCGGGTGGATTGCTGTCTTGTACTGCTATTTCATTTCTATATTTGGCATAAGTTTCACCATCCAAAACCGGAATTAATTTTGTAGCTTTTGAGAAAGAGGTATTGCTGTAAACATTTACTCGAAAGGCTCCTTTTTTACCTTTTTTAGTAGTAATTAACACAACACCGTTAGCACCACGAGATCCGTAAATAGCAGTAGCCGAAGCATCTTTTAAGATAACAATACTTTTGATGTCTTGCGGGTCAATACCTGTTAAACCGTTTTGAGGCGTTTGCATCTCATTGGCATCGGTAGAGGCATCCGGTGTATCTTCACCGGCAGAATTGATAATGACACCGTCAACAACGTATAAAGGTTCGTTATTTCCTCTCAAACTGTTTGCTCCTCTAATACGAACACTAACGGGAGCACCCGGAGTACCTGTATTGGAATTAATTTGCACGCCGGTAGTACGCCCTTGCAGCAAAGAAGCGACACTGTTGTATTGACGTGCTTCAGTTTGATTGGTTTTTACTTCGGAAACAGTTCCCGATATTTGATTTTTGGGTGAAGTACCATAACCGATTACAACTTCTTGGAGCTTTTCTTTGGATTCTTTCATTGTAACGTTTAGTACTTTTTGATCCGTAACTTTTATTTTAACAGTTTCGTAACCGATGTAGCTAAAAATTAAGGTTGCGGGGGTGTTTTTTAATTCAATATTAAAGTTCCCGTCAAAATCCGAAACAACACCGGTTTTTGTACCTTCAACAAGAATAGAAACACCCATTAATGGTTCGTTTTTTTCATCTTTAACGCTACCCTTAACAATGTGTTGTGCCCACATTCCAAAAGGTAACATAAGTAATAGTGATAAGATTAATTTTTTCATAGTTTATGATTAATTTTTGTTATTTTCCTGCTAAAATAAGGTAATTATTCTTAAACTGGTATAGTGATATATCTCAAAAGGTATGTTTTTTGTCAATTAATTATATAATGTTTAAAAATGCAGATAAATTTTTAAGAAAAATGATATATATCATCAAGAAAAAATTACTTGCCGGAATCGTTATTTTTTAAACTTTCCAGAAATTGACGCGGTGATATACCATTGAATTTTTTAAAAACTGTACTAAAATATTTAGGATT
>JALWFE010000136.1 GCA_027039975.1 Flavobacteriales bacterium
CCTGAATATTCAAATAATGGTTCTAAGAATTGAACGTTTTTAACCGTATTCAATTTTAATTTTTTACGGTCATACCAAGGCAGGTCAACGAAGTAATCCCATAATTTTTGTTCAACGGGTTGAACTTCCATACGAGGGTGCATATTGATGGCTTTAAATCCGGGTTCGGTTTTGCTTTCAGCCGGACAAACAGCCACACAAAGTGTACAACCTGTACAGTGTTCAGGGTCAACTTGTAATACATAAGTGTCAACGCCTTCATAACGACCTTTGATTTTGGTCTTTTTCAATTCTTCAGGTGCATCAGCCAAGGCTTCTACATCAATAATTTTAGAACGGATAGCAGCGTGAGGACAGATGTGAACACACTTGTTACATTGTGTACAAAGTTCAGTGTCGTCCCAAGTAGGCACAAAGTCGGCAATATTTGATTTTTCATATTTTGCCGTTCCAAGAGGGAACGTGCCGTCAGCTTCAAATGCACTTACCGGTAATGAATCGCCTTCGCCTGCATAGATTTTACCCAAAACGTCTAAAACAAATTCAGGTGCGTTGTCGTGCATCACACTTTCTAAGTTTCTGTCGCTGGTAACTTGTTTCGGGTAATTTACTTCTTGCAAGTATTCCAATGCTTTATCAACAGCGTTGAAGTTCATTTGAACAATTGCATCTCCTTTGTGAGAGTAAGACTTAACAATCGCATTTTTAATTTTTTCGATAGCTTCGTCTTGCGGTAAAATACCTGAGATAGCAAAGAAACATGTTTGCAATACGGTGTTGGTTCTACGACCTAATTTGGCTTCAAAAGCTACTCGTGAGGCATCAACTACATAAAATTTCAACTCACGGTCAATGATTTCTTGTTGAATGTCTTTAGGAAGTTGATCCCAAATTTCGTCAGCCGTAAAAGGAGAGTTTAATAATAATGTACCGCCCTTTTTGATGTTTTTAACGAAATTGTATTTTTGAACAAAGTTAAATTGGTGGATAGCTGCAAAATCCGCTTCGTCAATCAAGTAAGTGGATTGGATAGGATCCGGTCCGAAACGCAAGTGAGATACGGTTCTGGCACCTGCTTTTTTACTATCGTAAACAAAATAACCTTGAACGTAATTGTCAGTTGTTTGACCAATGATTTTAATAGAGTTTTTGTTGGCGGAAACCGTTCCGTCGGAACCCAATCCGAAGAATAAGAAACTCTTATTGTTATTTTTTACTTTGAAGTTAACATCTTTATCAATGCTGGTAAAGGTTACATCATCAACGATACCGACTGTAAAGTGGTTTTTAGGTTGGTCTTTGTCTAATTCGTCAAAGACCCCTTTAACGTGAGACGGGTTAAATTCTTTTGAAGATAAGCCGTAACGACCACCTACTATTTTAGGCATTGTTCTACCTGACTCAACAAAAGCATTAACGGTATCCATATACAATGGTTCACCGATACTACCTGATTCTTTGGTGCGGTCTAAAACAGCAATTTTCTTAACTGTTTCGGGAATAGCGTCCATGAAATCTTTGATAGAGAAAGGACGGTATAATCTTACGACCAAAACACCGACTTTTTCACCGTTTTTAGTCATTTCTTCAACGGTTTCCAAAGCAGCACCCATACCGGAACCCATGATGATGATTAATTTTTCAGCGTCAGGCGCCCCATAATATTGGTATAACTCGTAACGACGACCGGTTAGTTCGTAAAACTTGTCAAAAGTTTCTTTAACAGCTGCCGGAACTCTTTGATAATAAGGGTTTGAACGCTCTCTGTTTTGGAAGAAAACATCAGGGTTTTGAGAAGAACCTCTTAATTTGGGTTTGTCGGGATTCAAAGCTCTGACTTTGTGTTCCATCACTTTATCCTCCGGTATCATTTCTTTCATGATTTCGTCAGGAATAGCATCGATTTTTTGAATTTCGTGAGAGGTTCTGAAGCCGTCAAAGATATTTAAGAAAGGTACACGAGTGTTTAATGATGCGACTTGTGCCAACAAT
>JALWFE010000137.1 GCA_027039975.1 Flavobacteriales bacterium
TGGATTTTTTGATAATGGCAATAGCTTCACGCAACTGCTCTTCGTTAATCACCAGCGGCGGTGCAAAGCGGATAATGTTGCCGTGTGTCGGTTTTGCCAGCAAACCGTTGTCTGCCAATTTCAAACAGATATTCCAAGCGGTTTCGCTTTCTTCGGTATCGTCAATGATAACGGCATTGAGCAGACCTTTACCGCGAACTTGCTTTACAAATTTGGAACTATCCACGATTTTTTGCATTTCGGAGCGGAAAATTTTCCCCATTTTATCGGCATTTTCGGCCAGCTTTTCTTCCTTAACAACCGTCAAAGCGGCAATAGCTACATTAGCGGCAACCGGATTACCACCGAAGGTGGAACCGTGTTGTCCGGGTTTGATAGCCAACATAATATCGTCATTAGCCAAAACCGCCGACACCGGATAAACACCTCCTGATAAAGCCTTTCCTAAAATCAAAATATCAGGTTTGACGTCTTCGTGATCAACGGCTAATAATTTGCCGGTACGGGCAATACCCGTTTGCACTTCATCGGCTATAAACAAACAACCGTATTTTTCGCAAATAGCTTTGGCACCTTTCAGATAACCGTCACTCGGAACATATACACCGGCTTCACCTTGAATCGGCTCCACCAAAAAACCGATTGTATTCGGATGCGTTTTGATGGCTTCTTCCAGGGCATCCAAATCGTCGTAAGGAATTTTGGTAAATCCGGGAGTATATGGACCGAAATTATCTCTGGCTTCCGGGTCGTTGGAAAACGAAATAATGGTGGTAGTACGTCCGTGAAAATTACCTTCGGCAACGATTATATTGGCCGCATTTTCCGGGATACCTTTTTTCTCGTAAGCCCATTTTCTGGCCAGTTTGATAGCGGTTTCAACGGCTTCGGCGCCGGTGTTCATCGGTAAGAGTTTGTCATATCCGAAATATTCGGTAGCAAATTTTTCGTAAAGACCGAGTTTGTCGTTGTAAAAAGCTCTGGATGTCAGTGCCAAACGTTCAGCTTGTTCTTTAAGTGCATTGACTATTTTCGGATGCCCGTGTCCTTGATTCACCGCCGAATATGCGGATAAAAAGTCGAAATATTGTTTTCCATCCACATCCCATAGATAAACGCCTTTACCTTTTGTCAAAACAACCGGAAGCGGATGATAATTATGCGCCCCGTATTTATCTTCGTAAGCAATAGCTTGTTCTTTGGTTAAACCGGAAGTATTTGTCGTCATAATTTTTCAAAATTTTAAGTCCTCAAAAATAAGAATTTAAAGGTAAACAAACACTTTTTTCTAAAAAATATTATTGACAAGTAGTTTGTTGATAAGGGCGTTTACAGGCTATCCGCTTGTAGTCGTCTTGTTTCGCTCTGTTGTTTTAACGGCGGTGCGGGGGCTTCCTCCGGTCGCAGCCAACCGCCATAAAACAATCAGGCGCGCCTGCATCGAGCTACCACTTCTATCCTTAACGCGGAGCGAACGATAGTGATATGATTTGGTCACAGGTGTAGTACACTCTTAGAAAATGGTGATAAAATGGAATAACAATTTTTTTTAATTTCTACAAACAGGTAACCCCTTCGGGGTTTATGTTACTTGTTTTAGACGCACGGGTCGTGCGTCTCTACAACGTTATGAACATTATAAACATTTAACATTACAAACTTTTATGTCCTTTTATGTCTTTTATGGTTAATAAAAAAATCTGAAATTGCAAATCGAAAATCGCAAATCTGAAATCCTCACTTCTCACTTCCTCAAATTGTTAGCACAAACATTATTTGAAATAACGATGCTAAAATTAATATTCAGCATATTCTTTGAAGCACAACAAATCCTCAATTCCTCAACTCATCAGTTCATCAAAACAAAATCCTACAACTCTAATTTACCGGGATTTTTTCTATTTGAAAAGAAAGATAAAATTTCAATCGTTTTATTGTTTATTCTGTAATAAAGTGTGTTATGTTTTG
>JALWFE010000138.1 GCA_027039975.1 Flavobacteriales bacterium
TAGGAAGTCACTACATTGATATTACGCATCATTTGTTTAAATTCATCCATTGGTAAACGATGCCAGTCTTTGTAATCTTCAAAAACCTGTATCACTCTATTCCCCATCGGACTGTCTATATAAATAGGCATTGGCGGTATTTCGTCTTCTTTTTGGTATTTCCACAGCAGATACATCAAAACTTGCAAACGCTCAATAGCAAAACTAGGAATAATAATATTGCCATGATTACGTAATGCATTGATTATCATTGATTCAAAAAAGTCGTCCAGCTTTTCTTTGGGGTGCAGACGGTTACCGTAAGTTGTTTCCATAAAAATATAATCCGCTTTTTCGGGTTTTTTGGGTGGATACAACAACAAATCATCACTACGACCTATATCACCGGAAAAAACAAATCGTTTGCCGTTGATTTCCAACTCAATAAAAGTGGCACCAATAATATGTCCATTGTAATTAAAGCGTACTTTCACATCATCACTGAGGTCAAACCATTCGCCTTCATCGGCAGATTTAAAAAACTTAACCGTCTCTTCGGCTTCTTTAAGTGTATAAAAAGGCTCCGGATTTTCATGTTTACTATACCCCTCTTTTTTAGCTTGTTCAGCTTCTTCTTCATGTATTTTTCCACTATCTTTCAAAACAATTTCTGCTATGGCAAGTGTAGGCGGTGTCGCTATTACATCACCTCTAAAGCCTTCTTTAACCAAACGGGGCAAATAGCCGACATGATCTAAATGTCCGTGTGTCAATAAAACATAATCAACCTTTTTAACATCTACCGGTAAAGGTTCCCAATTCATCTCGCGGAGTTCTTTTAAACCTTGAAACATCCCGCAATCTATCATCAAAGTGGTTTGTCCGGTTTCTATCAAATATTTTGAACCGGTTACTGTGCCGGCTGCCCCCAAAAATTTTACTTTTATCTTGTTATCCATCTGTTTGTATTTTTTTCAATTATATAATATTGTCAACATTAATCATAATTATTCTCGCCATCCGATTGTTTATCAGATATAATATAGTCCATTGAAACCAATTCCTTGATTTCATCTAAAATGCGTTTTTTTCTGTTTTTTGAAATACCTATTTTATTGATCAGGTAATCATTTTCGGCAAGCTCCCTACACAAAACAATCCCTTCAGCCAAAAGCTTATCCTTTTCTTCATCAGACAGCAGATTCAAACTGGTCAACGGGTGTAATCCCAATCTGTTAATCTTGTCTTTTAAGCCGTTCCCTTTAGGAAAACTCCAACTCAACAACTTGATATTGTGACACGCCGCATATTTTATGGCATCGTCAGAAAATCGCGTGTTCGTTACAATCCAAATCCGTCCAAAATTTGTTGACTGCTTCGGATTCTCTATAATATCATTATATCTGGAATGAATATACAGCGGAATTTTAATATTGCAGATATACTTTTCGTCAGAATGAAATTTGCACTCAACAGGAAAATATATACCATCTTTTTGAGCCAAAACATCTACTTCATGATCCACACAATTACCCTGCAAAATCACACCAATTTCCGTTTGGTAACCTTCTTCTTTTAAAATTGTAGCAACCAAACGTTCAAACGGAAAACCGGAAGGTCCCATCTCATAAATAGCTTTCTTTAGTTTGTATCGAGAAGCATAAACCGACCGGATGTCACGTAGTTTTTCAAATGACATCTTATAAATCTCCCCCGAAGTAATATTATCATATATATTGTCTAAAATATAACTGATGATTTTCTTTATTTCAGCCGGAGAAGCACCACTGTGTTTTAAAGAATTTTCCAGTTTTTCTAAAGAAAAATCAACTATTTCACCGGTCGCTTTTCTGATTTTGATATTAGATTTATAATGCATCTTGAATTTTTATGAATTACAAATCTAAATTTCAACACTGTCTCCTATCGGTATCAAAATCAATTCTTTACCGGCTTTATCAAAGGTTTCTTT
>JALWFE010000139.1 GCA_027039975.1 Flavobacteriales bacterium
AGGTTACCGTGTTGAAAGCAATATTCAAAAGAAAAAAACAAAAGGAATTATTGTAGAAATCATTGATAAATATTCTAACGGTTTACCAAAATATGTAAAAGTTTTGTGGGAAAACAATCAATTAACAAAGGAATTTATAATCAATGATACCGAAGAAATCAATAATAATGTTGAGTTATATCAATATAACGGATATATATCTGTCAAAGAATTACAAGAATTTATCGGTTTAAATAATATTCTTAAAGAAAATGTAACTAATTTAGTTGTAGCAACAAATACAACATCAAAAAATTATACCGGTAAATTTACGGATTTGGAACGAAAAAATTGGGGAGCATCACCGGGCGCAAGAAGTTCTGTCGAAGAAGAATTTTTCGCAGTAAGACGTTTATATAATGTCAATCAGAATATTATTGCGGATTATCTCAATTATATCAGGCAAAAAAACGGATTATCCAAGAAAGCTTTTACAGAGCTGTTTCCTCCTTCATACAAACATACGGTCGGTCATTGGCTTCGCAAAGATTTTGGAGGGTCAATTCCCGTAAAAGAAGATTGGGAGTTAATGGAAAAATATTTTGATATTGATAATGAAATAAAAAATTATGCTTGTAAAACCGGATTAAAATTACAAACAGTATCTAAAACAAAATACAAAATTCCTAATGATGTTATTGAAATTAATATGATTAATGAATTATATAAATTGAATAAAAACGACAGAGAACACAGTGTATAGTTAATGGCGGTTAATCGCTGATATTCAGCATTTTGCATTAAATCAAAGATAGTGCTAAAATGAAAAATAAGAGCAATAAAATCCGCCACTAACCATACACGAAACCGTTAACCGGTATAAAATGCAAAAATTTACCGTAATGAACTGCCCGGCTAGTTTTGCGCCATTGCAGTAATTTTTTGGTGAATTCAAAATAATTTGACTGTTCCGTTGTGCGTCCTTCCGGCACAAAAGCATTTAGCCTGTCATCCCGCCAACCACCCGGGAAATCTTTACGAATATCCCCGTCACCTGATTCTTTGTTCCCGGTCATCCCGATTTCGTCGCCATAATAATGTTGCGGTAAGCCTCTGACCGTCAAAATTAAAGCTCATAAGTGCAAGTTTTTTTTTTTCTATATTTCTTTCAAAAAGTTTGAATTTTTGTGAATTATTTGTGAATTATTATGGAGTATTTTATTGTTGCTCTGCGGACCCTAATTAATAAAATTTCTTAACAAAAATATTCAAAAAAAGAACTATCTTTGTATCACATAGACAGTTTTATGAATTATATCGTCTCCGCCTTAAAATACAGACCTCAAAAATTTGAAGAAGTTGTTGGACAACAAGCCGTTACCAACACTTTAAAAAATGCTATTGCCAAAGGACATCTGGCACAAGCCTTGTTGTTTACAGGACCTCGGGGTGTCGGTAAAACAACCTGTGCCCGTATTTTAGCGAGGGAAATCAACAAAACCGAAGATACTGACGCTAATGAAGATTTTGCATTCAATATTTTTGAATTGGACGCCGCTTCCAACAACGGCGTGGATGATATCCGCAATTTGATAGAACAAGTCCGTATCCCTCCGCAAACCGGAAAATACAAAGTTTATATCATTGACGAGGTGCATATGTTGACACAAGCGGCTTTCAACGCTTTCTTAAAAACCTTGGAAGAACCGCCCGAACACGTGGTATTTATTCTGGCTACAACCGAAAAACACAAAATCATTCCGACTATTTTATCCCGTTGTCAGATTTATGATTTTAAACGAATAAATGCCTTTGATATCAAAGAACATTTGAAAAAAATTGCCCGGAAAGAAGGTTTGGAAGCCGACGACGATGCTTTGTTTTTAATCGCCCAAAAAGCCGACGGCGCTTTACGCGATGCCCTGTCGATGTTTGACAAAGTTGCCAGCTACGGAGACGGAAAAATCACCCGCAAAATCGTCTCCGAAAGTATGAGCATCCTCGATTACGATGCTTATTTCAAGCTGACGGAACTTATTTTAAAAAATGACATACCCGGCGTTTTAAACTATTTCAACGAACTCCTTCACCAAGGCTTTGACGCTCATTTGATTATAGCAGGACTAGCCGGTCATTTCCGCGATTTGTTGGTAGCAAAAGAACCCGAAACGGTTAAATTGTTGGAAATCAGTGATAATATTAAACAACAATACTTGGAACAAGCCAAACAAATGGATGTACAATTTTTGCTAAAAGCGATAGATTTAACCACCCGGACCGATATCGATTACAAATTGAGCAAAAGCCCACATCTGTTAGTCGAATTGGCCTTGATGAAATTAGCTTCTCTCAATTTTGATGAAGCGAAAAAAAAAATTGACATAATTCCTTCTTCTTATTTCAAAAATACCGTTAACAGTGTCGAACCATACAAAACCGGTTCCACTTCCACCTCAAAAGTCGAAGAAGAACCCGGATTACCATCCAAAACCGGAACATCTACCCTGACCAAAGAAAAAACACCAAAAACCGAAGGCACCGGCATCACTATCAATGCTATCCTCAAAAAGAAACGCGAACTTGAAGAACGAAACCGTATTCTCAAAGGACAAAATTTACCCAAAGACGATTTCACACAAGAATATTTTGAAAAATATTGGAATGAATATTTGGATAAATTGCGTGCTAACAAAGAAAAAAATCTTTTATCCATTTTAACTATCGACCGCAATCCGAAAGTAATCGACCACAAAATCCATCTGACCCTGACCAGCGAAGCTTTAAAAAAAGAATTGGAACAATCCAAAGAAAGGATTTTAAAATTCCTGCAATACAATCTCAATAATTACGACATTGATTTTGTTATCACGGTCAAAAAACCGGACAAAAAACAAGAAGTGGTCTATTCCAAAAAAGATAAATTCAGAAAACTTGTTGAAAAAAATCCGGATTTATTGTATTTGCAAAAAAAGTTTAAGATAAATTTTTGAGGAATTGAGGAATTGAAGAGTGCGCTTCGGTGCGATTTTATACCTAACGGCATAAAATCACTCAGCGACCTCACCTTGATACATACCGTCTCCCCGACAACCGTCAAAGTTAAGAAGGAACACTCGGTGACCTCGCTACGCTACGATTTTTTTCCTAACATCACAATACCTATCCCGACAAAGTCGGTAGGACAGCGAACTTTTAATTCGAAAACCTGATACTTCGACAAGCTCAGTGACCCAATCGCAAATCTGAAATCTGAAATCAAAAATCTGAAATCTTATGTGCCTTATGTGGTTAAAAAAATCAAAATAATGTATAATATCATAAAAACATCGTGTTTATTTGATTAAATTTGGCACTAGAATTTTAAAAAACATCAAATTATGAACAAAAAAGTCACTATAATCGGTGCCGGGAATGTCGGTGCCACGGTTGCAGAAGTTACAGCCCGCAAAAATATCGTTGATGAAGTCGTTTTAATCGATATCAAACCTAATTTTGCCGAAGGTAAAGCTTTGGATATTTGGGAATCATCCCGTATCAATTATTTTGATACCAAGGTTAGAGGTTATACTGACGATTATTCCAAAACCGCCGATTCCGATGTGGTTGTCATCACATCCGGTGTACCGCGAAAACCGGGTATGAGCCGCGACGATTTGATTGGTATCAATGCCAAAATTATGAAAGATGTTTCACAAAAGGCCTATGAATATTCACCTAATGCCAAATTTATCATCGTTGCCAATCCGTTGGACGTGATGACTTATACGGCTTATTTGGCAACGGGTCTGCCACGTACCAGAGTTTTCGGCATGGCCGGTGTATTGGACACTGCCAGATTTGAAGCTTTTATAGCCGAAGCATTAAATGTGTCCCCCAAAGATGTCAATGCTATGTTACTCGGTGGTCACGGTGATACGATGGTGCCGCTACCTCGCTTGACCAGCGTTTCCGGAATTCCACTTCCCGAACTGATGGATGACGAAACCATCCAAAAATTAGTGGAACGTACCAAAAAAGGCGGCGGTGAAATCGTCAAATTACTCGGCACTTCCGCTTGGTATGCGCCCGGTGCTGCCGCTGCTGAAATGGTAGAAGCCGTTATCTTAAATTCACATCGTGTATTCCCTGTATGTGTGATGCTTGACGGTGAATACAACCAACACGATGTCGCCCTAGGTGTTCCCGTCAAATTAGGTTACAACGGTATAGAAGAAATCATCGATTTGAAATTGGAAGAAGACGAAATGAAACTGATAGAAATTTCAGCCAATCACGTCAAATCCGTTATGAAAGTCTTGGATGATTTAAAATTGTTTTAATTTTTCAAATTGTTAGACCTGTCAGGTTTGTGAACCCTGACAGGTCTCAACTTCTTATAACCCGGTAGGTTTTGATAACCTGCCGGTTTTTTATTGTCTTAACCGCTCAGTCCTATCAGGTTTCAAAAACCTAACAGGTCTGATACAAAAAAAAGCATTAAGAACAAAATCTTAATGCCTTTTATTTTTTTAACATTCATTGATAAAATGCTACAAATTATGATTATTTATCTTCATAAATTATTTCTTTGGAAGTAGTAGTTACCTGTGTACTACCTTGATAATCCATCTCTGTTTTTACAGATGTAGCCGATATAGGATAACCATCACCATTATAGTTATAGGTTGTTTGTGTTTGAGATTGATAAATAGTATTACCACTCATTGATAAAGTAATATTATTTTCCGTAGCGTTATGAACCGCCCCTAAAGGAGTCATAACCGTTTCTACATTAAGCCCTTCTGACTTTTTATCATCATAAGTAAAAGTCTCTAACATTAATACCGGAAGTCCTTGAAAAGTCCCGGTTAAATTCACATTGACAACATCATCACCGTTAAATGTCACCGTCCCGGCAAATTCAATATTGCCACTTTGACCATCATTAATTAACATTCCAACGTTAGCAGGTCGTCCATTGCTATAATTGGAAAAAGTCATTTGTGTATCCATCTGTCTGTTTTCATCATACGTCGTTATAGCCGTTATATGATCATTTGAAATCGTATATTCACTCTTGCCGTAAAATTGGTTATTATACATAGTAACAACAGAATCCAACAAACCTTTATTCATATCATGATAATAAAAATTTTGTACCGTTACATCGCCACCACTGGTAGATGTTATTTTGGTAAGATGACGACCATCGTAAGTCAATTCATTAGTTGCAGTAGTAGATAATAACCTGACAGGATGCAAAAGCTTGTTAAATTTATCCACTATTTGAATATTCGAGGCAGAACGGGAACTATCATAAGTTATATTCTCAGTTACCGGAACCGGTTTAGGAGTTGATTCATCTCCAGAGTCATCCGAACTTGATTTTTTACAATTGCTCATAGATAAAACCAGAATAATACTCATTAAAACAAAACTAAATTTTTTCATATGATTAAATATTTTTAAATTATTGCACAAATATAAACTTTTACAAATTTTTTACAAAAAAAAACTGAAAAAAATTCAGTTAAAAAGAAATTATGACATTTTTATATGACAAATTGTATTTAAAAAAAATAGATTTTGTAAGTGGTATCAGTTTTGATATATGTCAAGTGAGTTTAACCCATAAAAAATAAAAAATTATGAAACCAGTAATCAGAAGACCGATAAATGATCCGATATTATCATTCTTTGATGATTTTTTGACCAATCAATTGGCTAAAGTAGGAAACGAACAACTAGTTGTTCCGGCTGTCAACATCATAGAAAACGATAAAGAAGTCAAAATCGACGTTGCCGCTCCCGGATTGAGCAAAAAAGATTTTGAAATCAGTGTTGAAAATAATACTTTGACCATCTCTGCTCATAAAGAAGTGGAAAAAGTGGAAGAAGGAACTAACATCGTTAAAAAAGAGTTCGGATACGAAAATTTCCAACGTTCGTTTACATTACCCGAAGAATTGTTTGATGTAGAAAATATCAAAGCTTCTTATAAAAACGGCGTTTTGGAAATCACCATACCGAAAAAAGAAGAAGAACAAAAGAAAGTGAAAAAAATTCAAATATCGTAGAAATGCTTCTCATTTCTACAAGTTAAAAGTTTCAACGTTAAAAGTTGAAAGTAAAAAAAAACGGAAGATGCGAGCATCTCCCGTTTTTTTTATTCAATTATTTAATTTTCAATACCTTATTAAGACCTAACAGGTTTTGAAAACCTATCAGATTCAGGGAATTATTTCAATTTAACCGCTTTTTTAACTACTGATTTTTGACCGGTTGTCAAAACTTTAAAGAACACAATGCTGTCATTAAATAAATTTGACAAATCCACTTGCTACTATTATGACTGAATTTAAGATAGCTACTTAAAAAGAAAAAAGGTGAATTTTTTTACGTTTTCGAAAACCTAAAACTTACATATCAAAAGCTGTGTAAGTTGTTCTTACACAATTTATTAATATTTCTTTGATTATTTTTTTTACGGATTGAAGGGGTTCAAAAAAATCATCCGTATATACTAAATTTTTATTACTTTCGTTTTTCAATTATTATGTTTTCAATTATCAATAATCACGCAAATTTTAAATATGAATTTATTAAGTCTTTTACAAGCTACTCAAGTGCAAGATACCATTGCCAAAGCAGGTGAAATAGCAAATGAAGTTCTGCCACAAGAAAAAAAATTACGAGTTATCGATTTGATTATGAATTCCGGTACGGGCGGTATCATCATCATTGCCGTATTATTTTTGATGCTGTTTGTCGCTTTATTGATTTATTTTGAACGGCTTTCGGCTATCAAAGCGGCTTCCAAAGTAGATCCGGGTTTTATGAATCAAATCAAAACTTATATCAAAAGCGGTAATATAGACGGTGCCAAAGTTTTGTGTCAACAATATGATACAGCCGTTGCCAATTTGATAGAAAAAGGTATCAGCCGGATAGGTAAACCGTTGGACGATATCAACAAAGCCATTGAAAACGCCGGGAAATTGGAAGTGTACAAATTGGAAAAAAATGTCAGTACTTTGGCTACCATTGCCGGTGCCGCACCAATGATAGGTTTTCTCGGGACCGTGATTGGTATGATTTTGGCATTCCACAATATGGCCAGTGGTGGCGGTAAGATTGAAGTTGCCTCATTGGCACAAGGAATTTATACGGCAATGACTACAACCGTCGCCGGTTTGATCGTCGGGATTATCGCTTATATTGCATACAATCATTTGGTGGTAAAAACCGACAAGGTTGTCCATCAAATGGAAGCCAATGCGGTGGAATTTTTAGATTTACTCAACGAACCAAGCTAAAAGGATATGGATATCAAAGGTCGAAACAGAGTCAGTCCCGAATTCAGTATGTCGTCTATGACAGACATCGTATTCCTTTTATTGATATTTTTTATGCTGACTTCCACCCTGGTAACGGCGGATGCACTGGATTTGGTTTTACCCAAAGCACACGGTAAAACCGAACACAGTCAAAATTTATCGGTCAGCATCAACAAAAAATTGGAATATTATATTAACAAAAAACATGTTAAAAAAGAAAATTTGGAGACACACCTCAAAGCTATGTTGTCCAAAGAAAAGAAACCCGTGATTATTTTGCGGGTAGAAGAAGGTGTTCCTATTGAAAATGCCGTTTATGTAATGGATATCGCCAATAAGAATAATTATAAAGTGATTTTGGCAGTAAGACCGGAGTAGAGACGAAACAAGTTTCGTCTCGAGTTGAAAGTTAAATGTTAAAAGTTGAAAGTTGCATGTTGAAAGTTGAAAACAGACATAAGAAAAAAGCTTTGATAGAAGCAAGCATCGTGATGATCTTGCTGATTATTCTTATGTTTATCAGCGGATTGACTTATTTGGACCCGCCTCCCGAAACGGGTATTGCCGTAAATTTCGGAACGAGTACCGTAGGTAAAGGTGACGTACAGCCGCAACGTAATACCCCTCCGCAACCGCAACCGCAAAAAATTGAACAACCCCAAGAAGTACAACCGAAAGTTAAAGATAAAGTTTTAACCCAAGATACCGACGATGCACCGGTTATCAAAAAAAATAAGAAAAAAAACAAATCCAAAACAACAACAACAACAACAAAACCGAAAAAAACAAAGCCGAAACCACAACCGGATAAAAATATTACGGATATTTTAAATACCGTCAAAAATGCGCCGGGAGAGAATTCTAATAATTCAACCGGTGAAGGCGATGACAACCAAGCCGGTGATAAAGGTGACACTTCCGGTGACCCGGATGCTTCCGGTTATTACGGCAGCGGTGGCTATGACGGTGGCGGTGGAACAGGAAATTATTATCTGGGAAACCGCAAGGCTTTGACCAAACCAAAACCCGAATTTAATTGTAACGAACAAGGTCTTGTCGTAGTTAAAATATTTGTCGATAAAAGCGGAAAAGTCATCAAAGCTATTCCGGGTGTAAAAGGCAGTACTAATAATGCACCTTGCCTACTCAAAGCGGCAAAACAAGCCGCTTTGCAAACCAAATGGTCACCTGATCCGAAAGCGCCGGACACACAAATCGGAAAAATTATCTACAATTTTAAAATTACCGAATAAATTGGATTACTCTGATACGATTCAATGGCTTTTTGCACAACTGCCTATGTATCAGCGGCAAGGCAAACAGGCTTTTAAGAAAAATTTGGACAATATTAAAGCCTTTGATACTTATACCGGTGATGTTTCCCGGCAATTTAAAAGTATCCACATTGCCGGTACCAACGGAAAAGGCTCCGTATCACATATGTTGGCTTCTATCCTCCAAGAAGCCGGTTACAAAACCGGGCTATACACCTCGCCACACCTTAAAGATTTCAGGGAGCGTATACGTATCAATGGTAAAATGATTTCTAAAAATGACGTCATCAATTTTGTTAAACGGCATCAAAAATTTTTTGAAAAATACCGGTTGTCTTTTTTTGAAATGACCGTAGGAATGGCTTTTGAATATTTTGCCCGTAAACAAGTGGATATCGCCGTTATAGAAACCGGCTTGGGCGGACGCTTGGACAGTACAAATATTATCAAGCCCGAATTGAGTATTATTACAAACATAGGCTTGGATCATACCAATATGTTAGGCAGTACATTAAACCGGATTGCTACCGAAAAAGCCGGTATTATCAAAGATAATACGCCGGTAGTCGTCGGACGTAAACAGCTGGAAACCACACCGGTTTTTGAAAAAATCGCCCGGCAAAAAAACGCCACGCTTATCTTTGCAGGAGAGCAAAATTTTCCGGCTTACGAATGTAATTTAAAAGGCCATTATCAAAAAGAAAATACCCAAACGGCACGGACCTCCATAGAAGTATTGAGAAATAAAGGCTGGCATATTTCAGAAACAGCTATCGAAAAAGGTTTTAAAAACGTGATTAAAAATACCGGTTTACGGGGGCGTTGGGAGATTATTCGCACTAATCCCTTGGTAATTGCCGATACGGCTCACAATCGTGACGGACTGTCGGTTGTACTGCAACAAATAAAAGAAACACCTCATAAAAATCTGCATTTTGTATTGAGTTTTGTCAATGATAAAAATTTGGACAACATTTTGCCCCTTTTTCCCGTAAATGCCAAATATTATTTTAGTAAAGCGCAAATACCCAGAGCTTTGGACGAACAAATTTTACAACAAAAAGCCAAAAATTACGGCTTGACAGGGCAAACTTTTCCTTCAATTGAACAGGCTTACAAATCCGCACTGCAATCAGCAGACAAAGATGATTTGATATTTGCAGGCGGCAGTACTTTTACGGTGGCGGAGATAATTTAGTTGAAAGTTGAAAGTTAAAAGTTGAAAGTTACATTTTTCAATTTCAAACCCGGCACTTAGGTACAATCCCGACTTCCGTCGGTATCACTCAGTGACCTACCTTTCAATTCCTCAGTTCCTCAATTCCTCAGTTCCTCAATTCATCAATTCATCAATTCATCAATTCATCAGTTCATCAGTTCCTCATTTCCTCAATTCCTCAATTCCTCAGTTCCTCAATTAATCACAAGTCCCGCCAAGCTTTTTTCTCTACAACGGTTCCGTATTCCAATTTTATCACACCCGGATTACTGCGGATCATTGTTTTGAGGGTTGTGGCATCTGTCATATACAATGGAAAATTGAATTTTTGTGTCAAATTCTCATCAACCAAAGCAAACATACCAATCACTTTATGACCTTCTTTTTGTAATTTTCCGGTATACTCGTTAACTTTTTTGACAGCTTCTTCACTCATTCCGGCCGGATCATAAGAAATAACAAGATAAACCTCGGGCATTTTCAATACTTGTTCCGTAATATCCTCTCCGGTTTCATTTTCAATACTGAAATCGTGTATCGGTGGTGTATAAGCTTCTTGTAAAACAATGGTTTTTCTATCGACAAATTCCGCTCCTTTGATATTCCACGGCTCGTCTTCATTGGTAAATTCCTTGACTTCACCATTAACCCTGTAATACCATATGTCTTTAAACTTGCCTTTCGGTGCTCCCGGAGGAATTTTCATCCCTTCTTCAATATTTTTTCCGACAGCATAAGGACGAAAATCTATCAAAGGCAGGTGACGAACCGTGTAAATCATCAACAGCAAAGCCAACAAAGCAAACGTATGTGATAATGCCGTTAATTTTCGCCTGCTAAACAACGGTCTGATATCCCGCCAACGCCGGTTTAAAAACCAAATAAAAACAATTAAAATCACGTTTTTATAAAAAGTCTCCCAATTGGACAACTTGACAGCATCCCCAAAACAACCGCAATCCGTTACTTTGTTGTAATAAGCCGAATACCAGGTTAAAAACAAAAAAACGCTTACCAATACCAACAAAGCCCGTAAAGTAAATCTGATTTTATATCCTAACAACAACCAAACGCCTAAAACAAATTCCAACCAAATCAATAAAATGGAAATTTCCAAAGCATATGGGGAAAAAAAAGTCAAATTCAAAACGTCCTCACTGAAATATTCCAACATTTTGATTTTGGTACCAACCGGGTCAATCATTTTTACAAAACCTGAAAAAATAAAAGTTACAGCAACTATAAATCTAATAATCTGAGTTAAAATTTTCATCTATGTAATTTTTATTACAAATTTAAGTTTTGTGTTACAACTGTGCAAATTTATTTTTTTTTGAGGAAGTGAGGAGTTGAGGAATTGAGGAGTTGAGTAAGTATGAAATAAAAATAAAACTTTATACTTGTTTATACTTGATACTTGTTACTAACTTTCAACTAAGGTCACTGAGCTTATCGAAGTGCAGCTTTCCATTCCGGTTACTGAGCCTGTCGAGTGTAATCCCGCTCCCCCAACATACGTCGGGGGCACAGGATGTCGCTACGCTCCACTTTCAACTAAGGTCACTGAGCCTGTCGAAGTGCAACTTTTAACTAATATCCCTATCTTTGTCCTATGAAAAAATTTACGACTAAATTCATTATATCGTTTTTTTTCCTGATTTTATCAGTAATCAGCGCTTGCCAAAAAGATGATATCTGTACTGCCGGTACTACGCCTGACCTGCAAATCAAATTTTTTGCCTATAATGATACCGTTGAAAAGCCCGTAGATACTTTATATGTAATAGTATTGCCATTGCAAGATACGATAATCAACGGTAGAAATGATATGATAAATCTGTCCTTAGCTTTAAATGTTAATGCCGATACAACAAATTTTGTCTTGTCATCGGTGCATAATAATGATACCATCACATTCCGTTACATACGTGAAAGAATATTCGTTTCGAAAGCTTGCGGATACAAGATAAATTTTCACGACTTAAACGTTGACCTGCAACAAGACAATGATAATTGGATAAAGCAAATCGACATTTTAAATCACGATATCATTACCGATACCGTTGTCCACGTTCAAATATATCATTAAAAAATTCATTTAACATCCTATGAGGCAAAAAACGGCATATCTCTATCAAAATTTTTTTACCGTTAAGACAATTTTTATACATAAATATTTTGTCTTTTTTATTTTCTATACGCTTTCTATTCATTTTTTTGCCCAACAAAAAACGGACAGCATAGCCAAAGACAGTATTGTCAAAGTCAAGCAGCCGGTAAAAATCCGTTTCGGTTTTGATACCGGCAAATATGTTTGGGCCAAATTGCAAAACTCTGTTTCTTACGATTTTTACGTCGATGCCAATTTTTATAAAGAATTTTATTTGTTACTGGCAGGCGGTTATGAAAAACATTTATCAGACAACAAATTGCTCAATTACCATACCACCGGCTCATATTACAAAATTGGTATTATGTATAACTTGTATCGCAACTGGCTGGATATGGATAACGATATCTGCATTGGTACGAACTATGCTTTTGCCCGCTTTGACTATCTTTTACATACTTACCGTATCAACCAACCCGGTGCTATTTTTACACCGGAACCGGTTGTGGTTGAACAAACTTTTGATAGTAATTCAGCTCAATGGGTTGAATTATTTGCGCGGGTACAAGTGGAAACATTTAAACATTTATATCTCGGTTATGATGTTGAGCTCAAATACCTGATTCATCATTCTAATATTGAAAATTTTACGATAATGTACATCCCCGGTTTTTTCAACAAAAATACTTATAGCCGTTTCGGATTCGGAATGCAGTATTTTATCAGTTACCGGATAACATTTTGACGAAAAAAAAAGGAAGCGTAAAAAACACTTCCTTTTTGTTGTGGGTTCTGCCGGGCTCGAACCGGCGACCCCCGCCCTGTCAAGGCGATACTCTGAACCAACTGAGCTAAGAACCCTTGATTTTTGCAAATGCAAATATATAAAATCTTTTGATTATTCGAAATGAAAAATTGATTTTGTTTTGGATTTGACAGCTCTGCCAAACCGGTAAGCAATAATACTGAATAACGATTAAAATATTAAAAATTAATTTATTATACGTATTTCATCTTATGTATTAGACATACCAGTTCAAAAAAATAACTCAAAAAAAACGGAGTGACAAAATAAATTTGTATTTTTGGTATTATTAACCTAAAAAATTCAAAATTATGTCAGTATTAAAAGTTATCGAATTAATGTCAAGTTCTAAAAAATCTTGGGAAGATGCTACTGCCAAAGCGGTAAAAAAAGCCAGTAAATCCGTTAAAGAGATCAAATCGGCTTATGTACAAGACCAAAGTGTCGTTGTTAAAAACGGTGAAGTGGTTGAATACAGAGTAAACCTTAAAGTTACCTTTATGGTTAAATAAAAAACTATCCGTTTTTAGATAGTTTTTTGTTAAAAAGAATTTAAATTATTTTGTAAGGCCTGCCGGATTAAAAAAATCCAGCAGGTCTTTGTATATTTATTATTAATATTTTACAAATTATCATAAATTTTATTGTATAAATCGTTGTATTTTTCTTTTACTACACGTCTTTTTAATTTCATAGTAGGTGTCAGATGACCGGCATCTACCGTCCATTCATCAGGGGTTAATTCGATAATTTTGATTTTCTCCCATTTTCCGAAACCTTCATTATATTTTTCCACTTCTTGCATAATCCGTTCTTTGACTTTCGGATTATTGGCAATTTCTTCAAAAGTTTGCCCGACATTCAAATTGTGTCTTTTTGCCCATTCTTTGACAAAATCAAAAGCCGGTTGTATCAAAGCCGCTACCAGTTTTTGTCCTTCTCCAATTACCATAATTTGCTCTATAAACGGGGATTGTTTCATCGCATTTTCTATTAACTGTGGCGCCACATATTTTCCACCGGAAGTTTTAAACATTTCTTTTTTTCGATCGGTTATCTTCAAAACACCGTCTTGGTCAAGAATACCGATATCGCCGGTATGAAAATAGCCGTCGGTAAAGACTTCAGCTGTTTTTTCAGGGTCTTTGTAATAACCAACCAACATATTAGGACCCTTGGCTAAAATTTCACCGTCATCTGCAATTTTGACCTCCACAATATCTATCGGACGTCCTACGGTACCAATCTTCCAAATCTCATTAGGTGAATTAACCGAAACAACACCGGAAGTTTCTGTCAATCCGTATCCTTCCAAAATAAACAATGTTGCGGCATTAAAAACCCGTTGTAATCGCGGTTGTAAAGCGGCACTACCCGAAACGATATACATCAATTCCCCTCCAAGGGCTTCACGCCACTTGCTAAAAATAAGTTTGCGGGCTAATTTTAATTTCAAACTGTAAGGAAATTTATTAATCTTATCAAAATCAAACTGTTCACCTACTTTAATAGCCCAAAAGAAAAGTGCTTTTTTAATTCCCGTTAATTCTTGTCCTTTTGCAACAATTTTATCATACACCTTTTCTATCAAACGAGGCACTGCCGTAAACAGATGCGGTTTGACTTCCCTGATATTCTCTCCTATTTGATCGATTGACTCTGCAAAATAAATTCTAAATCCTCTGTAATAATATAAATAATGTATCATCCGTTCAAAAATATGACAAGACGGTAAAAAACTAATCACACGGGCATCGTTTGGTAATTTCGGTACTCTTTTAGCCGAAGAAATAACAGTAGTCACCACGTTTTTATGCGTTAGCATAACACCTTTCGGACGACCTGTCGTACCGGAAGTGTAAATCAAAGTTGCCAAATCATCTTCCTTGACGGCTTTTTTCCTTTCATCCAACACTGCTTGTAAAGACATATCCGCTCCCAAATCCATAATTTCCTGCCAAGAACGTTCACCTGTAATCGGCTCAAAAGTAAAAACACCTTGTAAAGACGGAATATTAGTTTTTACTTGATTGACTTTTTCCAAAATTTCTTCATTGGAAACAATGATATACTTTACCTCGGCATGATTAAAAATATATTCGTAATCATCGGCCGATATAGTCGGATAAACCGGAACATCTTGAGCACCTACTTGCAATATACCGATATCGGTAATATTCCATTTGGTTTGATTGTTATGAGAAATAATGGCAATTTTATCATCCGGTTGAACACCTAACTTAATCAAGCCTCTACTAAATTTATTAGCTTTTTCATAAAATTCTACCGATGAAGTTTTTTCCCATTTGCCATTGATTTTCGATACCAAAGCATCTTCATGAGGATAGGTTTCTTTTAAATATTCTACAAAATCAAAAAGTCTTTTTATAGTCATAGTCGTCTATTTTGGTTTCGGGTTACAAAATAGAAAATTTTTTTCAATCAAAGAAATATTAGAGAGGTTTTGGATATTAAATTGACATTTATAAAATTTTTTAACAATATTTCGAGAATTTATCATTTATAGGAGAAATCTCGATAGAGCAGGAAACCTCAATAAAGCGAACAGGAAAAATATTGCTATCTGGGGCGGAAGACCCCGATAGAACATTTAGCATTTTTATTCTACGATAAATTTCTTTACCTGTTGACCTTGTGAGGTCTCGATTTGAAGGAAATACATTCCCACAGGTAACCGGTCAACTTCGATAAATTTTTGATTTTGAATATAATCAAGCGTTATTTCTTTTCCGGATACATCCAATAATGTCATATTTTTAATTTCCGCATTTTGACAAGAGATATACAACTTTTGTTGTCCCGGATGAACCGGAACGGGATACAGGTTCAAATCGACATTCTGGTTATGTAGAACGGATGAACCAGGGTCCCATATAGCATTGACCCATTCGGGATGGTCGATGAACGGATTGCGGTTGCCTTGATAATTGTATGCGGCATTGTTACGGTCAATTTCACGCTGACTGACAGGATCCTGTGCCGCCCAATCCAATAAAACCTGTAAAAACCAACCGGTAAAAACTTGATTACTGCTTCCATCGAGCATATCGCTACTACCCCAACCGGAAATTTGATCTTCATAACGGGTCGCTACATAAAACAACATCCGGGCAATATCACCTTTAAATTCATCAATAGGTTCAAAAACCGTCCCTGAATAACCGTAAACCGTATTTGGTCCAAGTTTGGAACCATTTTGGGAAATCCAATCAGGATTATTTACCTCTCCGAACGGGTAACTACTACGCATATTATTAACTTTTCCGTCTGATGGCACGACAAAATGTATATCGGATTTCATAGGCATTCCCGAATTAAAGATACTTTGAGGCATTAGATGCTCTCTATTATAGCAATCGCCTTCATGAACATATTGTCCGCAAGTATTTTGATGATGATTATAATTATAAGGGTCGGTTCCATTCGGATTTTCGGAATACATATCCAATACGGTTCCGTCATTTTCATAATAATAGTCGGTATCGGTCGTTTCGTAAGCATTGTACAAATCACCATACGAATGTGGATTGTGCCCGTTGGTTATAATGTTTTTTAAAGCTGTTTTAAGTTGATAACCCGACAATCCTTGTGCATTATCATAATATCCGTTAGGTATTTGTCCGTACGAAAAGGATATAAAAATCAAAAGCAAGAAAATAGAAATTTTTTTCATCACAAGTGTTTTTTAAGTTTGGCCATATAAAATCCGTCACCGGTAGCTGATGAGGGTAATACGGTCATATCTTCTACAAATGTATAATTTTTATGCGTGTTTAAAAAATCATTTACAATCATTTGGTTTTCCATTGGTAAAATAGAACAAGTCACATAAATCAAATAACCGCCCGGCTGCAACATCTGTTCATAATCGTTAATGATATTTTTTTGTAAAGAATTGATTTTCTTTATTTTATCAAGATTTAATTCCCATTTCAATCCCGGATTGCGGCGCAATGTTCCCAAACTACTGCAAGGTGCGTCAAGCAATAAAACATCTGCTTTCTGACGGTTTTTTTCGATAATTTCCGGTGTGATTACCGTGGCTTCAACGATGTTTTTTACACCATTGCGTTTTGCCCTGCGGTGCAATTCTTCGATTTTTGTCTGATAAATATCATAAGCCATTATTTGTCCTTTATTTTGCATCTGTGTTGCCAAGTGTAAGGTTTTACCGCCGGCTCCCGCACAGGCATCAATCACCGTATCACCTTCGCTTGCTCCGGTAAAAGGTGCTACTAATTGTGATGAAGCATCTTGCACTTCAAACAAACCTTGCCGGTAAGATTTTAAATGTGTCAGCTTTTTGCGTTCTTTGACAAATAAGGCATCCGGATACGACGGATGGTCATAACTTACCACACCTTCTTTTTCCAAAATTTTTATCAATCTTTCAGGATTGGTTTTTAGTCTGTTTACCCGGATAGTTAAAGGCGCTTCTTCGTTCATCGCTTTAAGCTCCGTAACCCAGCGGTCTCCCAATTGTGTATTTCCCAACCGGAAAAGCCAATCCGGAACGGATTGTTTTATAGCCTCTGCGGAAATAGTTTTATATTTCCGGATAATTTGCTCCGGATTTAATCGTTCAAATTCTTTCCAATAGGGTAAATCAATACGGTTTAAAACCGCCCAAACACCAATCACCCGCCACTTTCCTTCCGGTGTTAGAATATCCGTTCCGGACAAATATTCATACAAACGTTTCCACCGCACAATATCATAAAGCACTCGAGCCAGAAACTTCCGGTCCCTGCTTCCCCATTTTTTATTAGATTTCAACAAACCGTTAACAACTTTATCAGCTTGTTTACGGTGGTTAAAAATCTCTTCAAGGGCTGTTATGAGGGCGACTGCCAAATTACGGTACCATTTCATTTATCTAAAAATATCGATATTATTTATGCTACTACTAACAGGGCGCCCCTAAAGGGGCTCAACGGTTGTTTTTCATTATATATCTACTAACAGGGCGCCCCTAAAGGGGCTCAACGGTTGTTTTTTCATTATATATCTACTAACAGGGCGCTCCAGACGTCCGTCGGGGCTCAATGGATTTTTTTTATTGTTTATTCTGAGACGAATGGCAATTCGTCTCTACACAACGTTTTATTATTATTATATCAAATGCGCAGGTAGCACGTCTCTACATCGTTGTGAACTTTATAAATATTTAACATTACGAACATTTAACTTTACAAACATTATGAACATTACAAACTTTATAAACTTTACGAACTTTACAAACATTTAACTAATTTTGCTGGGTAAAAGTAAGACATTTGAAAGACTTTTTTAAACATATTTTCAATTTATATATCATTTTAAACATTCATGTTGCATTGGCTGTTACTGCTTTATATTTGGTTTTTAACCCGCAACCGGACATCAATTACATGATTTTCTTATTTACTTCTACGATAATTTCTTACAACTTTATACGATTTATTAGTTTTGCCGGTAACCGTTTTTTTATCAGAAAATATTATGCCCGATACAAAAAATTGATTGTTTTATTTCTAGGAATAACCGGACTTGTGATGTTAGTAAGTTTTTTAAAACTTGATTTAACCACACAATTTGCTTTACTTCCCCTCTTCATCATCACATTTTTATATAATTTTGACTATAAAAATCTCCCGAAGTTTAGGGATAATGGTATTCTTAAAATTATGATTGTCGGGTTTGTATGGGCAGGATTGACGGTATTGGTACCGGAATTTAAAGAATTAAACAATAGAATTGTATTCCAAACGCTCCTAGTATTTTTCTACATTATTATGTTGACTACCGGTTTTGACAAGCGGGATATTTTAATAGACCACAGCAATTTAAAAACCCTGCCGCAACTTTTTCCAAACCGGATGTTTCTCATTTATTTAATTTTCTTTATCATTCTGACCGGATTGAATTTTATGCTCTATCAAACAAAGGATTTTTGGGTTAACGAAAGTGTTATTTTGTTGTCCGTATTGATGAGTTACCGTTCCAATACCGAAAAGTCTTTTTATTATACGTCGTTTTGGTTAGAGGCTATGCCGTTGGTTTGGTTATTGGTTAGGCAGTTATAAGGATTTTTATGTCACGAATGCACTAATTATCACGAATATTAATAAAAAAATCCCGCTTCGATGAGCGGGATTTTCTTTCTTTTTTTCGCACAGGGACACCGTAAAGTTGTGTTAATTTAATCATTACTTTTTTGCATTGCCCAAAAAAGTAACAAAAAAGTCTAGCCTTACGAAACTTTTCCTAAATTTTACGCTCCACTCCCTAGACAATCTGAACTCGCATAAAGTTTTTCTTTCCTAAGAAGCTTTTATTTTGATTTTATATTATAG
>JALWFE010000140.1 GCA_027039975.1 Flavobacteriales bacterium
GTCCGCTAAATTCGGTCGTTCCATTTGCACTATCGTCCATAGTACCGTCATTAGTAAAATTATCGCCTTTAAAAACAACCGTACCATCGTTTGACCAAGTATGAGACGTACCGTTGTCATTGGTAATATCTATACCTGTAACATACAAAGTTGTTCCTGACAAGATTTTTAAATCACCCTTATTGATAAATTGTGCATTTAACGTTATTAATACAAAACTTGCTACAAAAGTAAATAATGATTTCATAATGATTAAATTTAGTTTAACTCTACAAAGATAATAAATTAATGTACAAATATAAAGTTTTTTTTATAAAAACACCTAAAATATTTTGAATTTATCCCAATCCAAACCGACTTTGAAGTTTTTTCTTAACTCATCAACAACTGAAAAATCAAGTTTATAATTGATAATTTCTTCTTTTCCGGCAGTTGCTTTCACCAACACATTACCTTGTGGAGTAATAATTTGTGAATCTCCGGAATGCTCTATATCCTTAGCGTCAACTCCTACTCTATTAACCCAAATCACAAAAGATTGGTTTTCCACGGCACGGGCTTTTAATAATGACATATAAGCTTGTTTTCTACTCTCCGGCCAATTGGCAATATAAATAATAGCATCAAAATCATAGGTATCCGTTGACTTGTCATAATTATTTTTCGACCAAACGGGAAAACGCAAATCGTAACAAATTTGTAATTGAAAACACCGGTTTTTATACTCCACAAAGACTTTTCTCTTGCCGGACGTCATCACCTTGTCTTCTCCCCCCATTTGAAACAAATGCCGTTTATCGTAATACTCAAACGAACCGTCAGGTCGCATCCAAAACATCCGGTTGTAATATTTACCGTTTTCTCCGGTTAACAAACTGCCTGTTATGATTTTGTCAAGTTCGGTTGCCTTTTTTTGTAACCATTCAAATGCTTGTCTGCCAACCGGTTTGTCAAACTTTTCCACATTCATCGTAAAACCTGTGGCAAACATTTCCGGTAATACCACAATCTCCGTTTCCGGGGCAATTTGTTGCAACAAACGGTCGAATTTTTTCAAATTTGCCGATTCGTCTTCCCATATCAAATCCGCTTGTACCAATGCTATGTGTATGATATCGCTCATATTTGTTTTAATATTTCGGTAGCTTTAAGCAAGGTTTTTTCTTCTTTTGGAAATGCAAAGCGTAAAATCTTTTGATTTTTGTTATCATGGTAAAAAGATGACACGGGAATAGCCGCTACCCCTTTTTCTTTGGTCATCCACACGGCAAAATCGTATTCGGGCATATCCGAAACCGCACTGTAATCCAACAATTGAAAATAAGTACCGTGAGAAGGAATGACTTTAAAACGCGAAGCTTGAAGCTGTTCTACAAAAAAATCCCTTTTGGCTTGGTAAAATGCCGGTAATTGTAAATAATTGGCGGGATTTTGCAAATATTCGGCCAAAGCATATTGAACAGGTGTATTGACCGAAAACACATTAAATTGATGCACTTTTCTAAACTCTGCGGTCAATTTCTCCGGAGCAATAACATAGCCGGTTTTCCAACCCGTAGCGTGAAAAGTTTTGCCAAACGAATACACTGCCAAAGTGCGTTGATACAATTCATCGAATTTTAAAGCCGATTCGTGTGTCAAACCTTCAAAAATAATATGTTCGTAAACTTCATCACTGATAACGACTATATCGGTATCTCTTGTCAAATCCTCCAATGCTTTCATATCATCTTCGGTAAACACAAAACCACCGGGATTATTCGGTGTATTGATGATAATCAATTTCGTTTTATAATTGACGGTTGCTTTGACGAGTTCCCAATCAATTTTAAAATCAGGAGCAGACAATGAAATAAAGCGGCATATTCCTCCGTTAAGTTTGACAGCCGGTGCATAAGAATCATAAGCCGGTTCGAAAATAATGATTTCATCGTCTTCACCGGTAAATGCCGTTATAGCGGTAAAAAGCGCTTGTGTGGCACCGGCGGTTACGGTTATTTCAGTATCCGGATTGACTTTTTTTCCATAAGTATTTTGCACTTTGCGGGCGATAGCTTGTCTTAGTTCCGGTACACCGGGCATCGGGGCATATTGATTTTTATCGGCTAACATATATTTGTTAACCAAAGCTATTAAATCATGGGATACGGGAAAATCGGGAAAACCTTGTGACATATTTATCGCACCGTGCTTGTTAGCCAAGCCGGACATTATAGCAAAAATAGAAGTTCCGGTTTCGGGTAATTTACTGTTTATGTTCATATGGTTATTTGGTTATTTGGTTATTTGGTTAATCGGTTAATTGGTTATGTGGTTATTTGAAAGTCGGGTGTCAGATGTCGGATGTCGGGTGTGCGCACTTTCCTATTTTCATTATTATATTTTATCTTTTTTCTCCTTGCTCAGACCTATCAGGTTTCAAAAACCTAACAGGTCTTTCCTCACTCCTTTCCCCCATCTCTTATCTCTTATCCCTTATCCCTTATCAATCACACTTTGTCGCTTTCCACTTTTAACTACCCTTACTTAACTGTGCATTATAATACGCCGGATTGCCGGTTACCTCTTCACCTAACCAATCCGGTTTCTTAAAAGATGTATTTTCATCGGGCAATTCTATTTCGGCTAAAACCAAGCCTTCATGTTCTCCCAGAAATTCATCGACTTCAAAATATAAATTGTCTCCGGCAGGCACTACATAACGTACTTTTTCAATAATACCGGGTTCAGCCAGCTCCAACATCGCTTTGGCATCATCGAGCGGTATTTCCGTTTCCCATTCAAAACGGCTCGTTCCCGTATCATTAGAACCTCCTTTGACGGTTAAAAAGGCTTGTCCGTTTTTGATTCTTATCCGCACGGTTCTTTTCGGGTCACGGTTGAGATAAGCTTGCTCGATATGGTGTACTTGCACCGCCTCCAATTTATAATCGTCATTTTTTACCAAAAATTTGCGTTCTATTTCTTGCATTTTTATCGGTTTGCCGGTTATTTGGTTGACTGGTTATTTGGTTATTTTAGTGCCGAGTGCCTAGTAAAAAGTGCCGAGTACGTTTTAGGTTCATAGCGTATTTTGTTAATAATTATTGTTTTCGTTAGATGACCGGTCCCGGATGTCTTGTGTTAGATGCCGGGGGTCCGATGTCCAGTGTTTAATGTCATTTCGAACGAATGAGGAACGAACGAGAGCCTGTCCCGTGCCCGTAGGGAGCGGGAAGAAATCTATGTTTTTATTGTTGAGATTCCTTCCCGACTTTTGCCGGGACAGGCTGTCGCTCGTCCCGACATACGTCGGGATCGGAATGACAGGTCGCACTTTCCACTAGGTACTTTCTACTAAAAACCCGCACTTTCCCGCTTCGGTCACTGAGCTTGTCGAAGTGTCCACTCGGCACTTTCACTAAATTATCTCTCATCCCTTATCCCTTATCCCTCATCCCTTATCCCTCATCTCTCATCTCTCATCTCTCATCAAATCCTCTTATCACTAGGCACTTACAACTTTAATCCAACAAAGCAATTTTCAAAACATCTTCCATTTTCTTAACAAAATGAAATTTCAAACCTTTGATATAATCCTGATTGATTTCCGCTACATCTTTTTTATTGTCTATCGGTAAAATAATTTCTTTGATTTTAGCCCGTTTGGCTGCCAAAATTTTTTCTTTGATACCACCTACCGGCAATACTTTTCCCCGTAAAGTGATTTCACCGGTCATAGCCAAATGCGGTTTTACCTTTCGTCCGGTCAACGCCGACATCATTGACGTAAGCATTGTAATACCGGCCGAAGGCCCGTCTTTTGGTGTCGCTCCTTCGGGAACGTGCAAGTGAATTTGATATTTGTCAAAAATTTCAGGGTTTATATCAAAATCTTCCGCTTTGGCTTTAATGTAGGCCAAAGCTATTTGAGCGGATTCTTTCATCACCTGCCCCAAATTTCCGGTCAAAGTCAATTGTCCTTTACCTTTTGCTAAAACGGATTCGACAAACAATATATCACCACCGACCCGGGTCCACGCTAACCCGGTTACAACACCCGGCACTTTGTTATCCTCGTACTCGGCCAAATTAAATTTAGGTTTACCTAAAATTTTTTCAATCTCTTTCAAGGAAGGTTTTTTGTTATAATCTTCTTCCATAGCTATGGATTTGGCAATATGCCGCACCAACTTGGCTATCATCTTATCCAAACCGCGTACACCGGATTCTCTCGTATAAGATTCAATGATTTTTTTGAGTTGTTTTTTTCCCAATTTCAAATCTCCTTCTTTCAATCCATGTTCTTTTAATTGTTTTGGTAATAAATGCCGTTTGGCAATTTCGATTTTTTCTTCAATGGTATAACCCGAAATAGGAATGACCTCCATCCTGTCCCGCAATGCCCAAGGAATATCATAGAAATAATTGGCCGTTGCAATAAACATCACACGGGACAAATCATAACCGATTTCGAGAAAATTATCGTAAAATTCACTGTTTTGTTCCGGGTCCAAGACTTCCAACATTGCTGATGACGGATCCCCCCGGTGACTGTTGCCGAGTTTGTCAATCTCATCCAAAATAAACACGGGATTGGATGTACCGGCTTTTTTAATGGATTGGATAATACGTCCGGGCATAGCTCCGATATAAGTTTTACGGTGACCCCGGATTTCAGCTTCATCCCGCAAGCCACCCAAAGACATCCTTACATAGCGGCGTCCCGTAGCTTCGGCAATGGATTTGCCTAACGAAGTTTTACCGACCCCCGGTGGTCCGTAAAGGCACAAAATCGGCGATTTCATATCGTTTTTAATCTTTAAAACCGCCAGATATTCGATAATGCGCTTTTTAACATCTTCCAATCCGAAATGATCCCTGTCCAACACCTCACGGGCAAAATTCAAATCGATTTTATCTTCGGACAATTCGTCCCAAGGTAAATCAAGCATCAATTCCAGATAATTACGTTGGATACTGAAATCCGGTGCTTGCGGATTCATCCGTTTTAAACGGGTTAACTCCTTGTCAAAATGTTTTTTAACGTCAGCTTTCCATTTCTTGATTTCCGCTTTCTTTTTAAGCTCTTCAATTTCTTGTAGAGGTCCCATTTCGCCCAACTCTTCCTGAATGGTCCGCATCTCCTGATGTAAAAAATACTCACGACTTTGCTTGTCGAGAACTTTACGGGTCTTGTTTTTTATATCGTTTTTGAGTTCCAAGCGTTGGACTTCTTCATCGAGTAATTTTATCAAGCCCATAGCCCGTTCCATAAAATCATCGGTTTCGAGCAAGGCTTGTTTTTTGGCAACTTCCGTTTCGAGATTGGATGTGATAAAATTCACCAAAAAAACCGGACTATCAATATTTTCAATAGCAAACGTCGCTTCACTAGGTATGTTCGGATTAAGCTTAATAACACTAACAGCCAATTCTTTAATTGAATCGACTACGGCTTCCAATTCTTTGGATTTTTTCGGATTGGCATCGGGAAGCGGTGTTATTTTAGCCCTGATATAAGGTGTTTCTTGTAAAACTTCATTTATACGAAAGCGTTTTATCCCTTGAATAATAACGGTCAAATTACCATCCGGCATTTTGATAATCCGTTTGATATCGGCTACTGTTCCTACTTTATATATATCTTCCGCTTTCGGCGTTTCAATTGCCGGATTGACTTGTGCAACAACACCCAATATTTTTCCGCTTTTGTTAACATCTTCTATTAACCGGATAGACTGATCCCTTCCTACCGAAATAGGAATAACCACTCCCGGCAACAAAATATTATTACGAAGGGTTAAAATAGCCAATTCCACCGGTACATCGGTTTGTTGAAGCTTTTTCTCATCTTCGGGGCTTAACAAAGGTATCAATTCCGCTTCGTCACCGAGCATATCCAACAAAACTCTCTCATTGACTATTTTTACATCTTTTGCCATAAATCATTACTTTTTTTAAAACATTCCAACTGCAATAATTATTCCAAATCAAACCTGAAATTTTGTCAGTTTACTTGTCCTGTTTGATAGATTTTTCAAAAGGAATTCTGTTCAAAATACTACGTGCCAACGTAATTTCATCGGCATATTCCAATTCTTCGCCGACACCGATACCGCGGGCAATAGTGGTTATTTCCGGCTGTACCGGTAATTCCGAAATTTTTCGATAAATATAAAAATTGGTCGTATCACCGTCAACCGTGGCACTTAATGCCAAAACTACTTCATCAATATGTTGATTTTCAATGCGTTTTAATAATTTGTCTATGGACAAATCGAAAGGACCAATCCCGTTGATAGGTGAAATCAAACCGCCCAAAACATGATAAACACCACGATATTCACCCGTACTCTCTATCGCCATAACATCGCGCACATCTTCCACCACACAAACCAACCGGTGCTGCCGCGACGTATCACTGCAAATATCACAAACCGGTTCGTCGGAAATATTGTTACAAACTTCACAATATTTTATCTCCTTGCGAAAATTGAGAATCGCCTGTGACAAATTTTCACTTTGTTCTACCGGTTGCTTTAATAAATACAATGCCAGCCGCAAAGCCGTCCGCTTTCCGATACCGGGCAATTTGGCTATCTCGTTGACTATTCCGGTTAATAATTTTGAAGGATATTCCATAAGGGCAAAGATACTACATATTAGTTGAAAGTTGAAAGTGGAAAGTTAAAAGTTCAGGTTCATTGAGTATTATTTTCTTTGATGATTGTTTATTACTTCATACCGTATACTCGTCTTATAAACTGAGGAATTGAGGAGTAGGTCGCTGAGTGATTTTGCGACGTAAGGAGCAAAATTGTATCGAAGCGCCGGTTCATAGAATATGACGTTGTTTGATGTATGTTTTCTATTTCATACTTTATGTTCGTCTTTTAAATTGAGGAATTATCTCGTTTCATTGCGTATCGTATTCATTGATGATTGCTTATTACTTTATACCATATTCTAGTCTTATAATCAGAGGAATTGAGGATTTTAATTGCTTCATAGAATATGAAGTTATTTGATGATTGTTTATTGTTTCATACCTTATTTTCGTCTCTAAAATTAAGGAATTGAGGAAAGGTCGCCGAGTGATTTTGTGACGCTAGGAACAAAATTGTATCGAGGCGCACTTCCTCATTTCCTCACTTCCTCAAAAAAACTACTTAATACCTTCCCTGAATGCATCTAACATTTTGTATTTTCGTTTTTTGTATTGAGCAACGATAAAATCCAATAATTTATTTTTAAAAATCAATCCTAACAAACCCAACACCACAAAAAAGGCGACACCGTATTCATATCCGAAATATTTTTTGATAACGAAATAAAATATTATCGGCAGAAAGATACGCAGCATCGCTACTAAAAAAGTTTTCATTTTAAAACTGTCTTGCGACTTAAAAGCTTTGACTTTTTCATTTAATTTAACGGGAGTCGTCCGGTATACACCGGCATATAAAACCAACGGCAAATTGAATCCGAGGGTAAAAATACCCATTGCCAAGAGTAACAGATACACTTTCCAACCTAAAAATAAAAACGGTAAGGATAATATCATTATTAGGATAACCGACACGCTCAACAGATCCCATTTAGCTTCGATATACTGACGATAGGTCAAATTTTGAGTCATCAACAACGGATAATATTCACTGTCCCACGCGGGAATAAGCATTCCGAATTGTAAAACAAAATAACCGGACATTATCATCAAAAACATCAGTTTGTTAAACTCCGGCTGGTAAGGTCCACCGTAGCGCGACATCAAAAAGAAAGACATCACGTAAAAAATAATAAATCCGTAAAGTGATTGCTTCGGCCGTGCATTACGCCATATCAAACGTAAATCATTGCGAATCAAACTGCCGGTAATACCAAAACGCTCCGTCCACGTCAAATTCATCGTTTGAACCTTATTTTTCTTATGTCCTTTAATAGCATCATCCAAATAAAAACGTTTTTTGAAATAATAATACAACATAACAACCGTAACACTTAACAAAATCAAAGGAATAAATACTAAAATTTTATGACGGTACACCGCCACAAAAAAATCACCGATAAATTGCAAATGTGCCGTAAGCCATTTGATTTTATAGATAATCACAAATATCAATAAACTCATTATCACACTGACCCAAGTATTGCGACTGCTAAAAAACAAAGCCAATTCTATTATTAATGTAAAACTGAAAACAGCTATCGCCCAAATTAACAAAGCTATTATATCATAACCTCTATGGTAAAATAAACCCACCGCCAAAGCTATCATTGAAATAAAAACCAAATTCACCGGTTGCGTCAAAACCTTTAACAATTGAAATTTGATAATTTTAGATTTTCTTACCGGCAAAATCATAAATGGTTTAACCTGCATCGAATCGAAATTGATGTATGTCATTGCATAAAAAACAATGAAAAAATAAATATAAAGGTATGCATTGGCTTTTACAAACAAATCACCGGCCGGATACTCTTTTTTGACGGATAAATACAACACAAAAACCAGTAAAAGCATATAAGCGGCAAAAAACAGGTAACCGATAAAACTTATAATTTTACCGATCATACGTGTCGATAAACCGGGACGCCGCATAAATTTTTTATATGATAGTTTGTAAAAATCCAAATAGGTCATAAACAAGGGGAACTTTTAATTTTTGGCAAATTTAGATAATTTTCTCGGATAATGTGACTTGGTAGGTTTAACCAACCTAACAGGTAAGTATTATAAAAATTCACCGAAAATATCACAAGTTTTTTGTAAATTAGCAACCTTTAAAATAAGTTTCGACTATATGCATCCAAATATTAAGCCTTATAAACCGAAAAATAAAGTCCGCATTGTAACAGCCGCTTCATTGTTTGACGGTCATGATGCCGCTATCAATATTATGCGCCGCATCATCCAACGTACGGGAGCGGAAGTTATTCATCTCGGTCACAACCGCAGTGTTGACGAAATTGTCAATGCCGCCATACAAGAAGATGTTAACGGTATCGCCATAACATCATACCAAGGCGGACATATTGAGTTTTTAAAATATATGTATGATTTGCTTCAAGAACGCGAATCGGGGCATATCAAAATATTTGCCGGCGGCGGCGGTACGATTTTACCGGACGAAATTAAAGAATTGGAAGCTTATGGTATCACTAAAATCTATTCACCTGATGACGGGATGAAAATGGGATTACAAGGTATGATCAATCATCTCGTTAAAAATGCCGATTTCCCTACGGGAAAAGATATCAGTGTTAAAAGTCCGGATGACCTTGAAGAAAAAAACGATAAAAAAATAGCCGAAACTATCTCGGCGGCTGAAAATTTTCCGGATTTACACAAAAAATTATTAGAGAAAATCAGAAAAAATGCCTTGACTAATAAAATTCCCGTTTTAGGTGTTACCGGTACGGGTGGTGCCGGAAAATCTTCACTGGTTGACGAATTGGTTAGACGTTTTCTCAACGAATTTCCGGATAAAAAAATTGCCATTATCTCGGTGGATCCGACCAAAAAACGTACCGGTGGCGCTTTACTGGGCGACCGTATCCGTATGAATGCTATCAACAATCCGCGTGTTTATATGCGCTCAATGGCTACACGTGCCAGCAATGTTTCGCTATCACCTTCGGTACAAGATGCTTTGGATATCGTTAAAAATTCCGCTTTCGATTTAATCATTCTCGAAACCTCAGGCATCGGACAATCGGATACGCAAATCGTCGATTTTGCCGATGTCAATATGTATGTGATGACCCCGGATTACGGTGCCGCTACACAGCTCGAGAAAATCGATATGCTCGATTATGCCGATATCATCGCTTTGAACAAATTTGACAAACGCGGTGCACACGACGCCTTGCGCGATGTCAAAAAACAATACCAACGCAATCACAACCTGTTTGATAAAGATGTCGATGAAATGCCGGTTTACGGGACCATTGCTTCGCAATTTAACGACCCGGGTGTCAACAAACTTTACAAAGCTTTGATAAACTTAATCAACGAAAAAACCGGCGCAGGATTTGAATCGACTTTTGAAGCAAAAGATGAAAATACCGAAAAACAATTTATTATTCCGCCGCAAAGGGTCCGGTATTTGTCCGAAATTGTAGAAGCAAACCGTAAATATCACAAATGGACCGACCGGCAAGCCGGTATTGCACAGCAATTATACGGCATTTATAAAACCATAGAAGCAATTTCGACAACACCACTTTTGACAAAATACGGCATTGATGACGGCATTCTCAAAATCTGTCAGAATGATGAAAAACGGCAAACTATCGAATTATTATTAAAAGAGTTTGACCGTATTAAGATGAATTTGCATCCTGAAAATTGGCAAAAAATTCTCGATTGGCCGGCCAAAGTAAAAAAATATAAAGACGATATTTTCACCTTTAAGGTCAGGGATAAAGAGATTAAAATAGAGACGCATACCGAAACACTTTCCCATTTAAAAATACCGAAAGTGTCATTGCCCAAATACGAAGCTTGGGGTGATTTACTCAAATGGCAACTCAAAGAAAATGTTCCCGGTGAATATCCTTACGCCGCCGGTATCTATCCGTTTAAGCGTACCGGTGAGGACCCTACACGTATGTTTGCAGGCGAAGGCACACCTGAACGCACCAACCGGCGTTTTCATTATGTCAGTTTAGGTATGCCCGCCAAACGCTTATCTACGGCTTTTGACAGTGTTACACTTTACGGCAATGACCCTGACGAACGCCCCGATATTTATGGTAAAATTGGTAATTCAGGCGTTTCCGTGTGCTGTTTGGACGATGCCAAAAAGCTCTATTCCGGTTTCGATTTATCCGACCCGAAAACCTCCGTATCCATGACTATCAACGGACCGGCACCAATGATGTTAGCTTTCTTTATGAATGCCGCTATTGACCAAAATGTAGAAAAATACTTGAAAGAAAACAACTTAACACACTTGGTAGAAGCCAAGCTCAAAGAAAAATACGACGACAGAGGATTGGAACGTCCTAAATATCACGGTGAATTACCCGAAGGAAATGACGGACTCGGTTTATTGATGCTTGGTGTTACAGGTGACGAAATTCTGGATAAAGAAACTTACGACCGTATTAAATTCGAAACCATTGCCAAGGTACGCGGTACCATTCAAGCCGATATACTTAAAGAAGATCAAGCACAAAATACTTGTATTTTTTCTACGGAATTTTCTTTACGTTTGATGGGGGATATTCAGGAATATTTTATAGCGCATAAAGTACGTAATTTCTATTCGGTTTCCATTTCAGGCTACCATATTGCCGAAGCCGGTGCCAATCCTATTACACAATTAGCTTTTACTTTGGCAAACGGCTTTACTTATGTGGAATATTACTTATCCCGCGGTATGGATATCAACAAATTTGCACCTAATTTATCCTTTTTCTTTTCCAACGGTATGGATGCCGAATATTCTGTTATCGGTCGTGTGGCCCGTAGGATTTGGGCAAAAGCTATGAAAGAAAAATACGGTGCCAATGCCCGTTCGCAAATGCTTAAATATCACATTCAAACCAGCGGACGCAGTTTGCACGCCCAAGAAATCGATTTTAACGATATCCGTACCACATTGCAAGCCCTATATGCCATTTATGACAATACCAACTCGCTTCATACCAATGCCTACGACGAAGCCATTACCACTCCAACCGAAGAAAGTGTACGGCGTGCAATGGCTATTCAATTGATAATCAACAAAGAACTCGGATTAGCTAAAAATGAAAATCCTATTCAAGGCAGTTTTATCATTGAAGAACTGACCGATTTGGTCGAAGAAGCCATTTATGCCGAATTTGACCGGCTAACGGAACGCGGCGGTGTATTAGGGGCTATGGAAACTATGTATCAACGTAGTAAGATACAAGAAGAAAGTTTGTATTACGAAACTTTGAAGCATACCGGTAAATTACCTATAATAGGTGTTAACACATTTTTGGGTAAAGACGGCGGTAAAATACAAATTCCGGGTGAAGTTATACGCGCTACCGAAGCCGAAAAACTACAACAAATCAGAACGGTACGCAATTTGTATAAAACATACAAAGATGTAGCTCCCAAACGTTTGCGAAAAGTACAAGAAGCCGCTATTAACAACCGGAATATTTTTGAAGAATTGATGGAAGCCGCCAAAATCAGCTCGTTGGGGCAAATGACAGAGGCATTGTTTATGGTTGGCGGGCAGTATCGAAGAAATATGTAATAATTAGTTGAAAGTTGAAGGTTGAAAGTTGAAAGTTGAAAGTTCAGGTTCATTGAGTATTATTTTCTTTGATGAGAGTTTATTACTTCATACCGTATACTCGTTTTATAAATTGAGGAATTGATGAATTGAGGAATTGAGGAAATGAGGAAATGAGGGAGTGAGGAAATTTTTGGCCAGGTTATCTCAGTATTTAAATTTGAAATTGGTAAGAGACGAATTTAGATTCATTTGCAAATTTAAAATGTTGTAAAATTTGATAATTTTTCTTACTTTTGTCACCTCGAAAAGATGGAATATTTTACCTTTTACAGCGTCTTGTATTAACCGATAATAATTTCAAAAAAACATAAAAATGAGTGAAGAAAAAAGAAAACCAAAAGTTAAAATGACCGTTTCCAACTCTTTTAAAGTTTTTCTTTCACGGGCTATCAATTCAGATTTTAAAGAAGGGGATCTTGAAAGAGGTTATACGAAAGTAGTCAGCGGTTTAGGTGGTTATATTTACTACAAACGCCCTCCCAAAGATATGATGATTTGGGCCGTAGTTAAAAAAAGGGATTTGCTGGATGATATTATTGATAAAGAATTAAAAGAAAAGCTTCCGGATTTGATTTATTATGTATGATTTTCACCTCCAAAACAGTTTAAGACATTGTAAACACTAACTTTTGTCTTTTTCTCATTTACGCGAGTTCAATTATTCTCACTAAATTTGCCGGTAAAGTTTACCTGTGTTCAAATTTTCCGGTTACAACATATTATTATTATTCTTTTTGAATTTTTCGTTATCCGGGCAAAAAATATCCGATTTAGAATCACAAATTTTATCGGCCGATATCAATTTAGGTTATAATCTGTCACGGATTAAATCCAATTATGTGTTTGCTCAGCAGATGCCTTATTCTTTTCAAATCAACTGGTACAGCCCTAATTATTACGAGCAAAAGCGTTTAAACCGTTTTGGATATACCGATTTTGGTATGACATTTTTATATCACGATTTCAGAGACGAGGTTTTAGGAAAAAATTTCGGGCTTACCGGTTTTATGTCATTTTATTTGATAAAACCCGGACAAGGTTTTCAGTTATCATTCAGAATATCACAAGGTTTGGCATACAACACCAATCCTTACAACAAATTTCATAACACCAAAAATCAATTGTTTGGTTCTCATTTGTTGATACCTTTTGATATCGGTTTGTATTTAAAATCACCACGAATTTTTAACTATTGGCGATTGCAATTGGGATTGGCTGTTTTTCATTATTCCAACGGCAATTTACAATCCCCCAACTACGGAGCCAACATTCCTTCGCTTACGTTCGGGCTGCTTTACGACCGGCGTAACGGAAAAATATTGCCGGAAAAACATCTTCCCGGGTATGATAAAACGTGGCAATACGTTGGTTTTCTACGATTTGGCATCAATGAGTCCGATTATTATGACAGCGGTCAATATCCCTTTTTGATACCGGGTTTTCAAATGGAAAAACATTTGGATTTCAGACATAAAATCAGCTTAGGGATTGAACTGTTTGTATCCTGGTTTTTACGGGAACAAATCCGGTATGAATATTATACCATGCCAGAATATCATCTCGACAAAATACCTGATTTTAAAAGAATAGGTATCTTTGTCACACACGAATTTTATTATCAAAAATTCGGTTTGGATATCGGTGCCGGTTATTATGTTTATTATCCGTATAATTTTGAAACCCGTTTTTACAACCGGCTCGGAACAAAATATTACGCCGGTAAAAACTGGCGATTGGCATTCAGTTTGAAAGTTCACGGTATCAATCGTGCCGAAGCACTGGAATTAAACATTATGCGGCGGTTTTGAAATAATTTCCACTTTTTATAAAAAAAAATGAAACATACTTTAATCATCATTATCTTACTCATTACCATAACCTTGTCTTGCAAAAAGTCTCCATTTACTTGTGATATTTCAAAGACTAAAATCACAAAACGAATTGATTTGGAAACCTTTGACACGATAGAAGTCAATCCTCTGATACGATTAAAAATTTTTGATACGACAATTAATAAAATGACGATTAAAGCCAGTAAAGATATATGGCAAAATATCAACTATAAAATTGAAAATCAAAAACTTATATTGACAAATGACACCTATTGCCTGATAGAAAACACGGATGCCATTGCAGAAGTCCATCTTTATGTCAACCAAATTAAATGCCTGATAGCCAACACTGATTTAAAAATAACTTCGGGTAACAAATGGCGGTTTGACCAATTACATCTCATCTGCGAAAACAATCAAACCGGCACCAACAATATTGCCGATTTCGATTTGGAAGTTCAGATAAACAAACTTCGTATCACCGCCAACGGTACGAGTATTTTCGATATAAAAGGCACTTGTAATGATTTATTTGTCGGTTTTTACGGTGTAAATCCGGTGTTTAAAGGAAAAAATTTGATTGCTCAAAAAATCAGTTTTTTTCAACGCAGTGATGCCGATATGCATTTTTATCCGGTTCAAGAAATTTCAGGGGATTTGTTTGGTTACGGTGATATTTATCTCTATCACAGACCACCTATCATAAACATTACCGAACATTATGCAGGTCATATTTATTTTGTAAATTAGCCGTTCAATTACAATCAATGAGCAAAAAGCAGAAAAATCAACCCGGTGGTATGAAAATTCCCCGGATTATCATTCTTGCAGGTAAATTTCTTCAAGCCGTTTCAACGGATTTGGCAACCCGGTATGTCAAGTTTTTGTTCCAAAAACCAATCAAACACAAAACGCCTGAACACGAAAAAATTTGGGAATCAAAAGCTCAAATTTCCTATATGGCAGTTCCCGAAATTGACAAATCCATAGCTGTTTATCAATGGGGAAACGGGGACAAAACAGCTTTGTTGGTTCACGGTTGGTCGGGACGGGCTACACAAATGTATAAAATCATCGAAAAACTTTTGCAATCAGGTTACAAAGTTATCAGCATCGACGGACCGGCACACGGCAAATCAACCGGCAACAAAACCATGATGCCCGAATTTATAAAAGCCATAGAAAAAGTTTTTGAAATTTACGGACCTTTTGACGTGGCTATCGGCCATTCAATGGGTGGTATTGCCTTACTCAACGTTCAAGCGCACCGGCCTCTTTTTAAAAAACTGGTGATTATCGGCGCTCCGGACTCCATTTATGATATTTTTCACAATTTTGTCAAAAAACTGGAACTAAAACCGGTTGTCGCTGAAAAATTAATTGCTATGTTTGAAAAAATAACCGGAAAATCCATTTATGAGTTTCACGGAAGTTATGCTTGTAAAAATATTGAAGAACCGGTATTAATCATTCACGACGAAAACGACAAAGAAGTACCGGTAAAGGACGCTATAAATAATTACAAGCATCTAAAAAACGGCAAATTATTAAAAACCAAAGGCTTAGGGCATAGCAGGATTTTGAAAGACGATGCAGTGACAGACGAAATAATAAAATTTTTAGAAACCTAACCCGGAATAATAACAACTTATGAAATTTATTAAAGACTACCGGATTTTTAATTTGATTTTCATATTAATCTTCATTTGTAGCTTTACAACGAAAGCACAATTGTTGAAACAATATGATATTATTCATCTAAAAGCGGATATCGCCATCAATCCTTACCAAAAAACGGTTTCCGGCACAGCCGATTACAAAATTTTATTAAAACGCGATACCGACAGTATTATTTTTGACTCGCAAGATATCAACACGCTGAAAGTAAAAACCGGATGTTTTGCCTTAGCTTTTAAACAAACCCGTAAACTGTTGATTATCAATAAAAAATTTAAGAAAGGTAAAACATACAATATCCATATCCGTTACACAGCCAAACCTAAACTGGCGATGTATTTTACCGGTTGGAACAAGGGGGGCAGGGAACAAGTTTGGACACAAGGACAAGGTAAAGATAACAGTCATTGGTTACCTACGGATTCCAATAGAAACGACAAATTCACTTGGGAATTGGCGATAAATTTTCCGAAGGATTATCGCGTTATTTCCAACGGTATATTTGTTTCACGCAAAGAAAAAAACAACGGAACAGCCACTACCGTTTATAAACAGACTCAACCGGCACCGGCTTATTTAATATTTATAGGCGCCGGAAAATATACGGAAGAAAAAATTATTTCATCGAGCAAAATACCGGTATATAATTATCAGTATCCCGACAAACTGAAAAATGACAAAACCTATTACAAAAGCAAAGAAATTTTTGATGCTGTTGAACAGGAAATCGGTGTCCCCTACCCTTGGCAAAATTACAAGCAAATTCCTTGCAGGGATTTTTTATTCGGCGGTATGGAAAACGTGTCGGCTACAAGTTTTAACGGTGACCGTTATGTAATTGACAGTTTGGATTATAACGATATCAATTTTATCAATGTCAGTGCTCACGAACTGGCGCATCAGTGGTTCGGTGATTTGGTAACGGGCCAATCGGACTTTGACCATTGGCTACACGAAGCATTTGCCACTTACTATGCCCGTTTGATAGACAGCCGTTTTTTTGGCAAAAATTATACGGCGTATAAAACCTATTTATTTGACCGTCAAATTATTGCAGCTCAAAAAGATGATACCATTCCCCTGCACCGCCCCAATGCCAGCAGTCTAACTTATTACAGAAAAGGCGCTAAAATCATTGAAATGATGCGACAGGAACTGGGAGACGAAAACTACAAGAAACTCATAAAAGCTTACTTTAAACGCTTTGCCTACAAAAATGCCTCAACGTCTGACTTTAAACAATTAATGTTCGAAATAACCGGCGACAGTTTGCCGCGATTTTTCAATATTTGGTATGAAGATTTCCGTATTCCACGGTTTGATTTAATACAACGTAACGACAGTATTGTTATTAATAAAAATTCTCATAATTTACCTCTCGATTTTCTGGTTTTAACAGACAGCAATCAATATTTTTTGCAACAAGCAAACAGTTTTAAACTCCCTGACAACTCTGCCATCATTAAAACGGTTATTGCTAATCCGGGAAACAAAAAATTGTATGATGTCCATTTCTCAAAACCGGATAAATGGCTCAAAAATCAAATCCTGTTAGCACCGGATTTTATCGACAGATACAAAGCGTTAACGCAAATACAAAATTTGGATTTTTCACAAAAAGATACTGTTTTTCAACAGCTTATCAACCGGCAGGAGTATTTTCCGGTTTATAAGGAAATTCTCAAACAAATCAAATCGGATTTGAAAAATGAGATACATTTACAAATGCTTGTCCGGTTATTCAAAAAAGACCTGAAAACCCGCCAACAAATTGCCATAGAATTGGACACTATCCCGGTTTCTTTGAAAGATGTATACAAAACACTCCTCGACGATGCTTCTTATTTAACCAAACAAACTGCTCTGTGGCATTATTGGATACAATTTCCGGCGGAACGTAATGACATCCTCGATAGAACCGGTAACATCCCGGGGGGCAACGACAAAGCGTTCCGGATGATTTGGCTTTCGTTGGCTTTACTGACAGAAACTTACAAACCTTTAAAAAATCAGGAATTTATCGAAGAAATGATCGATTACAGTTCTCCAAGATACAATATGCAAATCCGTTTGAAAAGTTTTGAAATGATTATTCAGATGCGATTGGTAAATGCCGAATTTATTGACAATTTGCTGGATGCGGCTTTTCATTTCAATTGGCGGTTACACAAGCCCGCCCGTGAAAATCTCAAAAGACTGTATGAAGTGCCGGAATATAAAGATTTGATTGATACGGAAATCAATAACTTACCGGATAAACAAAAAATGTTTATGAAGAAATATTTGAGTGATAATTAATTTATTTCATCAAATAATGTATCCGTTTCAGGTTTTGGTTGATAACCGTTTTTCATTTTTATAAATTCCAAACGGTATTCCGGAGAAATTTTTCCATTATTTTGCAGACGTTCCAAAATCATTTTATGATATTCGGGATGGATTTCACAACTTATAAATTTTCTGTTAAGATTTTTGGTATGAATAATTTCCGAACCACTACCACCGAAATGGATAAATACTATGTCTTGTTCCTTTGTGCTCGCTTTAAGTAATAATTCAAACAAAGATAACGGAATTTGACAAGAATGAAACGTTTTATCCTTGGAAACATTTTTAACCAAATCTGCATATATCCAAGAATAAGGCATTCTGCCTTTATACCCCATTGCCATTCGTTTTTTTATACGTTTATCATTTGGATTTTGATAAGGTTGTGCCACTTGATCTTTATAAAAATTATTATTTTTTGATTTGGTTGCATGTAAAATGCTACGATGTGCCGTTGTAAACCTTCTTGGACTGTGTCCTACATTAGTATTATAAACCCAAACATATTCAAAAACATTATGTGCAGCTTTATCCAAATATTTAACCCATAAATATGCATTTTGTTTTGGATAATTTATAGTAAACAAATTGCCTTCCGGTTTTAATACACGCATACTTTCTTTAATCAACTCAATGTACCAATCAATATATTCATGCCATTTTTTTGTATAATTTTTTCCGGCATAATTTATACCGACATTATAATCCGGGTCGCTATAAATCATATCAACTGAATTATCCGGAAGTTCTTTTAGAATTTCCATAACATCTTTATTAAAAACTTCATTGATATATTTTTCTAACATAGACAATTATCTTTTAATTAAATTATTAAAGTTTCGCACCTAATAAAATAAGAGTATTTAGCATAAAAAAAATAAAAAAATGTAGCATAATGCTCAGGTTATTTCCCTGATTTTCAGTATCTTTATAGTGTTATAAATAAGACATGACA